>CAXBQZ010000041.1:0-24681 GCA_963978055.1 uncultured bacterium
GCTCGTCGCATCCTGGGGCTGGAGTAGGTCCCAAGGGTTGGGCTGTTCGCCCATTAAAGCGGCACGCGAGCTGGGTTTAGAACGTCGTGAGACAGTTCGGTCCCTATCCTCCGCGCGCGTAGGAATTTTGAGAAGGGCTGTCCCTAGTACGAGAGGACCGGGACGGACGAACCTCTGGTGTGCCAGTTGTCCTGCCAAGGGCACGGCTGGTTAGCTACGTTCGGAAGGGATAACCGCTGAAAGCATCTAAGCGGGAAGCTCGCTTCAAGATGAGAATTCCCACCGTTTATCGGGTAAGGCCCCCAGCTAGACCACTGGGTTGATAGGCCGGAAGTGGAAGCGCAGCAATGCGTGCAGCTGACCGGTACTAATAGGCCGAGGACTTGCCTCAAACATAAACTTCCATGCTTGCGTCCACTGTGCGGTTCCCGAGATACGGTCGGGAACGACTAACATCTCAATAGAGTTTCGGCGGCCATGTCGAAGGGGAAACGCCCGGTCCCATTCCGAACCCGGAAGCTAAGCCCTTCAGAGCCGATGGTACTGCGCGGGTGACTGCGTGGGAGAGCAGGACGCCGCCGGACATTCTTTCGAGACGAGGTCGCCCCTTATGGGGCGGCCTCGTTTTCGTTATGGGATGTCGCTAATGAGAATTCAACAGTAGGAGCACATCATGGCCCAGGGTCCACGTCGAGGTAGCAGCGGCGACAGTTCGCGTCGTTCGCAGTCGGGTCGTCCTCAGTCAGGTCGTCCCCAATCGGGTCGACCTCAATCGGGTCGTCCGCAATCCGGGTCATCCGGTGGTAAACGACCTAGTGCCGGATCAGGTAAACCCGGGGGCTATTCAGGTCGTTCAGGACCGGGAAATGATCGTCGCCCTACGGGTGGCGGATACCGCGATGATCGCGGTGACCGGTCATATGGTGGTGGCCCCAACAGAGGTGACCGCAGCGACCGTTCCTATGGTGATCGGCCGCAGCGTTCGTATGGGGATCGTCCGGATCGTGGCGATCGTGGTGATCGTTCGTATGGGGATCGTCCGCAGCGTTCGTATGGGGATCGCCCGGATCGTGGTGACCGTGGTGATCGTTCGTATGGGGATCGTCCGCAGCGTTCGTACGGAGATCGTCCCGACAGAGGTGACCGCGGCGATCGTGGCGATCGTTCCTATGGGGATCGTCCGCAGCGTTCGTATGGGGATCGCCCGGATCGTGGCGATCGCCCGGATCGTGGTGACCGCCCCGCGCGTGGTGATCGTTCTTATGGTGACCGGTCCTATCGGGATCGTCCGCAGCGTTCGTATGGAGATCGCCCGGATCGTGGGGATCGCCGTGGTGATCGCGGCGGTTATGCCGCAGCGGGAGCAGCTCGTCGTAACGATGGTGGGTATCGGGACGACCGCCGCAGAATGGATCGGCCGGACCGCCCGACGGGACCGCAGATTCCGGACGATGTCACTGGCCAGGAGCTTGATCAGTCAATTCGCGGGGACCTTCGGACGCTTTCTTTGGAGGCAGCAACTCTGGTGTCGCGTCATCTGGTGATGGCTGAGCGTGTGCTTGACGATAATCCCGAACTTGCGTGGGAGCACGCAAAGGTGGCAGTCAGCCGTGGTGGCCGCCTGGCAGTTGTGCGCGAGGCTGCCGGTGTATCTGCCTATGCCGCCGGCCATTACGCCGATGCGCTTGCCCAGTTCCGAGCTGCACGACGGATCTCGGGCTCAGACGCCTATTGGCCCATCATGGCTGATTGTGAGCGCGGCCTTGGACGTCCGGAGCGAGCGATCAGCATGGCTGGCGCACCCGAAGCAGATCGCTTGGATCGCAAGGGTCGAGTTGAACTTCGTATCGTGGCATCGGGAGCCCGTCGGGATCTCGGACAGCTCGACGCCGCACTCGTCACGCTCCAGTGTGCCGAACTTGGCAGCGATGAGGTTGCGTCCTGGTCGGCGCGAATCAAGTTCGCCTACGCCGATGTTCTCGCGGAACTGGGACGCGACGATGAGGCACGGGAGTGGTTCCTGCGGGCCAGTGAGGTTGATGTCGATGACGAGACGGAAGCAGCCGAGCGCCTTGCTGAGATGGACGGTCTCGTCTGGGTTGACCTGGACGTCGACAGTCCAGAGGAATCTGAGGTAGACCTGACAGATGTCGATGATGATGATCTCGACATGCTTGACTCGTACGAGGACGAGACGTACGAGGACGACCTGAGCGAGGACGACACCGACCACGACACCAGTCACAGTTCACGAGGCTCATCACTGCTGGATGAACTGCCCGTAACGCAGGCGGATGATCTGCTCGAGAAACTTGAAGCAGAGGCCCAAGCTTTGGAACGTGCTGCAGCAGAAGCGATTGCGGCTGTGGCCGCGGCGCGGGCGGCTCTGGAGTCTCGGATGACTCAGGACGTGGATGACTCCAGTTCAGACTGAGCATCCAGCCAGCGCCAGATACCAGCGACATCGGCCTCGGTACTGGATAACACCTCAAGTTTGTGCTCGATTTCGGGCTGGGAGCGGACCGCATATCTGTCAGCGGTCCGCTCCTTCACGCGTTGCACCGCGTGATCAAGGTCGAGGGCGTCGAGGCGTGCTTCTCGAACCAACTCCACCCACAGCCGAAGCTCTTCAACTGATCGATCCAAGGTCTCGTCCACCTGGACCACCGGCCCAAAGTGCGAAAACAGGAGTCGGGTTGCTCGACGCTCACGCATCCGGTCCAGTGAACGCAGTGCCGTGTCCAGGTCGAACTCCGGTGGGGGAGTTGCTGGCCGCAGGTCCTGTGTCTCCGGTGTCCAGACTCCCGCTGCATCACCCGTGTACAGATCCCCTGAGAGCGAGTCAAGCAGACCAACATGATGACGGGCATGACCGGGTGAATCGAAGGAGGATAGAAATCGCCCACCTCCGAGGTCGACCTGTGCGCCATCGGTGAGAACTCTGATCCGCTCGGGTGGAGTTGGACGCAACTGACCGAACAGGGAGTCAAGCACGTCGCCGAAAACCCTTGCAGCACTTGCCATGAGACGTGACGGATCGGCCAGATGGCGGGCTCCAGCTTCATGGACCACGATCTCAGCTTGAGGAAACGCTGCGGCAAGGTCACCTACCCCGCCAGCGTGATCAAGGTGAATGTGGGTAACGACGATCGTCGCCAGATCCGCTGGCCCAACCCCCAGATCGGCCAAGACATCGACCACTTCTGCTGCAGACGTGGCTGCACCTGTCTCCACGAGAGCGGGTCGCTCGCCGCGGATGAGATAGCCGGCGGTGATCCCCGTGTACCCACCCATACGTGTATCAATGAGCCATACGTCATCACCTAGATCACGTGGTTCGGGCCGAGCATCCCCAGCAATTGTTTCTGCTGCGTCATCCACAGTCACCACTCCGTTTCACGCGACTCTCTGCGGGCTACGTTCACGCTTGCCCCACTGTAGCGACGCTAAGAAAGGATCCATGAACTTATGGGCGCAGAGAGTGAACCTCAGAATTTCGTCAGGCTCCGGGGTGAGCTGCAGGCTGATGTCAGTGAGCGCACACTTGCCTCGGGGGAAGTGGTCTCGACATTTCGGGTCATCGTGGGTCGAAGCGCAGCTCAGCCGCGCAAACGCAGCGCGGACACAATCGATTGCGTTACTTCGCGGGCGCGGGTGCGTCGAACTCTGGAGCGCTTGAAACCTGGTAGTTCCATCGAGGTGGAAGGAAGCCTTCAGCGAAGATTCTTCAGATCGGGTGGAGTCGTGGTGTCCCGCTACGAGGTGAATGTCGATTCACTCAGCCGGCGTCGCGCCTGAACGTGTATGCGACGATAGGATCGTGATCGACGATGTTCCCGCAGACGATGACGAGTCGACGAGGCCTGTGGAGTCAATTCCCGCGGTTGGCCTTGGGGCACCCGCTGGTGAACCATACGACTGGTTTCGTCGTGGAACTGAGCTCCTACAACAAGGTAACGCAGCAGCCGCAGCCGAACTCCTGTCCTGGGCATCCCGAGCGGAGCCGGGAGCACTGAGCATTCGTGAGGCTCTTGCGCGCGCGTTCTACGATTCGCGTCGTTTTGAGGATTCTGCCCGCGAGTTCAGGGCGATCACACAGGCCGCTCCAGATGACGACTACGCACATTTCGGACTGGGTCTATCGCTGTGGCGAATGAGGCAATTCCCAATGGCCGCAGAGCATTTGGCGGTCGCCGCCGCCATGCGTCCGGATCGTGAAGCGTATGGACGTGCCCTGCGACAGGTTCGGGCAACTCTGTCTGCCCGAGAAGATGCAGGACTGCCAGCGATCGGGAGTCCCGATGAGTCGGCCGAGTTTCCACCGGCCGCGTCATGAGCACGACCATGTCCCTGCTGGAGCTTTTCGACGCCCTGCTTCTGGATCTCGATGGCGTGGTCTATATCGGCCCCCATGCGGTTCCACATGCATCGCAGGCCTTGGCGCAGGCACGCACGTGTGGCACAGGGATTGCGTTTGTCACTAACAATGCCTCTCGCACACCGGACCTGGTTGCGCAACATCTGCGCGAGTTGGGGATCCAAGCCTCAGCAGAGGATGTGGTCAACTCCTCACAGGCGGCTGCACATGTGATTCTTCAGCAGGTGGGACCGGGTGCAACGGTGCTGGCCATCGGAGGCCCGGGCGTTCGCTCGGCACTTATCGATCGGGGCCTCGTGCCAGTGGAATCGGCGGAGCCAACGCCCCAAGCGGTGATGATGGGGTACGGGCCTGACGTCTGCTGGCGAGACCTTGCTGAAGCTGCCTACGCCGTACACGCCGGCGCCCTCTTTGTGGCCACCAATCCGGATACGAGTTTCCCGACCCCGAGGGGAATTGCGCCGGGCAATGGCACCCTGGTGGCTGCGGTGGCATCGGCCACGGGTCGTCAGCCAGTTGTGGCAGGAAAGCCGTTTGCTCCGCTCGTTCAAGAATCCATTGAGCGGGTCGGTGCCACGTCACCTCTCATGGTGGGGGATCGACTCGACACCGATATCGAGGCTGCCTACAACACCGGGATCGAATCGTTGCTCGTGATGACCGGGGTCACAACGATCGGTGATCTGTGTAAGGCACCAGTGCATCAACGGCCCACGTACGTCAGCCCTGATCTGCGTGGTCTCAATCAACCCGCAATTGATCTCAGGGTCGGCACCGATGCGCCTCAGTCTGAGTGGGGGGAGATCCTACGCACAGTCGCGCTGGCCTGGCAGCGCTCAGACCAAGGCGCCGATCCGCTTGCGGACGTCAACCTGCCCAGTCTCACCCTGATCCTTCGGGAACTACTCGAGAAATAGCTCACAGGAATTTGCGGAGCTCTAGAAGATCTCGAAACTTGGCGTCGATCCTTATTCGCCCGCCTGCCCAAGCCGATCCAAAGCCGAGATCTCCGTCGATGAGTGAGATGAAGTCATCTGAAGAACAGGTCAGACGGAATGCTGCCGTGGCGGCCACCTCGGGGGGCACTGCACCGACGTTGACAAGGGCACCGGATACAAACTCTCCGGTGTAGGCGAGGTCCAGATCCAGCAGGTGCACGGATGCCGATCTGTTCGGGATCCGCGCCCGGGTGCGATCATCTAGGTCACGAGCAGCCGTGGACAGCCGATCGATGGCCGCTTCGACCTCTAGCTGGCTGGCCACTGATCCTCCTGCTGATGTGTCCGGGACCCCGTGACGGTACCGCAGGGGCACTCCGAATGCCCGACCTTGGGTGGTGCGTCTGCGATCCTGCCTCGGGCGCGATAGTTTGTAAGCAGGGCAGGAATAGGTACCAAGGTGGGTACCGCCAAGGCGAGAGGTGACGCCATGCTGGACGCGATCAAGGGCTATGTCGAGTTGGCCACGGGTTTGACCGAGGTGACGGTCAAGCGAGCGCAGGAGGCTGCGGGTGCACTCGTGCAGCAGGGCATGGCACTGCTCAACACGGAGAGCGTTCCAGATGTGCCGGGTAAGGAGCAGGCGGTGGATGCGGCCAAGACCGCTGCCTCCTCAGTTCAGGAGCTGGCCGATGAACTGCTGGAGACCAGTAAGCAGAATCGGGAGCTGCTCATAGGACTGATCCGCACCGAGGTTGATCGCAGTGCTGGTCGGATGGGTTTCGTCCGTGAAGAGGAATTGGCTGCGGTTCGGCGCCACATAGCTCGGTTGGAGAACCAGATCGCCGATATGCGCACCTCATCGAGTCGTCCAGTAACGGGGCCGGCAAGTGATCTGGCGGCGGAGCCTGTTTCGGCTGTGAGTGATCTGGCGGCGGAGCCTGTTTCAGCCGCTGAGTCACAGGTGGAGGAGTTGATCGAATTCGGCACCGTTGACGACTCGAAGGTGGAAGATGTGGTCGCGGCCACGACAGCGGCCGCAGACTCAGCCCAGCACGTAGATCAGCATCCACCCGCCAAACGCAAGATTCCGTACGTGAAGCCAGGAACTGAGAATGGTGGTGAGCAGTCGTGATTGATGAGCAGGACCAAGACTGGGCTGCCCCGGATGTTCAGGAAGTAGATGCGGATGCTGACCTGGATGCGGCCATTGATGCAATTGATGATGGCGGCTCATCCGTGCGAGCAGTGGCCACCGCCGAGTCGTTACCTTTGGCGATGTCACCCCGGGATGCATTTCTCCACGCCCGAGAGATCCCCACGACTGGTGATGCACGTGTCGATGCCGCTACTGCCCGGCTGGTAGAACTGGTGGAACTTCCAACTGGTGACCATGCGGCGGTCTTTGATGATGTACATCGCAGACTCCAAGATGCCCTGTCCCACGCTGATCAGCGCTGAGTGAGCAAGGCCTGGGATGACCCGCAGACGTCTTGATGCTGAACTTGTTCACCGAAACCTCGCTCGTTCCCGTGAGCAGGCTCAGGAGTTCATCACCGCGGGGCGAGTGCGACTCAATGGCAATATCGCGTCCAAGTCGGCCACTCAGGTAGACAACGAATCCAGCATTGTGGTGGTCGAGGGCGATCTTGGGCCGGACTACGTGTCGCGAGGTGCACATAAGCTCACCGGGGCGCTCGATGCATTCAGGGTCGAAGTAACTGGCCGTTGGGCGTTGGACGCGGGTGCAAGTACGGGTGGTTTCTGCGATGTTCTTCTACGTCGGGGAGTGGCAGGGGTCATCGCCGTTGATGTGGGTTACGGCCAACTGGCGTGGCCAATTCGCTCCGATGATCGGGTCGTGATCATGGAGCGAACCAATGTGCGCGAACTCAGCACTGACATGCTCGCGTTCACCCCAGACCTGGTGGTGGCCGATCTGTCGTTTATCTCACTGGCGACCGTTCTGCCCGCTCTGAGTGCTGTGGCAGCACCAGATGCTGACCTGCTGCTGATGGTTAAGCCGCAGTTCGAGGTGGGGAAGGAGCGTGTCGGATCGGGCGGAGTTGTGCGTGATCCGGGGCTGAGGTCACTGGCTGTCCGTAGGATCGCTGACGTGGCACTTGATCTGGGACTCGGTACGGCTGGGGTGGTTGCCTCACCGCTGCCGGGACCCAGTGGCAACGTGGAGTATTTCCTGCATCTTCGTCAGGGAGCACCCGCACTGCAGGATGCTGACTTAGATCGTGCCATTGAGGAGGGACCGCAATGACAGAGCGTCGAGTTCTCTTGGTGACGCATGTTGGCAGGCCTGACGCTGTGGCGCTGGCCCGTGAAATTGCACATGAACTCACGACATCCGGCATTGAGGTCCGAGCGCTGGTCGATGAGGCCCATGAACTTGGTGATCCGTCGGTTCAGGGAGTTCACCCCGCTGATGCAGCCTCCGGGTGTGAACTGGTCGTGGTCCTTGGCGGAGATGGCACTGTTCTGCGCAGTGCCGAACTGTCCCGCGCTTTCGATGTCCCACTCCTTGGCGTCAATCTTGGTCATGTCGGATTCCTGGCCGAGGCGGAGGTCGACGATAAGCGCAGTGTGGTTGCCTCAATCGTTGAGCGCAGTTGGACCGTCGAGGAACGCACAACCCTCGACATTGTCGTGCGGATCGATGGTGTCGAGACCGAGCGAAGTTGGGCGCTCAATGAGGCCTCAGTGGAGAAGGCAAGTCGCGAGCGGATGGTCGAGGTGCTCGTCGAGATTGATGGACGTCCGCTGTCGAGATGGGGTTGTGACGGAGTAGTGGCAGCCACACCCACTGGGTCCACGGCCTACGCCTTCTCTGCGGGGGGTCCCGTTGTGTGGCCAGAGGTTGAGGCCATGCTCGTTGTACCGATCAGCGCACATGCACTCTTTGCCCGGCCGCTCGTCGTCTCTCCGACCAGCGTGATCGCCGTTGACGTTCTCGGATCAAATTACGCGGGTGCTGTGATGTGGTGTGACGGTCGCAGATCTATCGAGCTTACGGGCGGCAGTCGGGTCGAAATTACCCGACACGGTCAGCCGGTACGGTTTGCGCGGCTCCACAAGGCACCATTCACGGATCGACTCGTGGCAAAGTTTGAGCTCCCCGTTGACGGCTGGGGTGGGCAGCGGCGCCGGCTGGACGGTACGCCGTGATCGAGGAACTTCGCATTCGCGGAGTGGGTGTGATCGATGACGCGACCCTCGAGCTGCATCCTGGTTTCACAGTTGTGACGGGTGAGACGGGTGCCGGAAAGACGATGGTCCTCACGGGACTGGATCTCGTTCTTGGTGGAAAGGCCGATGCAGCGGTCGTCAGGGCTGACAAAGCGGAGGTGGATGCACGCTTTCTGGCGCCAACTGCCGAGGTGGTCGAGCGGGTCGAGCAGGCCGGTGGTGAGCTCGATGACGGTGTATTGCTCATCGGTCGCAGTGTGGCTCGGGAGGGACGATCGCGGTCATTTCTCGGTGGACGTGCGGTTCCGGTCAGCGTCCTGGCTGAACTGAGTGAGGCGCTGGTCGCAGTCCACGGTCAGAATGATCAGCGACGCCTCCTTGCTCCGTCGCGCCAGCGGGCGGCCCTGGATCGGTATGCAGGACCACAGGTTATGGATGCAACTTCGGCCTACCGCGAGGTATATGAGCGCCTGCGTCAGATCGAGCGAGATATTCAAGAGATCACGACACAAGCGCGGGAGCGGGCTCGTGAAGCGGATCTCCTGCGGTCTGGCATCGAGGAGATTACGTCCGTCGGCCCGGTTCGGGGTGAGTGGGACGAGCTCGTGGCCGCAACTGCCCGGCTGGCCCATGCCGAATCCCTCAGGGAGGTTGCCGATCATGCGCACGCGCTGCTTCGAGGGGGTGACGATGTTGGCTCTGACACCGATGCGCTCAGTCAACTCGATGCGGCCCGGCGCACTCTTGAGTCACAGCGTGCCCATGACCCAGAGCTCGGTCGACTAGCGGACTCGCTCGGCGAGAGCGTTGTGCTCCTTTCAGATATTGCGTCTGATCTGGCGTCATACGCCGCATCCGTCGACTCTGATCCGCGATCTCTGGAACAGCGCCAGCAGCGCACAGCCGCGCTCAATGCGCTCACCAGACGCTATGCACCGACCGTCGACGAGGTCATCGACTGGTGTGAGGCGGCGCGGGTGCGGCTCGCTGAGCTTGAGGGCGATGATGATCAAATCCTGGCCCTGAGCAGTGAAAAGCTGCAGCTACGGGAGAGAGCCGCTGAATTGGCGATGCGGGTATCTGATGCAAGACGGGCGGCGGCCGAATCGTTTTCCAGCTCCGTGTCCGCCGAGCTTTCTGAACTTGCCATGCCCAGCGCACAGGTGAGCGTCGACATTCGCCATGCCGATCATCCGGATGGACTTGATGTCGTCCTCGATGGTGTACGCAGGCGAGTTGCCTACGGCGCCAGTGGAATCGATGAGGTTGAACTTCTCCTCAGTCCCCATCCCGGTGCCCCCGCACGTCCCATCGGCAAAGGTGCTTCAGGGGGTGAACTGTCACGGGTCATGCTCGCTATCGAGGTGGTATTCGCGGGAAGCGCACCCGTTCCAACTTTTGTGTTCGATGAGGTGGATGCCGGTGTCGGTGGCCGGGCTGCTGTGGAGATCGGTAGACGCTTGGCCCGGCTCGCCCGATCAGCACAGGTGCTCATCGTCACCCACCTTCCACAGGTAGCGGCATTTGCCGATCGTCACATCGTCGTAGAGAAATCTGATGATGGGCAGGTCACCACGTCAGGGGTTCGAGTGTTGACCGAGTCACAACGCGTTACCGAGTTGGCTCGAATGCTTGCTGGAATGGCCGAATCCACCTCAGCAGCAGCCCACGCGCAGGAACTGCTGGATGCCGCCGCCCGTGAACGCGAGGCCAAACCCGCGAAGCGGAACCGAGTGCAGCAATAGCCACCGTTTGAGTGCGGAGTTGCTCGCGGCCTCAGCCGTCACTTGCGTCCCATCCACCGGGCGTGTCGGGCACCAATGGTCGATGAAGTCATCCAACACGCCGACCGAGGTGCCCATGGGACGTCGGCAACTGTTAATCTGAACTCCCGTGAACCCGCAGACGACAAAGCACCTATTCGTCACCGGAGGCGTGGCCTCCTCCCTCGGAAAGGGCCTCACGGCCTCCTCTCTGGGGAACCTCCTCAAGTCCCGCGGGTTGCGGGTGACCATGCAGAAGTTGGACCCGTATCTCAACGTTGACCCGGGCACGATGAACCCCTTCCAGCACGGAGAGGTGTTCGTCACCAATGATGGTGCGGAAACCGATCTCGATATTGGCCACTACGAGCGCTTTCTCGATGTGGATCTGCACGGGTCGGCCAATGTCACCACTGGTCAGGTCTACTCGACGGTAATTGCCAAGGAGCGCCGCGGTGAGTACCTCGGTGACACCGTCCAGGTCATCCCGCACATCACCAATGAGATCAAATCGCGGATCAGGCGGATGGCCTCTCCTGATGTCGACATCGTCATCACCGAGGTCGGTGGCACCGTGGGTGATATCGAGTCCCTTCCATTCCTCGAAGCGGTACGACAGGTTCGCCATGAGGTAGGACGTGAGAATGTCTTCTTCCTGCATGTGTCGCTGCTTCCGTACATTGGTCCGTCCGGTGAGTTGAAGACAAAGCCAACCCAGCACTCGGTTGCCGCGCTGCGCAATATCGGTATCCAGCCAGATGCCATCGTGCTGCGCGCGGACCGCGAGGTTCCAGCCAACATCAAGCGGAAGATCTCCCTGATGTGCGATGTCGACGTCGAGGCGGTTGTTGCAGCTGTTGATGCCCCGAGCATCTACGACATCCCCAAGGTTCTTCATGGCGAGGGGCTTGATGCTTACGTCGTACGCCGCCTAGGTCTCCCGTTCCGCGATGTTGATTGGACCGATTGGGATCAGCTCCTTCGACGTGTGCACCATCCCGCCCATGAGGTCACGGTTGCCCTCGTCGGCAAGTACGTCGATCTTCCAGACGCGTATCTGTCGGTTACGGAGGCTTTGCGGGCCGGTGGATTCGCCAACGATGCTCGAGTCAACCTTCGCTGGGTAACCTCCGATGACTGTTTGACCTCCGAGGGTGCACTGGCTGCTCTCGGTGATGTCGACGCGATCTGTGTTCCCGGAGGCTTTGGTGTACGAGGAATCGAAGGCAAGCTAGCTGCTCTGCGCTTCGCCCGCGAACGTCAGATACCCACCCTGGGCCTGTGCCTCGGCCTCCAATGCATGGTGATCGAGTACTCCCGCAATATGGCCGGGCTCGAAGGGGCGGGCTCCGCTGAGTTCGATGAGGCCACTCCACATCCAGTTATTCACACGATGACTGACCAACGGGATGTTGTTGCAGGAGAACGGGATATGGGTGGCACGATGCGCCTTGGCCTCTACCCTGCCAAGTTGGGGGAGGGCACCGTCGTTCGTGAGGTGTACGGAGAGCCCTATGTCGATGAGCGTCACCGACATCGCTATGAGGTCAACAACGATTACCGCTCGACTCTTGAGGCAGCCGGGCTGATCTTCTCTGGCACGTCGCCTGATGGTCGACTTGTCGAGTTCGTGGAACTGCCCCGCGAAGTACATCCGTATTACGTTGCGACACAGGCACATCCTGAGTTGCGTTCACGTCCCACTCAGGCTCACCCGCTCTTCCGCGGCTTGATTGCCGCAGCCTTGAGTCGTCGTGATGCAGCAGTGGTCAACCTCGCCGACGTGTCACAGTAGTTCGTGTCCGAATTCGTCCTCGAGCCGACCTGGCCGGAGCCTCTCGCGCAGTTGCGAGACGCTGCACTCAACAACGTGGTTCTCCGTTCAGAGGCACTGCACTCGGGGGCTGTGTGGGATCTTCGGGCAGATGTTGTCGATCTGGGACAGGGCGGCACCGTTCGTCGCGAGTTTGTCGTTCATCCGGGGGCAGTCGGCGTACTAGCGATGGATGACTCAGATCGCGTTCTGCTGATCCGTCAGTACCGGCATCCGGTCGGGATGATGCTCTGGGAGCCGGTTGCGGGTCTGCTCGATATCGAGGACGAGGATCCGCTGGACGGCGCCGCACGCGAACTGGTCGAGGAAGCAGGGCTGGTCGCTGAACGCTGGCACACACTGATCGACTTCGAAACCTCCCCTGGGGGTTCAAGTGAGGTGATCAGGATGTACCTGGCGAGGGGGTTGTCGCCGGTTGCTGGTGGTCGCCCTGCCGGTGCGGGGGAGGAGCTCGATCTGCCCCTGGTCTGGATGCCTCTTGAACAGCTGGTGGAGAAGGTCCTCGCCGGTGACTTCACCTGCCCCACCACCGTCACCGGAGGACTTGCTGCCTTTGCTCATCGAGCTGCCGGTTGGACTCGGCTGCGGCCACCTGACTGTGGCTGGCCGATGCGTGAACAGGTGCTGGATACGGGCCGGGTGAGGGGATCGAAAGCGGTCAAACCACCCCCAGAGTCCTAGTAGAGTTCTCATGACAGGCCTCACCTACCCCCACGGGTGGGTGTTGTACATCGTCGGCCGAACCTTGGACGTGTAGAAGTCAAGGGTGGTCGGCGTCCACCACGAACGACGCAAGGGCGCGTCGTCTTGCAGAAGGACCGATAGTGAAGGTCGGAATTCCAAGCGAAGTCAAGAATCACGAGTACCGTGTGGCAATTACGCCAGCTGGTGTCTTTGAACTCGTGCGCAACGGTCACGAAGTTTTTGTCGAGTCCAACGCGGGTGTTGGCTCATCGATCTCCAATGAGGAGTACGTCAAGGCCGGCGCCACCATTCTGTCTACGGCAGACGAGGTTTGGGCGACGGGTGACCTCATCCTCAAGGTAAAGGAGCCCATCGCGGAGGAATACCACCGCATGCGCAAAGACCAGCTCCTGTTCACCTATCTGCACCTTGCTGCCTCACGTGAGACGACCGAGGCGCTGATCAACTCTGGGATCACGGCGATCGCCTATGAGACCGTTGAACTCCCAGATCGCTCACTGCCACTTCTGGCCCCTATGTCCGAGGTTGCTGGACGACTGGCGCCCCAGGTCGGCGCCCATGCGCTGATGCGGGCCCATGGTGGCCGTGGTGTCCTCATGGGTGGAGTCTCCGGTACCTACGCGGCCAAGGTCGTGGTTCTCGGCGCCGGAGTATCAGGTCAGAATGCCGCAGCCATTGCGCTGGGCATGCAGGCCGAGGTCCTGCTCCTGGATCTGAACATTCCGCGGCTTCGTCAGGTGGATGCGATCTACCAGGGTCACATGCAGACCATCGCGTCAAACGCGTACGAAATCGAGCGTGCCTGTCTTGATGCCGACATGGTTATTGGTGCTGTCCTTGTACCTGGCGCCAAAGCCCCGAAGCTTGTCAGCAATGAACTTGTGTCACGGATGAAGCCAGGCTCTGTGCTGGTCGATATTGCGATCGATCAGGGTGGGTGTTTTGAGGATTCCCGTCCTACGACCCATGCCAACCCGACCTACACGGTCCACAACTCCGTCTTCTACTGCGTAGCCAACATGCCCGGCGCTGTTCCCAACACGTCCACGTACGCGCTGACCAATGTGACTCTGCCGTACGCGGTCGCCCTCGCCAACAAGGGATGGGCACAGGCCTGTCGTGACGATAAGTCGCTCGCACTGGGTCTCAACACGCACGCGGGGCAGATCACCTACCCGGCTGTCGGCGAGGCATTCCCGGATCTTCCGGCGATCACCCTGCAGGAAGCGCTCAGCTGACAAGGTTCGATTGCGCAAGCAGCCAGAACTGGATCTTCGAGGTCCGTCATCACGCACCTGTGGTGGCGGACCTCGATTTCGTCAGGGTGGCGATGTTATGTCAGGTACAGTCACCATGTGTCTGAGCGAGCGACTCCGTTGGAGCGATCAGTCTCCCTCTATCTCAGTCATCTAACAGTCGAGCGAGGTCTGGCCGCGAACTCACTCAGCGCCTATCGGCGTGATCTGAGTCGGTACGTCTCCTATTGCGCCACTCGCGAGGTTTTCGACGCCGCGGGTGTCAACGATCTGCTGTTGGCCGATTTCCTGACGGCGCTGCGCACCGGTGATGGTGAGCATCCACCATTGGCCGCTTCTTCAGCTGGGCGGTGCTTGGTAGCGGTGCGCGGGTTCCACAAGTTCGCAGCCAGGGAGGGCTTGAGCAGCTTCGATCCGGCCAGGGATGTTCGCCCCCCAGCTCTGAAGACGCGACTACCCAAGGCGATTTCGGTTTCTGAGGTGGAGGCGATCTTGGAGGCCGCCAATATCGATGATGGGCCACGGGGGCTGCGCGACAGGGCGCTTCTGGAACTGCTTTACGGGACCGGAGCACGAATCTCTGAAGTCATATCGCTCGCTGTTGACGATGTGGACCCCGAATCGGCATCTGTTCGGCTTCTGGGCAAGGGAGGTAAGCAGCGGGTCGTTCCCGTTGGACGAATGGCTCTGGCCGCATTGGATGCCTACCTGGTCCGCGGTCGTCCCGCCCTTGCGGCGAAGGGAAAGAGTGGGGGAGCGCTATTCCTTAACGCTCGTGGCGGACCACTCACCCGGCAGAGTGCGTGGGTGCTCCTGTCGTCCGCGGTGGAACGTACGGGTCTTGGGATCGATGTCTCGCCACACACCATGAGGCACTCCTTTGCCACCCATCTGCTCGATGGTGGGGCAGATGTGAGAGTCGTTCAGGAGTTGTTGGGGCATGCATCGGTGACCACTACCCAGATTTACACCCTGGTGACTGCTGACAAGATGCGCGAGGTGTATTCCCTCGCTCACCCGCGCGCACGTCTGTGACCTGCAGCGATACCTTTCAGGGGCTGGTGCGAGGAGACCTGACCTTGGTACAGATGTGACTGGTGGGGTTGCCACAGCGTGGGAGAGTCCTCTACTGTGACAATTCGTCGCCTTGGCGATGTGGTTCCCTATCGAGAGAGCGCTGAGTCTTTTTATGAGTATGTCGACTTTTTCGACGGACGTCGAAGAGACTGCAAATCAGGTACCGAATGGCACGGCAGGTCCAAATTTGGAGTTGGTGGAGGACGAGATGACCGAGGAAGGTGCGGGGCCACTTCCTTCACCGGAAGAGGCGAGTGAGCCGATAATCGAGACGATCGTCGCGGCTGCAGATCTGGATGCCACCGGCCGACCACGAGTTGTCTTCCCAGAGCCACCCGCGATCACCGAGCATGGGCCGGCCCGAATCATTGCGCTGTGTAACCAGAAGGGTGGGGTTGGTAAGACCACAACCACCATCAATCTGGGGGCTGCGATTGCCGAGACTGGACGCCGGGTGTTGCTGGTGGACTTTGACCCTCAGGGTGCCTTGTCGGTGGGCCTCGGGGTGAATCCACACGAACTGGACCTCACAATCTATAACCTGCTCATGCAGCGGGAGGTGAGCGTCGATGATGTCCTCCTGAAGACGGCCGTTCCTGGACTGGATCTGCTCCCCGGCAATATCGATCTTTCGGCCGCAGAGGTACAGCTGGTATCAGAAGTCGCCCGCGAGCAGACCCTCGCCCGAGTGTTGGCCCCGGTGGTGGGGGAGTACGACGTCATCCTTATTGATTGCCAGCCATCCCTTGGCCTGTTGACGGTCAACGCATTGGCAGCTGCTGACGGGGTGATCATCCCGCTTGAGTGCGAGTTCTTTGCGTTGCGAGGTGTCGCGCTCCTGATGGACACCATCTATCGGGTACAGGAAAGGATTAACCCTCGACTAGAGGTTGAGGGAATTCTTGCCACAATGTACGATTCACGCACACTTCATGGTCGGGAAGTACTTTCCCGAGTCGTGGAGGCATTTGACGACAAGGTTTTCCACACGGTCATTGCTCGCACTGTGCGGTTCCCAGAGACCACCGTTGCGGGCGAACCCATCACTACATATGCCTCGAGTTCCACGGGGGCCGCTGCCTATCGTGAACTCGCTCGGGAGGTGCTCGCATCATGACCCGTCGCGCCAGTCTGCCCGGTGCAGATGAGCTGTTCCGTCGCACATCGGAGGTTGAGCCTGATACGTCAGGCCCCACAACGGCCGTCGCCCCAACCCAGGCACCTGCTCCCAGCCCCGCTCCCACGACTCTGGTGGTGGAGCAGGAGACCGTTCTGGCCACACCTAGTGCCGGCCCGGATCCTGCACATGTCAGACCCGCGGCACGGCGCCGCTCCCGCTCCGCCGGGGATCGTCGACCCTCCGGTCGTGAACGCCACGAAGAGAAGATCACGGTGTACGTCTCACCGGAAGAGCTCGTCGAGCTCGAGCAGGCAAAGTTGATCCTGCGGGCTCAACACGGCCTAGCGGTGGATCGGGGCCGGATCGTTCGCGAGGCGCTGGCGATGTTGATCGCAGATCTTGAGACCAAGGGTGATGACAGCATCTTGGTACGACGCCTTCGCGGACTGTGACGTCATCGACACTCTCCGGGTGTTCGAAGTAAATCCGCAGGTCAGAGGGATTCCGACGACGATAGGTAGATGAACCGTTTCAACGCTTTATCTACATTTCAGCGTGTCGCATGGACCCGTTGCGGGTAACGGAAGTCCTGGCGGGTACGTTCTCGGACGTGACAGATGTTGATACGACCCTCCAGACGGGTCCTGACGGCCCGCAGGAGGTCGAGTCAGCCGTCGCCGACCATACGGAGCCCGTGGCCGATCCGGGGGGCTCAGCGGCTTTCTCAGTGCGTCTGGATGAGTTCGAGGGACCCTTCGACCTACTTCTGAGTTTGATCGCCAAGCACAAGCTCGACGTAACGGCGCTGGCACTTCACACGGTGATTGACGACTTCCTGGCACATATTCGCGGAAGGGGATCCCAATGGGATCTGGATGAGGCCTCGGGATTTCTGGTGGTGGCTGCCACCCTGCTCGACCTGAAGGCAGCCCGACTGCTGCCCTCGGGTGAGGTCGAGGATGAGGAGGATCTCGCCCTTCTGGAGGCCCGGGATGTCCTCTTTGCCCGACTTCTGCAGTATCGGGCTTACAAGGAAGTCTCCATCTTGCTCGGTGAACTTCTACGCATGGGGGCGCGCAGTCGACCCCGTACTGCGGGTCTGGACCCTCAATTCGCCGCTTTGCTGCCAGAGGTCGTCATCGCTCAAGACCCAGAGCAGTTCGCTCAGTTGGCGGGCAGGGCTCTCGCGCCCAAACCGGTTGCCACTGTGTCGATTACGCATGTGCACGCACCGCGGGTCAGTGTTCGTGAACAAGCCGCGGTCCTCGTAGACAGGCTGCGCAGGCAGTCCGTGGCCACCTTCCGGCATCTGGTGGCCGATTGCGATACCACGTTGGTCGTGGTCGCACGGTTCTTGGCACTACTCGAGCTGTATCGGGAGGGGTCAGTGGCCTTTGACCAGGTGACACCTCTGGGCGAACTGCACATCCGGTGGATCGGACCAGCCGAGGGTGAGGTTGAAGTCGCCGGCGAGGAGTACGACGGACAGGCCCTCTCACAGGAGCAAGAAGATCCCGAAAGCGAGGAGGACGAATGAGCGAGTCTGAGATGGACACGATCCCCGAAGAGCTTGAACCGCAAGGGGATTCAGCCGATCCCAGCGATTCACCGGATGGTACCGATGAGTCCGATGTGCTCGCTGACGGTTATGGCGCACCGACCCTGGGAGCTGCCCTGGAGGCCCTCCTGATGGTCACCGAGCAGCCCATGCAGGCCACTGAGCTCGCGGCGCTTGTTCGCTGCCCTGAGGGTGAAGTCACGCGCACTCTGGAGGGTCTTGAGCACGAATACGCTGAGTCGGGTCGCGGCTTTGAGCTCCGTCAGGTTGCGGGAGGGTGGCGCTTCTACACGCGCGGTGACTGTGCAGAGGTCGTGGAGCGATTCGTCCGGGATGGACAGCAATCGCGCCTGTCACAGGCAGCTCTAGAGACGCTCGCCGTGATCGCGTACCGGCAGCCAGTGGCCCGATCTCGGATATCGGCCATTCGCGGAGTGAATGTCGACGGAGTCATCAGAACGTTGACCACGCGTGGCCTGATTGAGGAACGGGGGCAGGAGGCAGGCTCCGGTGCACTGCTGTACGCGACCACGGAGCTGTTCCTCGACCGACTCGGAATCAGTTCTCTGGAGGAACTCCCCCCAGTCATGGACTACCTGCCAAATATCGATGCACTAGATGACTTTCTAGACCAAACCTCAAGTTGATATCGAGACTATAGTGGCGAATCGGAACATAGGCAGTCAATCGGACCCAGATAGGGATCAGATTCGACTTCAAAAGGTGCTCGCGCAGGCAGGTGTGGGCAGTCGACGTGCCTGCGAAGAGCTGATCGACCAGGGCCGGGTCGAAGTGGATGGAAATATCATCCTCGAGCAGGGCATGCGGGTTGATCCACGACGACAGGTGATCAAGGTCGATGGCCTGCGCATTCCTACCGCACCGGATCATGTGGTCCTAGCGCTCAACAAGCCGCGCGGCGTGCACTCGACGATGACCGATGACAAGGGCCGCCCATGTGTGGGGGACTACTTGAAGGGACGCAAGGAGCGACTCTTTCACGTTGGACGTCTCGACGCGGATACCGAGGGCCTGCTGCTCCTGACCAATGATGGCGAGTTGGCCCAGCGGTTGGCACACCCGTCTTTCGGGGTTGATAAGACGTACCTCGCTCAGGTCAAAGGGACGATCGAGCGGGACCTGGGCCGACGGCTGCGTGATGGCATCGAACTTGAGGACGGGTATGTGCGGGTTGATCGCTTCAGAATCGTCACCTCAGCCCCGGGTAGGGCGTTGGTCGAAGTGGTGATTCATGAGGGCCGAAAGCACATCGTCAGACGGCTTCTGGCTGCGGTCGGTCACCCCGTTGAAGGCCTGGTTCGAGTCAAGGTCGGACCCATTGGACTGGGGGATCTGCGGTCAGGAAAGGTGCGAACCCTGTCCCTGCAGGAGGTTGGCGAGCTCTACGCGGCGGTCGATCTTTAGATATCTGTCAGTAAAGAGCAATATCGATAAATCGATCTATTCATGATCCTCGTATGTCAGCACGTATAGATGTATCGATAAACCTACTATTGTCGCAAGGCCGACATCAGAGCCGAACGTCAATATGTCGACATAGTCAGCTCATGTGCCCACGGCCGAGTATAGATTTGTCGATAGTTTATATGTTGCATGGAGCTGTTGTCAGGCCCGTGAACTGGCCATTCACGCTCCGAACGGCCCTGGGCAGGTAGGCGCCGAGCGAGTGCACCACGGGGTCACCAGGTCACGCCCAAGCCTTGTGTGTCGGACGGCCACCATCCAGACTGATGAAGATCGGCGCGGAGGGGGAGGAGATCTACCACTTGGTCGATGGAGCGATTGGCAGAGATACCGGCATACTCATATAACTATATATCGATATATGGGTATGCCGAGATGGGAATCTAGTCCTACATCGGTGAGTCGCTGCATCGAGTTGCCGTCAAATTGGCTATCCTTAAGGGCTCATATGAGGTCATGGGAGAAGGAGTTGCGGTGCCAGTTCGAGCCCTGCGGGGTGCCACGAGGTTGCAGGCTGACGATCCAGCCGAGATGACCAGTGCGGTCGAGGAGCTGGTCTCGCAGATGCTCAGCCGAAATGGATTGGGCAGTGAATCCCTGATCTCCATGATTTTCACCTCGACCCCTGATCTGGTCTGTATGTTCCCAGCAGCGGCCGCGCGTGGGCTGGGCCTGGGGGATGTACCGCTGATATGTGCACAGGAGATCGCCGTCCCTGGTGCGCTGAGTCAGGTGGTGCGGGTCTTGGCTCACATTGAGGATGATCGACCGCGATCCGAGCTCGTGCACGTCTACCTCCGCGGTGCCGAAGTTCTGCGTCAGGATCTCGCTCAGTGAGATGCCGATGACTATCCCTGACAACTCCGCCAAGACCATTCTGGTAATCGGGACTGGGCTGATCGGAACCTCCATCGGGATGGGGCTAACGGCGCTGGGGGAGCGGGTCTGGCTCATGGACGCAGATGCTGACGCGGTTGAGGTAGCGGTGGAGCGTGGAGCGGGCAAAGCAGCCCTCCCCGGACGTCTGAATCCGGCTCCAGACCTCGTTTTCGTGGCTGTTCCACCCCTAAAAGCGGCGGAAGTCATCCGTGAGGTACTTACTACATATGTCAATGCGACAGTTAGTGATGTAGTAAGTACAAAGGCTAAACTTGTACAAGAGGTTGAGGAATCAGGGTCAGATATGTCCCGATATGTTCCTGGACACCCGATGGCTGGCCGAGAATTGTCCGGGCCCGGGGCAGCTCGTGCAGATCTGTTCGCAGATCGCATCTGGGCGCTGACTCCCACTGTTGAAACCGACCAGGACCGTACCGCTGAGGTTGCGTCTTATCTGGGCAGGCTTGGCTCGACTGTGGTTCTAACAACCGCCGCCGAGCATGATCGCGCCGTTGCGCTTACCTCCCACACACCTCAGGTGGTGGCTTCCTTGGTGGCTGCTGGTTTGGCACCGCTGGATGAGACCGGGGTTTCCCTATCTGGTCAGGGTCTGCGTGATGTCACCCGACTGGCGGCCTCCGATGCGGACCTGTGGTCGGAGATTCTGGCCAGTAACTCAGGTCCGGTAACCGAGTCACTCGACGGCTTGATCGACCGGTTGTCACAGATTCGCGATGCCCTGTCGACCAACCCACCAGACCGCCAGACACTTGCAGCGGGGCTCCGCGCTGGGGCAGCCGGATATGCGAAGGTGCCGGGCAAGCACGGGTCGGTGCCAACCAAGTACGCGGTGGTGCCGGTGGTCGTTGCCGATCAGCCAGGAGAGTTGGGACGTCTGTTTGCGACCATCGGGTCGGTGCAGGTAAACCTCGAAGATGTTCGCATTGAGCACTCCCAGGGCAGACCCACAGGCCTGGTGGAGCTTGAAGTACAACCGTCCGCGGCTGAGTTGTTGGCTAACGCCTTACGTGATGGCGGCTGGGATGTTCGTTTCTAACTGTGCCTTTGACCTGCGATGATGCCTGATAAGGCAATATGTAGCAATGTCGATAAAGCACTATAGTGAATTATCAGATGAGGAGCGCCGGTGAGATCGCAACGACGTCCCCTGGTGATTGCCATTGATGGCCCGGCGAGTTCCGGTAAGTCGTCAGTGGCCAAAGGTGTGGCCCGTGAACTTGGCTTCGAATACATCGATACCGGTGCGATGTACAGGGCTATCACCTGGGCGGTCTTGAGGGGTGGTATCGACCTCGCCGATCAGGATGCCATCGGCAGATGTGCGACGCAGACTGCTCCGGAGTTGGAATGGTCCGTGGATCCCAACCATCCTTCGATGCACGTGTCGGGGACGGACGTCACCTCTGCTATCCGCGAGTCTGATGTCACCTCCGCCGTATCGGCGGTCTCTGCGGTTCCGGCAACCCGCGCTGCCTTGGTTGAGCGACAGCGCGAGGCGGTGGCTGCTGCAGTTGCCCAACAGCGAGGGGTTGTGATGGAGGGCCGCGACATAGGAACTGTCGTACTTCCCCAGGCAGATCTCAAGGTGTGGCTCTACGCAGATCCGCTCGTCCGGGCCGCACGACGTGCCGCGGAGGATGTGGCCGCAGGACGGTTAAGTCAGGCGGGTGTCCAGGAGTTGGCCGATGAGTTGGCCAGACGCGATCATGCCGATTCGACCCGGGCAGATTCGCCCACCCGTCAGGCAGCTGATGCCGTGCCCGTGGACGCCACACAGTTAACGTTGCCGCAGGTGATTGCTACGGTGGTCAGGTTGGTGGAAGACCGACGTCCCGAGTCGCAGACAACGGGTGTTCGCGACGACTCAAAGGACCTGCTATGACCGAACGACCATCGGATTCTCACGGTGGACCTGAGGATCTCGATGATGAGGTTCTCATCTCATCAGGTGACACCGAAGCGGACTTCGCCTCGGATGATGATTCCGCCTGGGCAGGTGACAGCCTGATCGAGATTGTCGACTTCTCTGAGTTCGACGAATTTGACGGTGAGGACGATGATGCCCTCACCGGCTGGGATGACGAGGCTGAAGCCGCGGCGCGACTGCGACAGTGGGGATTTGAGACCGGCGATGTTGATGCGACCCTCACCGAGGAACCGGAGTGGCTCCCGCTGGTGGCGATTGTCGGACGTCCGAATGTCGGCAAATCCACCTTGGTCAACCGCATCATCGGGCGACGCGAAGCAGTTGTCGAAGATATCCCCGGGGTAACCAGAGACCGGGTCACCTACCAGGCCGAATGGGCCGGTCGTCGCTTCCTCCTTATGGATACCGGGGGTTGGGAGCGCGACCCTCAGGGGATGGCCGCGCAGATCACCGCCCAAGCTGAGCGGGCGATGCACGAGGCTGATGTGATCGCCTTTGTTCTGGATGCAACAGTCGGAGCAACCGACGCCGACGAGGATGTTGTGAAGGTCCTGCGGCGTGCCAAGAAGCCGGTGATCCTCGTCGCGAACAAGGTTGATGACAGTCGCACTGACGCTGATGCTGCCATGTTGTGGTCGCTGGGTCTTGGTGAGCCCTATGCAGTCTCCTCGCTGCACGGTCGCGGCTCCGGTGATCTGCTCGACGTAATCGTCGCCGCCCTCCCGGACGAGGGTTCGGGGAGAAATACCGAGGGCGGACCTCGTCGGGTGGCTCTGCTGGGTAAGCCGAACGTGGGTAAGTCCAGCATGCTCAACAAGCTCGCCGGTGAGAGCCGCGTCGTTGTCGACTCGGTCGCGGGCACCACGGTGGATCCGGTCGATGAACTGATCGAGATCGCCGGTACGCAGTGGCGGTTCGTCGACACAGCCGGTATCCGCAAGCGCGTTAACGAGGCCAGTGGGCATGAGTACTACGCATCGCTGCGCACGAAGTCCGCGCTGGAGAAAGCGGAGGTCGCCGTCGTTCTCCTGGAGGCACAGGAGCCACTCACCGAGCAGGACACGCGGATCCTTTCGTTGGTGACCGATGCGGGTCGAGCCCTCGTCCTGGCCTTCAACAAGTGGGATTTGATCGATGAGGAGCGTCAGCGCTACCTCGAGCGTGAAATCGAACGAGATTTACATCAGGTGTCATGGGCACCACGAGTGAATGTCAGCGCACGAACAGGTCGACACATGGAGAAGTTGGTTCCTGCGCTCAATCTGGCTCTGAAGAACTGGGATCGGCGCATCCCAACCTCCAAGCTCAATGCGTTCATCGCTGAACTGGTGGCCGCACACCCGCACCCACTTCGTGGTGGACGTCAGCCACGCATCCTGTTCGCCACTCAGGCTGGAACTCGTCCGCCTACGTTCGTACTGTTCACTACTGGTTTCCTAGAGGCGGGCTATCGGCGCTTTATCGAACGTCGCCTTCGTGAGGAATTTGGGTTTGAGGGAACACCTGTTCGCATCAACCTGAGAGTGCGTCAGAAGAGATCGCGCTAGTCATCGCTGCGGCGCGCCACTTGCCCTTGTCGTCGGCACGTCAGAGGATGCAACCCATGGCCACACGTACCAAGAAATCCGAACCCATCGCACCGTACATGGCTGTGGGGCTGTCGACAGTTGTCCACGGGATTGGCTCTCGCAAGGACATCGATCGAAACCTGGACATCATCGAGGATGCCATTCATGCCGCGGTGTCGATCATCGGCATCAACATGCCCGTGCGCATGATCGCACTGGCAGAAGGGGCACTTACCGGCTTCACCGATGAGATCTTCGATATTCCTCATGTGGTGGCAGCTCGTGAACTGTTCATCGATCTACCAGGTCCGGAAACGCAGCGACTGGCCGGCCTTGCCAAGCTCTACAACACCTACATCGTTGTGCAGTGCAAGGCTCGGTGGCCTGAGGTGATGCCCGACCGCTTCTTCAACATGCTCTTCGTCATCTCACCACAGGGTGAGATCGTCCATAAGGCTGCAAAGAATCATCTGTGGTGCCGTGAGCGGTCATGTACGCCACATGATGTCTATGACCGCTGGGTCGAACTGTTCGGCGATGGAATCGACGCCTTCTACCCTGTACTGCGCACCACCGATATCGGCAATATCGGAACCATCTGCTGCTCGGATGGAGAGTACCCAGAAGCCGTGCGGGCATTGGCCTTCAACGGGGCTGAGGTTGTTTACCGTCCATCTGAGGCAGTGCCGATGACCCAACTCGGACCTGATGCGGGTGGTACATGGCTTCTGCAGAACCGAGCACATGCCCATTTCAACAACGTCTACATGGTGTGTCCGAACGTAGGTCCGGTCTACGTGCATCCGAAGATGGAGCACCCCTACGACATCGGTGGCGGCAACGGCCACATCGTTGACTATCAGGGGAATATCCTCGGATTGGCCCGGGGCGGAGCCAATTCGTTCACAGCGGGAATCATCGACATCGAGGCCTTGCGCCAGTTCCGCGCGATGAACCTGAACTCAAATTGGATG
>CAXBQZ010000042.1:0-23635 GCA_963978055.1 uncultured bacterium
GTTCTCCAACTCCGAGCCCGACTGGCTGCCGTCGACTACTGATACTGCGCACCTCCTGAATGGGGATGAGACGTGCATGTCCCAGTCCGAGCAGCAGAAGTGGATTCAGGTACTCGAGACCCCGGCGTAACCCCCAGTGAAGACAGTGACCGTCACAGTGGGTCTGACCACGACCGATTGTCCCGAGGAGCTCACCTGCGTGTACCTGCTCGCCCGCGACAACTGATGAGGTGACGGGTTCATAGGTGGTCCGAAGTCCACCTTGATGGCCGACCACAACCACACCTCGCCCGGCCAATATGCCAGCCCAGATCACCGTTCCGTCTCCCGCCGACCTGACCAGCTGACCCGGCCTGGCAGCCAGATCCACTCCACGATGCCCCGGCAGCCAGTTGGGCACGGGCCGGTCAAACCCCCGCGTAATGTGCAGGGGAACCGGGGGGATCCACGTGCCCGCAGGGTGGACCCACGCGGCGGTCAGTGATGTGGTCAGCAGGAGGCCGAGAATCAGCATGTGGCGATCATGTCCGCCTGCCTGTCCGAACGGAGTGCGTGTTCCAGCCGGCTGTGGACGACGCGACGGGTCGGCACCTCACGATTTCTGGTCTGAGCGGGAAACCCGTAGACTTCTCCTGCAGCCTTTCGAGGCTGACATCGCACGCCCACATTCCAGCTCAATGAGGTGGCGGCCGACCTCGGTCCGAGTTCACTCGGAAGGTCACGCCGGTGGGAGTCAGGCATCGAGCCAACCGGTTCGATGAACAACCGAGTGGACGCTGCCGCGTCGGTCAATACGACCGCGCCTCGGCGTCAGAAGAAGGAGCGATTGGCCATGGCCGTCGTCACTATGAAGCAGCTGCTTGAGAGCGGTGTGCATTTCGGGCATCAGACCCGTCGTTGGAATCCCAAGATGAAGCGCTTCATCTTCAATGAGCGCAATGGCATCTACATCATCGATCTTCAGCAGTCGCTGACATACATCGACCGGGCGTACGAATTCGTCAAGGAGACCGTGGCCCACGGTGGTTCGGTGATGTTCATCGGAACCAAGAAGCAGGCCCAGGAGCCGATCGCCGAGCAGGCGACTCGCGTGGGAATGCCCTACGTGAACGAGCGCTGGCTCGGTGGCATGCTCACCAACTTCCAGACCGTTCACAAGCGGCTTCAGCGGATGAAGGAACTTGAGCTCATCGACTACGACGATGTTGCCGGTTCTGGTCTCACGAAGAAGGAACTGCTCGTTCTCAAGCGTGAGAAGGACAAGCTCACCAAGACCCTTGGTGGTATCCGCGACATGTCCAAGCAGCCAAGTGCTGTCTGGGTTGTCGACACCAAGAAGGAGCACATCGCGATCGCAGAGGCGAAGAAGCTGCGCATCCCCGTGATCGCCATTCTCGACACCAACTGTGATCCGGATGAGGTTGACTTCCCGATTCCCGGAAACGACGACGCCATCCGCGCTGTTGCTCTGCTCACCCGCGTGATCGCAGATGCGGTTGCCGATGGTCTGATGGCCCGCGCCAGCCGTGCGAGTGGTATCACCGCCGATGAGGGCCAGGTTGCCGTTGATGAGCCGCTGGCCGAGTGGGAGACCGCTCTGCTCACCGGTTCTGAGGCTGCCGTCGAGGAAGCTGCTGTCGAGGCCGCCGTCGAAGAAGCACCAGCAGCCGAGTAGTTCGCGCGGTTTATCCGCATCTTCACATCGGTATCCGTACCGGTGCGATGGCGCCTGCAGCGTGTGCAGGCGCCGAACGTTCTGATCCGATCCCCTTAGCTTTAGAGAGAGAGTCACGCCATGGCCGACATCACCGCCGCCGACGTGAAGAAGCTCCGCGACCTGACCGGTGCGGGCATGATGGAGTGCAAGAAGGCCCTTGTTGAGAACGATGGTGACTTTGATGCCGCCATCGAGGCACTGCGTATCAGCGGTGCGGCAAAGGCAGCCAAGCGAGGTGCTGAGCGCGAGGCCACCAATGGTCTGGTCGTCGCATCTGATGGTGCACTGGTCGAGCTCCTATGTGAAACCGACTTCGTTGCCAAGAACGCCGACTTCCTGTCACTTGCCAACCAGATCGTTGCTGCTGCGGCTGCCGGCAAGGTCGACAACCGCGATGCCCTCCTGGAGGTCAACCTCGAGAGTGGACGCTCGGTCAAGGATGAGGTTGAGGGTCTTTCTGCGGTGATCGGCGAAAAGCTTGAACTCGGTCGTGTGACCCTGCTTGAGGGCCCGGTCGCGGTGTACCTGCACAAGCGTGCAGCAGATCTGCCGGCACAGGTGGGCGTCCTGGTGGCCTACGAGGGATCTGAGGATGCTGCTCGTTCTGCTGCCATGCAGATCGCAGCCATGCGTCCCTCCTACGTCACCCGTGACGAGGTTCCGGCCGACGTTGTCGAGAGTGAGCGTCGTATCGCCGAGGCCACGGCCAAGGAGGAGGGTAAGCCTGAGGCCGCCCTTCCCAAGATCATCGAGGGTCGGGTCAACTCGTACTTCAAGGACAACGTCCTTCTCGAGCAGGCCTCAGTTCTGGACTCGAAGAAGACGGTTGAAGCCGTTCTGAACGAGGCTGGCACCAAGGTCTCCAAGTTCGCGCGCTTCGAAGTAGGCTCCTGATCCAAACTGGGGGCGAGCCTGTCGTGATGGCAGGCTCGCCCCTTAGGATCGAACCACAGAGTTGTACAGATCACTCAACGGGAGGCTGCGGTGAGCGGGACGCCGGCGGGGATATCTGATTCCATCGTCCAACCTTCACTTGAGGGCACGATCGATCTGTGGCCAGGGGTACCCGACGCAGGCTTCGACCGTGTGTTGCTCAAGCTCTCCGGGGAGGCTTTCGCCGGTGGGGGCTCCCTCGGGGTGGACCCTGACATCGTTCAGGCAATCGCACGTCAGATCGCTGACGTTGTTTCCCGTGGTACCGAAGTTGCCGTGGTGATCGGCGGCGGAAACTACTTCCGTGGTGCACAGCTGTCCGAGCGGGGCATGGATCGGTCTCGTGCCGATTACATGGGCATGCTGGGAACTGTGATGAACTGCCTAGCCCTTCAGGACTTCTGCGAGAAGGAGGGCGTCGAGACGCGCGTTCAGACCGCCATCGCCATGGGGCAGGTCGCCGAGCCGTACATCCCTCGCCGCGCAATCCGACACCTGGAGAAGGGTCGGGTGGTGATCTTCGGTGCCGGACTCGGGGCGCCATTCTTCTCCACCGACACCACCGCCGCACAGCGCGCACTTGAGGTTGGTGCCCAAGTGGTGCTTATGGCCAAGGGTGTGGACGGTGTCTACGATTCTGATCCGCGCCTGAATCCTGAAGCCGTCAAGTTCGACACACTCAGCCATGCCGAGGTACTCAATCGCGGCCTCAAGGTGGCAGATGCCACGGCTATCAGTCTGTGTCAGGACAACAATCTGCCGATTCTTGTCTTCAACCTTCTCGTCGAGGGCAATATCGCCCGCGCCGTGCGAGGTGAGAGAATCGGGACACTGATTTCAGCAAATGCGCAGATGTGACGGGTCCAGCGACGACCGGTCGTGGGTGAAAAAACCGACATTGATGAGGAGCTCCGGTGATCGACGAAACTCTGCTTGAAGCCGAGGAGAAGATGGACAAGGCGATCAACGTCGCCAAGGATGACTTCGCGGGTATTCGCACCGGGCGAGCAAACACGGCCATGTTCAACAAGATCGTTGCCGACTACTACGGAACCATGACCCCGGTCACGCAGATGGCGAGCTTCGCCATCCCTGAGGCGCGTCTGGTGGTCATTACGCCTTACGACAAGAGCGCCATGAACACCATCGAGAAGGCGATCCGTGACTCGGACCTGGGCGTCAACCCCACCAACGATGGCAACGTGATCCGAGTCAGCTTTCCGCAGTTGACCGAGGAGCGACGCAAGGAGTTCATCAAGGTCGCGCGCGGCAAGGCGGAAGACGCACGTGTGTCCATGCGCAATATCCGACGTCATGCCAAGGATGTTCTCGACAAGCTCGTCAAGGATGGCGAAGTTGGGGAAGATGAGGCGCGTCGCGCGGAGAAGGCGCTGGACGACCTGACGGGTAAGCATGTGTCGGGTATCGACGATCTGCTCAAGCACAAGGAGGCCGAGCTGCTGGAGGTCTAGGACCTCGTGGCTCGACCAACCGATATGGGTGATGACAAGGTCGCCGAGACTCCTACCAGCGGCAGGGCGGGCCGCAACCTCTTTGCGGCCATCGGTGTGGGTCTCTTCCTGGGCGTGGGGCTGGTTCTGATCCCGGTTCTATACGCACCGGCGCTGTTCAGCGTGATTGTGTCGATCGCCATGGTGATCAGCGTCCTTGAGCTACGCGGTGCGGTGGCACATCGCGGGATATCCCTGGTCGCCGTGCCAGCCGCGCTCGGTGCTGCTGCTATGCCGCAGGCCGCCTACTGGTTGGGCGCGGTTCCGATGCTGGCCGTGTTCGCCGTAACGGTCGTCGTGATTCTCGGCTATCGACTCATCAACGGCGTTGAGGGCTACCTTGCTGACGTTTCGGCATCGATCTTCGCCGTCGCCTACACCGGGCTGATGGCCAGTTTTGTCAGCCTCATGATGACCTCATCTCACGGTGCGCAGCGAGTGATCACCGTCATCGTGCTCACGGTCGCCAGCGATATCGGCGGCTACGCGGCTGGTGTCCTTGCGGGTCGGCACCCCATGGCTCCGGGGATATCTCCGAAGAAGTCCTGGGAGGGATTCGCTGGATCACTCCTGCTGCAGAGCATCGTTGGTATTGGCCTGTTCATATGGTTATGGCACGCACCTTGGTGGCAGGGGCTCCTCACCGGGCTCATCATGACGGTCACCGCGACTGCCGGCGATCTGATCGAGTCTGCGATCAAGCGTGATCTGGGTGTTAAAGACATGAGCCATCTGCTACCCGGGCATGGTGGACTCCTTGATCGCCTAGACTCGGTGTTGCCAAATGCCTTCACCGGTTGGCTCCTGCTTCGCACCTACATAGGGCCGTGATATCGAGTGAGCGAGGATCTGGAATCACCACGCGCACTTGCGCCGGGAGAGTTGCTCTTCGAGGCACCCGTCCGTCGACGCAAGCCTCCGCGCCATCTTGCTGATCTCACCACAGCGGAGCGACGTGAGGTTGTTCAGGAACTTGGCCTGCCGGGATTTCGTGCGGACCAGGTCTCCCGTCAGTACTTCACGCGACTGGTCCGAGATCCACAGGAGTGGACCGATGTGCCGGCGGCGGCCCGTCAGCAGTTGGCCGATGCGCTGACTCCTTCGATGATGTCGCTGGTTCGCGAGGTCACCTGTGACAACGGGATGACCCGAAAGACCCTCTGGCGGCTCCATGATGGAGTGCTGGTCGAGAGTGTGCTCATGCGCTATCCGGACCGGGTCACCATGTGTGTCTCGAGTCAGGTGGGCTGTGGAATGAACTGCCCCTTCTGCGCTACCGGTCAGTCTGGTCTGACCCGAAATCTGAGCACCGCTGAAATCGTCGACCAAGTCGTTGCGGGCGCTGCGGAGCTTGCTCGGGGAGACGTGCCCGGGGGAGTGGGTCGCGTTTCGAATGTCGTGTTCATGGGGATGGGCGAGCCCCTGGCGAATTACGATGCAGTGCTTCGCGCTGTTCACAGACTCACCGAACCCGGTCCCTCGGGTCTTGGGATGTCGGCACGTGGACTGACGGTCTCGACGGTCGGTCTCGTGCCGCGCATCCGTCAGCTTGCCACCGAGGGCATCCCGGTGACGCTGGCGCTGTCGCTGCACGCCCCAGATGATGAGCTCCGCGACACGTTGGTCCCGATCAACAATCGCTGGAAGGTCTCCGAGGTTCTGGATGCGGCTTGGGAGTACGCACGCACCACCAAGAGGCGAGTCTCGATCGAGTATGCGCTCATCAAGGACATCAACGACCAGGCTTGGCGTGCTGACCTTCTCGCCAAGAGGCTGCGCGGCAAGTTGGTTCACGTCAACCTGATCCCGCTCAATCCCACACCCGGTTCTAAGTGGACGGCATCGCGTCCGGAGGATGAGCGGGAGTTCGCCCGTCGACTTGAATCGGCTGGAGTTGCTGTTACCGTTCGCGATACACGTGGGCGTGAGATTGACGGTGCTTGTGGGCAGTTGGCGGCCGCAGAGAAGTAACGGACATCGACGAAGGAGTCGCGATGACAACAGCCGGTGACTACGGGACCGCGTACCTGCACAGTGTGTCCGATCCGCAGGCCTTCTGGGGTGAGGCGGCCGCGCTTGTTGACTGGGTCGAGTCACCACAGGTGGTACTCGATGACTCGAACCCGCCGTTCTACCGCTGGTTCACCGGTGGTCGATTGAACACCTGCTACAACGCAGTCGATCGTCACGTGCTTGCTGGCCACGCAGATCGCACGGCCATCATCTATGACTCAGCCGTTTCACCAGGATCGCGCTCGTTGTCTTACTCGGAGTTGCTCGAGCAGGTGGCGGCTTTCGCCGGTGTGCTCGCAGGCCTCGGGGTGGCCAAGGGTGATCGCGTGATCATCTACATGCCGATGGTGCCTGAGGCCGTCATCGCGATGCTGGCCACTGCCCGGCTCGGGGCCGTGCATTCGGTGGTCTTTGGCGGTTTCGCTCCGAACGAACTCGCGATCCGGATTGATGATGCAACACCGACGGTGATCGTCTCGGCATCGTGCGGGATCGAGGGATCGCGTGTGATCGAATACAAGCCGATGCTCGATCGGGCGTTGGAACTCGCCCAGCACAAGCCAGCGGCCACCGTCATCCTGCAGCGGCCACAGGTGCATGCGCAGATGGGGGCGATAGACCATGACTGGACAGAGTCGGTGCGCAATGCCACTCCACATGACTGCGTGACCGTTGATGCAACCGATCCCCTCTATATCCTCTACACCTCGGGCACAACAGGTAAACCGAAGGGCATCGTTCGAGATAACGGCGGTCATGCAGTTGCACTCACCTGGAGTCTGCCCAATATCTACGGAGTCAACGCGGGCGAGGTTTTCTGGGCCGCCAGTGATGTCGGCTGGGTCGTCGGACACTCATACATCGTGTACGCCCCCCTGCTCGCTGGGGCCACAACTGTGCTGTACGAGGGAAAGCCGGTGGGAACCCCAGATGCCGGCGCCTTCTGGCGGGTGATTGCCGAGCATCGGGTGAACGCTCTTTTCACGGCACCGACCGCGTTTCGAGCCATCAAGAAGGAGGATCCGAACGCCGAACTCCTTGCCGGGCACGACATCACGTCCCTGCGCACCCTGTTTCTGGCCGGTGAGAGATTGGATCCTGAGACCTACCACTGGGCAAGTGCCAAGCTCGGTATTCCAGTCGTCGACAACTGGTGGCAGACCGAGACGGGGTGGCCAATTGCGGCAAATCCACAGGGGTTCGATCCACTTGCGATCAAGCCGGGATCTCCAAGTGTTGCCATGCCCGGATACATCGTCCATGTGCTTGATGAGCGTGGTGAGCCGGTCGAGCCTGGTACCGACGGCAATATCGCGATCAGGCTGCCACTGCCACCGGGTACCTTGCCGACTTTGTGGAATGACGATCAGAGGTACGTCGATTCGTATTTATCGGTGTTCCCCGGCTACTACGCCACCGGTGATGGCGGAAATGTTGATGCTGATGGATATGTGTACGTCATGGGTCGCACTGACGATGTGATCAACGTTGCTGGGCATCGACTTTCCACCGGATCCATGGAGGCAGTCGTTGCGGCACATCCCGCCGTGGCCGAATGTGCCGTGATCGGAGTGCTTGACGCATTGAAGGGCCAGGTACCGCGCGCTTTCGTCGTGCTCAAGAGTGGTGTGGACATTGATCCAGATGTTCTGCAGGCCGAGGTCGTCACCTCGATTCGTGAGCAGATCGGTGCTGTGGCGTCGCTGAAGTCAGTGGTGATTGTTCCTGCGCTGCCCAAGACCCGATCGGGGAAGATCCTGCGCCGAACCATGCGCGGGATCGCCGACGGACGTCCCGAGGCACCTCCGAGCACAATTGACGACATCAGCGTGCTGGAGCGGATCCGTCCGCTGCTTGAACAATCTGGGGACTGATCCGGGGATTCGACCGGCTGAGCAAGCTATCGGGTGAGAGCGGCGCTCACGGTGTGCACGGAGTGTGCCCGATGGGTGGCCTGAGCCTCGATAGCGGCCTCTGCATCACCGGCTCGCAGCGCCGCACATAGGTGCTCATGCTCGTCCACGACCCGTTGACGGTTGTCGGCGGCGGCAAAGTAGACCGAGCGGTAAACATCCGTGGCGTCCCAGAGCTGACGAAGGGTGCGCGACAGGCGCGGGAGTCCGGCTGCATCGAAGAGCAGGAAGTGGAAATTCCGGTTTGCTGCGGTGACCTCGGCGAGGTCGCCATCGGCACCTGCCGATTCGACGTCACGGGCCGCCTGCTCTATCTCTTCAAGGTTGAGCAAGGTGAGCCTGGGCACGGCGACGCGGATTGCCTCGGCCTCCAACAGTTCGCGCAGTCGATACACCTCGACCAGATCATCGATGGAGAGCTCCGCCACGACGTAACCTCGATGGGCTGAATAGCTCACATGGCCCTCGCCCTCGAGCACCTTCAGGGCTTCGCGCACCGGTACGCGTGAAACGCCGAGACGCTCGGCAAGTGCCTCCTGTCGGATGGGTGTGCCCGGAGCAAGATCGCCGGTCACCAGCAGTCGACGCAGTTCGGTGAGTACGGCCTCCTGTGCTGTCGGAGGCTTGGTGAAGAGGATGTCGGTCATGTGACTACTGCCCTGGTACTCGAGATGGAGCGAGTCGATAGGTGGGTGGGGTCTTCGACATGCGCAGAGGATTCGCCACGAATGGGACATCCGAGCCGTCTACCGTGGCAACCGGATTCAGGTCGAGATCGGTGGCCAGGGTGAATGCGGTGGCGATGTCGTTGATAGGCCCGGATGGAACACCGACCGCAGTAAGGGCGGTGTACCAGTGGTCCGCCCCACGGGTTGCCAACTGGTCCTCAAGTAGGGTGCGAACGAGTTCGCGGTGTGCAACGCGGGCGGTGTTCGTGGCGAACCGCTCGTCATCAGCCATCTCAGGAATCCCCAGCACCGTGACCGTGGAACGGAACTGGCGGTCGTTGCCAACCGCGATGATCAGCGGGCGATCTGCGGTGGCGTAGACGGAGTACGGTGCGATCGACGGGTGGTCGTTGCCCAGGATTCCCGGCGTCACGCCACCAGCGACATGGGCCGCAGACTGGTTGACCATTGCCGACAGCAGGGACGACAGCAGGTTGACCTCAACGTGCTGACCCTGCCCGGTTACACCTCGATGATGCAGGGCAGCAAGAATGCCATACACGGCATGAAGTCCTGTGATCACATCAACCAGTGCTACACCGACCTTCGTTGGTTCCCCAGGGCCCGGTCCGGTAATCGACATCAGGCCGCCCATCGCTTGGACGAGTAGGTCGTAGCCCGGCATATCGGCACCTGGACCTGAGCCGAAACCGCTGATGGAGCAGTAGATGACCCCTGGATTGCTGCTGCTGACCGAGTCGTAGCCAAGCCCCATTCGCTCGAGTGCGCCCGGCTTGAAATTCTCGATCATGACATCGGCACGATGAGCCAGAGCCTTCGCCTCAGCCATATCGTCGGCATCTGCGAGGTTTAGGAAAACCGAGGACTTGTTGCGATTGACCGATCCGAAATACGTGGCCATCCCCGTCGAGTCGTAGGGAGGACCCCATCCCCGAGTGTCGTCACCAACCCCAGCCCGTTCGACCTTGATCACCTCAGCTCCGAGATCACCCAGAAGCATGGTGGCGTAGGGTCCGGCCAGCACTCTGGAGAAATCGGCGATGACGATGCCGTCCAGTGCGCCCGTCATCCGCGGTACGCCGGAATACCGGTGAGCGCCTCGCCCACAACGAGGGTGTGCATTTCGTTTGTGCCCTCGTACGTGAATACGGACTCGAGGTTGTTCATGTGGCGGATGATCGGGTATTCGAGGGTGATTCCATTTCCGCCCAGAATGGAACGACACTCGCGGGCGATCGCCAGTGACTCACGTGCGTTGTTGAGCTTGCCAACGCTCACCTGCTCGGGACGAATGACATGGGCATCCTTCAACCGGCCAAGGTGCAGCGCAAGCAGGTAGCCCTTGTCGAGCTCAAGGGTCATGTCAGCAAGCTTCTTCTGCGTGAGCTGGAAAGCTGCGATCGGACGATCGAACTGCTCGCGGTTGATCGCGTAATCGATCGCGGTCTCGAGGCAGTCACGTGCGGCACCGAGGGTGCCGAACACGATTCCAAAGCGAGCCTCGTTGAGGCAGGAAAGGGGACCGCGCAGGCCCTTCACACCAGGAAGCATCGCCGAGCCGGGAAGACGCAGATTCTCAAAGATCAGCTCGCTGGTGACCGATGCGCGCAGAGAGAGCTTCTTGTGGATCTCACGAGCGGTGAATCCAGGGGTATTGGTCGGGACGACGAACCCGCGGATTCCATCCTCGGTCTGTGCCCACACCACTGCCACATCTGCGACATTGCCGTTGGTGATCCACATCTTGGAGCCGTTCAGCACCCAGTCGTCACCATCACGCTTGGCATTCGTTCGCATTCCACTGGGGTTCGAGCCGAAGTCGGCTTCGGTCAGTCCGAAACAGCCCAGGGCTTCACCTGCTGCCAGTCTTGGAAGCCACTCGTTCTTGTGCTCATCAGAACCGAAGGAGTGAATCGCGAACATTGCCAGCGACCCGGTCACACTGACCAGGGAACGGATACCGGAGTCACCAGCCTCAAGCTCCAAGCAGGCCAGCCCATAGGCGGTGGCACTTGTTCCCGCGCAGCCATATCCCTCGAGATGCATACCCAGCAGGCCGAGCTCACCCATCTCCTTGGCCAGTTCACGAGCGGGGATCGTGCCCGCTTCGAACCAGTCGGCAACATTCGGCTTGATCCGCGCCTCGACATAACTGCGGACGACATCGCGGATCGCGCGCTCCTCATCGGACAGCAGTCCATCGAGGTCGAGAAGGCCAAAGGGGGAGGTGGGATTCGCCATGCTGACTCCTGAGCTGTGAAGTGGATGGCACGAGCGTAAGTGAAATTGGATCCAATATCCAGCTTTGCAGGCCTAGGCCCACGTGATCCAGCACACATGGCATCCGTCAGGATGGACCCATGACGCTCTTCGAACCACTCACCCTGCGTGCTCAGACCTTCAGCAACAGGATCTGGGTCAGTCCGATGTGCCAGTACTCAAGTGTGGATGGGCTGGCAAACGACTGGCATGTGGTCCATCTGGGGGCTTTGGCGACCGGTCGTCCCGGGTTGGTGATGACCGAGGCGACCTCTGTCACGCCCGAGGCCCGAATCGCACCAGAGGATCTGGGCTTGTGGTCTGATGCTCATGCCCAGGCTCTGGAACCAGTCGTCCGTGTTGTCCATGCGCAGGAGGTGCCACTGGGCATCCAGTTGGCACATGCCGGACGTAAGGCCTCAACTCGTGCACCATGGAAGGGCTCTGGATCGGTGCCGTTGGACGAGGGTGGTTGGCAGACCATCGCACCGTCAGCGGTTCCCTTTGGCGAGTTCGCGGCGCCGCGAGAGATGACCAGTGACGATTTAGTCCGGGTGCGCGATGGGTTCGTCGACGCAGCACGTCGAGCTGCTGACCTCGGCGTTGATGTCATTGAGGTACATGCCGCTCACGGCTACCTGCTGCACGAGTTCCTCTCGCCCCTGTCTAACCTGCGCACGGATGAGTACGGGGGCACCCTTGAGGCACGGATGAGATATCCCCTCGAGGTGGTCGAGGCCGTACGTGAGGTGTGGCCGGAAAGCCGACCGCTGTTTGTTCGGATCTCCGCTACCGACTGGGTGGACGGTGGATGGGATGTCGACTCAAGTGTTGAGTTCGCGCGACGGGCCAAGGCTCTTGGGGTTGACCTCATAGATGTCTCATCTGCCGGTCTGGATCCTCGTCAGTTGATCACTCTCGGCCCTGGGTATCAGGTGCCGTTCGCTGAGCAGATCAGACGTCATGCCCAGGTGCCGACTTCTGCGGTCGGTCTGATCACCGAGCCGACTCAGGCGGACGCGATTCTCACATCTGGACAGGCTGATGCGGTGATGCTCGGTCGCGTCCTTCTTCGGGAGCCACGCTGGCCACTGCGTGCGGCATTTGAGCTGGGGGAGAAGGCCATCTGGCCGAATCAGCTGGCCAGAGGTGCCTACACCTGATGACATGACACGAGGCTCTCGTCCCCCGTTCGAGAGCCTCGCATCAAACCATGCCGTCCCAGTGTGACGGACACCGCAGGTCCATGTCCTGCTGAACGTGACAGATCGCTTTTTTCTTCGACGAAAGGTGTTTTCTAAGCTTCCCTGCCGGGCCGACAGACCCCGTTCGTGCCACCATGGGTGGCGTGACAGTGAGCGCCCATGATCCCTCTATGCGGAGGCGAACGCCGGTTCAGGCGCGCTCGCGAGCGACCGTGGATCGCATCTGCGCTGCCGCCGCGGAGATCCTTCAAGAAGCTGGGTGGGACGCGTTCAACACGAATGCCGTTGCCTCACGGGCCGGTGTGAGTATCACGGCGATCTACTCCTACTTCCCGGATAAGTACGCCATCGTCAACGAGATCTTCACGCGTATGAGTGAGCGGCGAATGACGGTGCTCGCGCCTTATCTTCAGGCTCTGGAGACCGAGGATCTGGAAACGACGATCTATCAGGGCCTCAAGGTGATCGCACAGCTCCGGATCGATGAGCCCGCTGGGCTCACGATGCGCGCCATCTACCAAGCTATTCCTGAGCTCCATGCAGCAGATCGCGCGGATGATCAGCACATGAGTGACTCTCTAGCCCACGTGTTTCAGGTGAGGAATCCCAGACTTCCGATGGTGAGAGCGCAGGAACTCGGATTAAACGTCGTTGTGGCGCTGACATCGGCGGTTGACTACAGCGTCCATGGTGGGCGACGAAACGACAAACTGCTCAAGTCGCAGACCCACATGGTTGTCACATATATCAACGAGATTCTCGGGTCGTATTAGTCGCCCGCTCGTACCTGCGGGTAAACAGCCTACGAGAGTTCGGTGATCATCTTTTCGATCCGGCGTGCCCGGGTCTCCTCGGCCTTTGCGGCTTCAATGGGCATGATCCACCGACGCTGGTGACTGTAGGACAGTGCTGCAAAGTTTGCGGCTGCCGTCTTGTTCTTCTTCAATGCGGCCGTGACGTCCGCGGGGATCTCGACCGTGCGGGTGGACGTGTCGAGTTCGACCGTCACTTTGATCACGTCTCCGGCAGACACACCTGCCAAAGCTCGGTTCTCTGCGCTGATACCGAGAAGGCTTCGGCCGCCCATGACGCCCACGGTGTTGGGCCAGGTGTGGCCGTTGACGGTCATCCGAACTGCCGGTCGCTTTCCGGAATCAAGTTCGGCGATGATCTCATCGGGTACTTCCACGCCGGTGGCAGTCTTGCCATTCAATTGCAGGGTTGCAGTGAAGGATGGCACAACTACTCCGCCGTTACGTAGAACTTGCGCACCGTCTCGAGCACATCCCAGCGGCCCGACCAGCCCTTGGGCAGAACAAAGACGTCGCCCTCTTCGAGTTCAACCGGGTCACCATCGAGCGGAGTAATACGCACCAAACCATCGAGAAGCATCATGGTCTCGGTATTGGGACGATCGACAATGGCCCAGCCACCGGGGGTGCACTCCCAGACACCGACGCTGACTCCATGACCCTCGAAGAAGGTGATTCCACTGGTCTGTGGGTCACCACTGTCGAAGCCGGCTCGCGGACCCAGAGGCTCCAAACCACCGTCCAAGACCTCACCGTAGGCAACGACCATCGTGCGCAACTCGTCAACTGTCGTCATGGCTCTCCTTGGTTGTGGCCCGAGTGATATCGCGTGCTGCCCTAGTATCAGTGTCCGCCGAGCAGAGGTGCAAGCAACTGTGCTCGGCGCGATGGCTTTCCCGTGCGTGCTTCTTCGGCATCGGCTGCACTCATGGTCCGCAGTCCGGCATTGACCCCGATCCAACGCAGTGGCTCAGGCTCCCACTTCGGTGACGTTCGGTTTGCCCAAGGGAGCGCGGTGCGCGCGGTATTTGCTCCGACCAGCAGGTCGGCTAGGGTATGGCCGGCGAGATTGGCAGAGGCAACACCGTCACCGACATAGCCTCCACCCCAGCCGATTCCGGTGGCTGGATCGAATCCAACGGATGGATACCAGTCCCGTGGAATACCGAGAGGGCCACCCCAGTTGTGCGTCACGATATGTCCGGACAGGGCAGGGAACAGATCTGTCAGCACATCCCATAGGCCGTTGAACACGTTCTGGTCGCGGTCGAACTCTGGTCGGATTGTGGAACCATAGTGATAGGGAGCACCGCGACCACCGAAGGCAAAGCGATTGTCGACGGTGCGCTGACCGTAGATGATCAGGTGGCGCTGATCACCGAAGGTCTCCCTCTCAGCAATGCCAACCTCAGCCCAGAAGCTCTCAGGGAGCGGTTCAGTTGCGAGCATCAGTGAGTAGACCGGAATGACGTCGCGCTCATGACCTGGCAGTTGTGATGTCCACGCCTCAGTAGCGCGAACGATCTGCTTTGCCTTGATGTAGCCGGTATCCGTGCGCACGACCCCGGGCTCGAAGGAGGTCACCCGAGTGTGCTCGTAGATCGTCACACCCTGGCGTTCAACCACCTGGGCGAGGCCGCGGACGAGCCGTGCCGGATGGATGGCCGCACAGTGTGGCGAGTACGTACCACCCAGCACATCTGTGGCACCCACCCGCTCACGTGCCTCATCCGCCGTCAGGAATGAGTAATGCTCGGGACCAAACCCCCAGGATCGGTGGTGCTCGATATCAGCCTTGGCGCGGTCAAGTTGGACGGGTGTGCGGGCCAGGGAGACAGTGCCGCCGCGGGCGTAGTGGCAGTCGATTCCCTCCGCCTCAGCCACTCGGCCGACTTCCTGAACAGTGTCGAAGAACATGTGCTGCAAGGCAACAGCCGCCTCACGTGAGGACGACTTGGCCACGGTCTCAAGGGACGTCGGGAAGTAGGCCGACACCCAGCCACCATTGCGTCCGCTGGCGCCGAAGCCGGCCACCTCTGCTTCGACCACGACGATGTCGAGTTCAGGGTGAGATCGAGACAGGTAGTAGGCAGTCCAGAGTCCGGTGTAACCGGCCCCAATGATGCACACATCTGCAGTTCGGGTTTCGGCCAGCGCTGGTCGGGCAGTGCCCACCAGGTCATCAGGCAGCGTGTCCCACCAAAGTGAGGTGGATCGGTAGGACTCGTTGCTCACACCGGTCATCGGCGCGTCCACTTCTGTACGTAGTCAGGTACTGGGAATGCTGATCCCCTTTCATCAGGGATAGGTGTTCCGAACATCTCGGTGATCGGAACCTGACCTGCCCAGATGGGACGGTCAACATCCTCGGGTGCGTCATCGGGGTCACCGGCGCTCATCTTGATGCTGACCTCGGTCATCGGCAGTGACAGGACGATCGTGGCTGCATCCTCCTTCTTCGACGGCTCACGGATGTCATCCCATCGACCGGGGAGGAGGTGATCGCTGATCACCTTCAGAGCACGTGCCTTGTCGTCCCCCTCGAGTGCAGTGCACGTGCCCAGAATCATGACACTGCGATAGTTCATCGAGCTCTCGAATGCTGATCTGGCCAGCACAAGTCCGTCGAGGTGCGTCACGGTGAAGCAGGTGCGTTCACCCCCGGCGAGCCGTCGAAAGAGTCGCGATCCGGTGGAGCCATGGAAGATCACGCTGTCACCATCGCGCGCATACGCGGTTGGCAGGATGTACGGCTGCCCTTCGTCATCGGTGACGGCCACGTAGGCCAGCAGCCCGGCGTCCAGAATTGAGTGCAGCAGCTCACGATCGAAGCGGGCGTTGTCGGGAAAGCGGCGTACGCGGGTTCGTTCGGTGGAACCTGGTGCGGGTAGTTCGGCGGTGCTCATGATGTCCTTCGTCAGATGGTGAATCAGTCAGGTCACGAACAATGGGACGCGATCCAAGATCGCGTCCCATTGTTTGGTTCATGGCTAGAGGATCGACTGTGCCTCAGTGAGCACAGAGCGAAGGATCTGCTCGATCTCGTCAAATTCCTTCTGGCCGATGATCAGTGGTGGTGACAGCTGGATCACCGGGTCGCCACGGTCATCTGCCCGGCAGTAGAGACCCGCATCGAAGAGGGCCTTCGATAGGAAGCCGCGCAGCAGCAGCTCTGCTTCCTCATCGTTGAAGGTCTCCTTGGTGGCCTTGTCCTTGACCAGCTCGATGCCGTAGAAGTACCCATCACCGCGGACATTGCCCACGATGTCGAGATCGTTCAACTTCTCGAGGGTGGCGCGGAATGCTCCCTCATTGTCACGGACGTGCTGGTTGAGACCCTCGCGCTCGAAGATGTCGAGGTTGGCCAGAGCCACTGCTGCCGAGACGGGGTGGCCACCGAATGTGTAGCCATGTGCGAAGTAGTTGTGACCCTGCTTGAAGGGCTCGAACAGACGGTCGCTGGCGATCATCGCACCGATGGGGGAGTAGCCGGAGGTCATGCCCTTGGCGCAGGTGATGATGTCCGGGGTGATCCCGTAGCGGGCGGATGCGAACATCTCGCCGATCCGTCCGAATGCGCAGATAACCTCATCGGCGACCATGAGCACGTCGTACTCGTTGCAGATCTCACGTACTCGCTGCAGGTACCCAGGCGGGGGCGGGAAGCATCCACCCGAGTTCTGAACCGGCTCGAGAAATACAGCAGCGACGGTATCCGGTCCTTCGAACAGAATCGCCTCTTCGATGCGATCGGCACACCAGCGGCCGAATGCCTCGGGATCATCACCGTGCTGCGGGGCACGGTAGAAGTTAGTGTTGGGAACCTTGAAGGTGCCTGGCACCAGTGGCTCGAAGTACTTCTTCGCATCGGGGATGCCGGTTATCGACAGAGCACCCTGAGGTGTGCCGTGGTACGCCACCGAGCGGCTGATCACCTTGTGCTTCATCGGCTTACCGGTCATCTTGAAGTACTGCTTGGCCAGCTTCCAGGCGGACTCGACTGCTTCACCACCACCGGTGGTGAAGAACACGCGGTTGAGGTCGCCGGGGGTGTACGCGGTGAGGCGTTCGGCCAACTCGATCGATGCCGGATGTGCGTACGACCAGAGCGGGAAGAATGCGAGCTCCTGCATCTGCTTTGCCGCTGCATCTGCGAGCTCGGCGCGGCCGTGGCCGGCCTGGACTGTGAACAATCCGGCCAGGCCATCCAGGTAGCGCTTACCGTGCACGTCGTAGATGTAGGCACCGTCCCCGCGCGTGATGATCGGGATGGGTGAGCCATGCTCGTAGGTGGAATGGCGCGTGAAGTGCATCCAGAGGTGGTCACGCGCTGAATCATTGAGTTGCTGTGCTTGCTGCGGATCGAAGCTCATCGGGTTCCCCATGTGTAGATCTGCTTTTGCAGCTTTAGGTAGACGAACGTTTCTGTCTCACGCACACCCGGGATGGCCCGGATGCGCCGATTGATCACCTCGAGGAGGTGTTCATCGTTCTCACAGACGACCTCGGCGAGGACGTCATATGAACCGGCCGTGATGACGAGGTAGTCAACCTCGGTCATCGCTGCCATCTTGTCGGCGACGATCTCGATGTCACCGTCGATCTTGACGCCGATCATGGCTGAACGCGCGAACCCCACTTGCATGGGATCGGTGACTGCCACGATCTGCATGACTCCCGCATCCGTCAATCGCTGAACACGTTGACGAACAGCGGCCTCGGACAAGCCCACGGCCGCAGCGATCGAGGCGTACGAGCGACGACCGTCCTGCTGCAGCTGCTCGATGATCGCCTTGCTGACCTCATCGAGGCCGGTGGGCGTGTCTCGGTTTGCCACCCCTCCATCGTCTGTCATCACGACAGGGAAAGCAAGGGAATCCGTACAAATTTCTCCCAATCTATGCGGATTCAGTACCTCAAGCGCCTGTCAGCCTTCGGAAATCGTGTTGTGGGGACGAAATCGGTGCCGAAATCGTGACCGACTAGTGCTCTGACGGCGGGTCTCGTAGTACGTTGCACTCGCTGCCAATCGTGCGTGGCACCAGTAACAACCAACTCAATGAGGAGCGCCCGTCATGGCCGGTCATCAGTACATCGGTGGATCCACTCGCGTAGGTAGCAGCGGTGCCACCCACGAGGTCATCAACCCGGCCAATGGCTCCGTGGTCAAGACCGTCGATCTGGCCGGCCCGGACGATGTTGATGCCGCGGTTGCCGCCGCTGCCGCAGCCCAGCCGGACTGGGGACGGGCCGCCCCCGGGGTCCGCGCGGCCGCCCTCAACGCGCTGGCTGCCGTGATGACCGAGCGCGCCGAGGAGTATGCCCAGGTTGAGACCGCTCAGGCCGGCAAGCCGATCAAGCTGTCGCGGGAGTTTGATGTTCCCGGCTCCATCGACAATGTGTCGTTCTACGCCGGTGCCGCCCGCAACCTGGAGGGCAAGGCCTCGACCGAGTACGACGGGGGTCACACCTCGATCACCCGCCGTGAGCCGGTTGGCGTGGTGGGATCGATTGCCCCGTGGAACTACCCACTGCAGATGGCGATGTGGAAGGTGCTGCCTGCCATCGCAGCCGGCAACACGATTGTTCTCAAGCCGTCTGAACTGACCCCGCTCACCGCGCTGATGCTCGCCGAGGACTGCACCACCGCGGGAATCCCTGACGGGGTTGTCAATGTGCTCACCGGAACTGGTCCGGTGGCTGGTGAGGCACTTATTGGACACAGCGGTGTCCGGATGGTGTCGTTCACCGGATCCACGCGGGTTGGCAAGCGCATCATGGAGATTGCCTCGCAGACGGTAAAGCGGGTGCACCTTGAACTTGGCGGAAAGGCTCCGTTCGTTGTCTTCGATGATGCCGATCTTGACGCCGCAATCCAGGGTGCCGTGGCCGGTGCGTTGATCAACACTGGCCAGGATTGCACCGCTGCCACTCGTGCGTACGTGCAGCGGCCCCTGTACGACGCTTTCGTCCAAGGGGTGGCCGATGTGATGGGAACGGTCCGGCTTGGTGATCCGCTGGATCCGTCAACGGACCAGGGTCCGCTGGTGAGTTTCGCCCAGCGTGATCGGGTTGCTGGATTCATCGATCGAGCGCGCGGCTACGGGGCGCGCATCGTCACCGGTGGCAATATCCCCAGTGGAGCCCTTGCCTCCGGTGCCTACTACGAACCGACGCTGGTTGCCGATGTGGCCCAAAACTCCGAGATCGTTCAGGACGAGGTGTTCGGTCCGGTGCTCGTGGTACTGCCATTTGATTCCGATGATGAGGGTCTCGCCCTAGCCAATGACACTCCATACGGGCTGGCTGCATCGGCGTGGTCGCGTGACGTGATGCGCTGCATGCGCGCCAGCCGTGAAATCCAGGCCGGCTGTGTGTGGATCAACGACCACATCCCGATCATCTCCGAGATGCCACATGGCGGATACAAGTCCTCCGGATTCGGCAAAGACATGAGCCAGTACTCATTCGATGAATACACCCAGATCAAGCACGTCTCGATCGATACTGAGGGTGAGGTCTACAAGGACTGGCACCGGACGATCTTCGGTGATCGGTAGATCACCGAAGCGAGAACGCAGTGGTGATCGATAGATCACCGAAGCGAGAACGCAGTGGGGATCGTTAGATCTCTGCGCTGGGTTAGACTTTGGTAGGTAACACTGCGACTGTCGGTTCTTCCGACACCGAAGGGATTGGTGGGAGCTGCGCTCGGCACTGCCGACGACGCATCGCATTGAGGCCGGCCATTGGTCGGCTTGCTCCGTCGAGGCTGTTTTTGCCCGGCGTCACCCAACATCTTCTGGAGTTTGCAATGCCCTATTCACCCGTAGGAACTGATCGAAGTCGTCGTGCTGTTGCCGATGCCATCCACACCCCGATCTGGCTGGACAATCCCTCCCGTCCCGATGCGCTCAACGAACTCACCGGATCTGAGAACGCAGATCTGGCCATCATCGGTGGGGGATTCTCCGGCCTGTGGACTGCCATTCAGGCCAAGGAGGACGACCCGACCCGTGATGTCGTGATCATTGAGGGCTCACGCATCGGCTGGGCGGCCAGTGGGCGTAATGGTGGCTTCTGCTCACCATCAATCACACATGGTTTCTTCAATGGACTTGACCGCTTCCCAAATGAAATCCGCACCCTGGTTCGGCTCGGCCATGACAATCTGGCCGGCCTGCGAAAGACGATCGACCAGTACGGGATTGACGCAGAGTTCGAGCTTGTTGGAGATGTGAATCTGGCGACTGAGCGCTACATGCTTGAGGGACTCGACGAGGCTGTGGCCACCGCACGTTCGTATGGTGAGGATTGGGAGGCGCTCGATCGTGATGGGGCGCAGGCCATCATCACCTCGCCCAAGGCACTCGGCGGGATCCTGCAGAAGGATGTCGCCCTCGTGAATCCGGCGAAGCTCGCATGGGGACTGCGCGATGCGGCGCTGTCGCTTGGCGTTCGCATCTATGAGCACTCACCGGTGACGGGTATGCGCGAGGATGGCGCGGCCATGGTTCTGACCACGGCCCACGGAACGGTGCGAGCCCCTCGCGTCGCTCTGGCCACCAACGCATTCCCTCCACTTCTCAAGAGGATTCGCAATTACGTCGTGCCCGTCTACGACTACGTCATCTGCACTGAGCCGCTCACCGAGCAGCAACTCGCGGATATCGGCTGGTTTGGACGTGAAGGATTGGCCGATCACGCCAATCAGTTCCACTACACCCGGCTGACGGCAGACAACCGCATCCTGTGGGGTGGTTATGACGCCACGTACTACCGAAACAACGGAATGGACACCAAGTTCCACACCAATCCCGACACATTCGCGATGCTCGCCCAACATCTCTACGAGTTCCTGCCGGCACTCGAGGGAGTGCGATTCACGCACACCTGGGGTGGGGCCATCGACACGTGTTCACGGTTCAGCCCCTTCTGGGGTACTTCGAACTCAGGAAAGGTGGCGTACGTCGCGGGATACACCGGTCTGGGAGTTGGTGCTACCAGGTTTGGCGCGCGGGTCATGCTCGACTTGCTGTCTGGGGTCAAGACCGAGCTGACGGAGCTTGACTACGTGAAGTCCAAGCCTCTGCCGTTCCCACCGGAGCCCATCCGATCCCTTGGCATCGGGTTGACGCGCTGGTCGTTTGATCAGGCGGATCGCAATGAGGGCAAGCGGAATCTGTGGCTCAAGACTCTCGACAAGATCGGTCTTGGATTCGACTCGTAAGCCCATCTCGAGACAGGTCTGGCCTCGTTTTGTGCCGCTGAATCGAACCGATAGCCTAAACCCCACAAGAGACTCAGCCTCCGCACCGGAGCTGAGCCAAGCCTCGTGAAGGAGCACGCACGACATGGCCGATCTCACTCGCATTCCCCACTGGATCAACGGCGCCCCCTACGAGGCCGCTGCTGAACGAACTGGTGAGGTGTTCAACCCGGCCACTGGAATCCAGACCGGCGTGGTCGACTTCGCGAGTGTGGACGTCATGAACGAGGCGGTCGCCTCTGCCAAGGCCGCCTTCGCTGAGTGGGGTCGCAGCTCACTGGCCAAGCGCGTATCGGTGATGTTTGCCTTCCGTGAACTGCTCAACCAGCGCAAGGATGAACTGGCCGCAATCATCACCTCAGAGCATGGCAAGGTGCTTTCTGATGCGGTGGGTGAGGTGACCCGTGGCCAGGAGGTGCTCGAGTTCGCATGTGGCATCCCGCACCTTCTCAAGGGTGGCTACTCAGAGGGTGTCTCGACCGGGGTCGACGTCTACTCGATCCGTCAGCCCCTCGGGGTTGTGGGCATCATCTCGCCCTTCAACTTCCCGGCCATGGTGCCGCTGTGGTTCTTCCCGATCGCAATTGCTGCTGGAAACACGGTGATCGTCAAGCCGAGTGAGAAGGATCCGTCAGCTGCCAATTTCCTTGCGGCGCTGTGGAAGGAAGCTGGCCTTCCTGACGGCGTTTTCAACGTCGTTCATGGTGACAAGGTGGCCGTTGACTCGCTGCTGACGCACCCGGACGTCAAGAGCATCTCGTTCGTTGGATCCACTCCAATCGCGCGCTACGTCTACGAGACCGGCACTGCTCATGGCAAGCGGGTACAGGCTCTCGGCGGTGCAAAGAACCACATGATCGTGCTGCCGGATGCCGATCTCGATCTGGCCGCCGATGCGGCGGTCAACGCCGGATTCGGTTCGGCCGGTGAGCGATGCATGGCTATCTCCGCTTTGGTCGCCGTCGGTGATGTGGCTGATCCGCTGATCGCAAAGATCTCTGAGCGCATGGCCAAGCTCCGCACCGGTGATGGTACCCGCGGTACCGATATGGGTCCGTTGGTCACCAAGGTGCACCGCGACAAGGTGGCCTCGTACGTCGACGCCGGCGAGGCCGCTGGCGCCACGATCGTCGTTGATGGCCGCAACCCGGAGGTTGACGGTGAGCCCGGTGGCTACTGGCTCGGCCCAACTCTGATCGACAACGTCACCACCGAGATGTCTGTGTACACCGACGAGATCTTCGGCCCAGTGCTCTCCGTCCTGCGGGTCAATTCGTACGACGAGGCACTCGACATGGTCAATGTTCACCCGTACGGCAATGGCACCGCGATTTTCACCAATGATGGTGGTGCTGCTCGTCGGTTCCAGAACGAGGTTGAGGTCGGCATGATCGGCATCAACGTGCCGATCCCGGTGCCCATGGCCTACTACTCGTTCGGTGGGTGGAAGAACTCACTCTTTGGTGACAGTCATGCCCATGGCACCGAGGGTGTTCACTTCTTCACCCGTGGCAAGGTGGTCACCTCACGCTGGCTCGACCCGAGCCACGGCGGTATCAACCTGGGCTTCCCCCAGAACGTCTGATGGTGAGCGTCCGCTCGAACGACATCACCCCGTTCCTGTGGTTCAACGGCAGGATCTCCGAGGCAGTGTCCCTGTACTCGGAGATCTTTGCTGACGTCCAGGTTGAAAGCACGACGCCGACCGGACCTGACTCGCTGCAGTCGGCGACGATCGTCATCAATGGACAGCGGCTTATCCTGTTTGACGGGGGACCGTACTACTCGTTCACACCAGCCATCTCACTGTTCATCACCTGCTCTGATCAGGACGAGGTTGATTATTACTGGGATGCGCTCACCCGTGATGGTGGTGAGCCAGGGCAGTGCGGTTGGCTTACCGATCCATTCGGCCTGTCATGGCAGGTCATTCCCGATGCGCTCGGACGACTTATGAGTGATCCCGCGCGAGGCGGTGCCGTTCGCGATGCGATGCTGGCCATGTCAAAGATTGATGTGGCAGCGCTGCAGGCAGCATTCGGCGGCGCTTAGAACTCTGGCTACGACAAAGGGCGGCCCCACCACAAGGTGGGAGCCGCCCTTGTCGTTGTGAGCGTTAGTTCGCCAGGCTGATGAACGACTCTTCGATGATGTCGAGGGCCTCATCGAGAAGGTGCATCGGCATCACCAGTGGCGGCAGGAAGCGCAGGACGTTTCCGTAGGTGCCGGCGGTGAGAACCACAACACCCTTGGCGTGGCAGGCCTTGGCGACGGCCGCGGTGAGCTCCGCATCAGGGGTTGAGGTGCCCTTCTT
>CAXBQZ010000043.1:0-22924 GCA_963978055.1 uncultured bacterium
GGACAGTGCGGGAAATCTATACGTGTCGGACTATGCGGCCAACACGATCACCAGGGTGGTGTCAACCTACGGTGTCCCCACCTTCACCAGCATGGGTAGTGGCTTTCGAAACCCGCTTGGTGTTGCCGTAGATCCTGCAAACAACGTCTACGTCGCCGATTACCTCAATTCGCGAGTGGTTAAGATCTCCGCGGACGGTACAACACAGTCTGATGTCAGCAGCGGATTCACATATCCGACCGGAGTCGCCACAGGGCCTTCGGGCGATATCTACGTCACCGATGTCACGGATGTCGTTCATGTCAGTGCTGACGGTTCCAAGACCACAGTCGTCCAGGGATTTGTGAATGCTCAGGGGATTGCCCGCGACCAGGTCGGAAATCTCTTCGTCACCGACACCAAGGATGGGGTCGGGTACGTCGCCCGCATCGACCACATCACGCACAAGGTGACGACGATTGCCAACGGATTCCAGCGGCCGGTGGGGATTGCACTCGAAGCGTCCGGGGATGTACTTGTTGCAGACCAGTATGCGAACACGATTAATCGGATCTCCAAGGGCGGGATCTCAACCATCGTTATGAGTGACCCCGTCTTGCCACTGGGTGTGGGCGTGACGGAGGTGGGCGACATCGTCACCGGATCCCTGGGGGACCCGACAACGAAGACCGGCAAGATCCTCGTGTCGCCCGCTCGCAAATCGGCACCGTCCATCGCGATGTCAGCGCTCCCAGCCGTGAGCCAGACCAAGCAGCTCACCGTGTCATGGACGTCATCGGCACTTGCCACCATGGCCACGGTTGATGTTCGGTATCGAGCTGCGTCAGCGGGCGCTGCTCTGCCCAGCACCTACAAGGCTCTGGTAGCTGGCAGCCGAGAATTCAGCACGCGTCTGGCTGGAAGCACAGATACTCGCTACTGCTTCTCGGCCATGAGCCACACCTCAATCGGTGCCGCGAGCACGTGGTCGGCCGAGTCGTGTACCACGATCCCCATGGATGATCGTGGGCTCGTCAGGAGCAAGGCCGCCGCGTGGACGTCCACCTCAGATGCTGGATGGCTCGCCTCAACTGCGTCGATGGCCACGGTGAAGGGTTCATCCCTGACGACCACAAAGGTTCGTACGGTGAAATCTGTTTCAGTGCTCGGATTGACGTGTCCCACCTGTGGATCCCTCGATGTGTACGTGGGTTCAACGAAGGTGGGCTCCATCTCGCTCAAGGCCAGCACGTCGCGCAGGGTGTTGCTCACCCCGATCCGACTGCCCAAGGTGAAGACGGGGAAGGTGTCGTTGGTTGTTGCCTCCACCGGAAAGTGGGTCAAGATCGACGGGGTTGTGATCAGCTAGTCAGGTGAGGCTAGGCTCAAATCATGCTCGCCTGGTCGCTTAAGTTCGCATCGTGCATCGTTCTGGCCAACGTTGCGGGCAATCTCGCGGTCCACTTCATCCCGTTCATGAGTTTCCTCAGTGGTCCCGTCGTCGGATTCGCGATTCTGTTCGTCACCGTGCCCTACTGGCAGCGAACCCTTAAGGAGGTCCGCGCCGAACAGGAGCGTGACCGGGAAACGAACTCCGACACCTGATCGGGGCAGGCGACTCAGGACCAGCGCGGTCGATGCCGAGGTATCAACCATGTGGGGGGCGAGGAGAAGTCGGCCGGGGGCGCTTGGCTGCCGGCGCAAAGTTGCCGTGACCTCCGCCCTCGTGGCGCTTGGCGCGGTTCTTGTGCCCGTGGGGACCCCGGTTGCGCAGGCATCCACCTGCCTGCCGAATCTGACCGTCCTATCTCAGAAGCCATCGAGTTTCTTACTTCCTGGTGGAGCCTCGGTCTCGATCTGGGACAGCGGCCATCAGTCGAATGTCTTGAATGAAGTCCGAGTTGCTGCGGTGACGATTCCCCGTGGATCGCTGACACCGGCAGCCGCCACCGCGCCCACCCTCAGCGTGGCGGTAACTCCTGCGGCAATGGTGGCCCACGACCCACATGCAGTGGTGGTGATCAACGCCGGTCACTTCGACCCCAATGTGAGCGGGATTCCGGAGAAGTCGCAGATTCGCGATGGGGTGATCCTCAAGGCTTCAAGTACGCGCAGCAATGGAATCGCGATTGATGCCCAGCAGCGAAGTGCCCATCCCGCCTTCTACACCCTCGCGGGAAAGGTGCTCTCATCCCACGCAACGTTGCCAGTAGTCGGGGTGAACTGGCAGACCCTCGGGAATGGGATCACCGCCTACTCGCAGGTGTGGGGATCGCGCAGTCATGCGTACGGTCCGCGGACCGTTGTCGTTCAGGGAGATCGTGTGGTGGCCATCAGGACCGGTTCGGCGGGACGGCTGCGACCTGCCGCCAATCAGTGGTGGCTGACCGCCCCGTCTGGGGCTTATGACACAGCGCTGGCGGGCTTTCATCTCGGTGATCAGGTGAGTGTGAACATCGCTGAGTCAGCTGTCTTGCAGTGGGATGGCAGATGGCCTCATCAGGTACTGCGCGATCCGGCTGCCGTGGTTGGATCGGGTGGCACCCTGGTTTATCAAGGTGTGAACAAGGCGAGCTGTATCGGACGTGATGAGAATCTGCGGCCGCGCTCGGCCATCGGCTGGCTGGCAAATGGTGACGAACTCGTGGTCACTGTGTCAGGGCGGGCTACCGTCGATGGCACGCGCTGGGGTGGGTCCACCGTCCATCAGTTTGCGGAGATCCTGCGTGCCCTGGGTGCCCGTCATGCAACGGCCCTCGACGGTGGAACCTCTACGACTCTGCTGATTCGTCGGTCGGTCGGTGGTCCATTGGTCCGCCTCGATCGGCCGATATCGGAGTATCAGCGCCCCGTCGTCGATGCCTTGGTGTTTCGGGGCTGATCACCCAATTGGCCCATGAAATGGTCGCTCACCGTAGCTTTCCGACGTACCTTAGATGGTGAGTCTGGGAGGGGTTTATGCGTCGACGTGCCGGTCTACTTGCTGCTGGTGTTGTCATGGCCGTTGTCATGAGTCCGGTTGCTGCATCTGCCCACGGTGGAAAGTCCCACGCAATCACCGCTGATGTGGCGCCAACTGTCACAGCCACCGCTGCCTGGGACTCGATGGGTGGCGGAATCAACGTACACATCATTACGACGAGATTTACTTTTGCCCCGGAGTCGGTAGGTCAGGGATACGTCCAGGGGCAGGGTCACGCTCACCTGAGCATCGACGGCAATGATGTTGGACGAGCCTACGGGCCGTGGGTCTTCATCCCGACGCGCGACTTCGGCGATGGTGATCACACTCTCACGATCGGCCTGGAAGCCAACGATCACGGTGACTACATGGTCGGCGCCGACAACATGTCAGGCGACGATATCGAGGTTGATGTCACCTTCACTGTCCCGAAGGGACAGGGGTTCGGTGACAGCATGAGCGCCGGTTCCATGAGCGGCATGGACATGTCTGCCCCGACCGTCTCCGTCACGTCGGCTCCGTCGTTTCTGCCGTGGGTCTTCGCGCTTGGTGGTGCTGTCTTCGGAGCGCTTCTGACCGGGGTGCTGCTTTCAGGACGTCGCCGGTCGCACGCAACCAGCGAGGTTGCACAGGAGGTCTCCGTCTGATCTCGCGGGCGCGGTAACGTGGAGCCGTGCTGACTGATGGTGCTGATGAGAGTCTGGTCGCATCATTCACTCCGCTCTCGGCCGCGAAGATCCGCGAGATCGCCGACGAGCAGTTCGGCGTAGAGCCGGTGCGCCTCACGCGTCTGGCCACTGAGCGTGACGATACCTATGTGATTGACGAGCCGTCGGGATCCAGGGTTCTGCTCAAGGTGGCCAACCCGGTCGATTCGATGGACGAGATCGATCTGTCGGTGCGGGTGCTGGTTCATGTGCAGGACCAGGATCCTACGTTGCCTGTGCCGCGCGTCCTTCCCACCCGTGCAGGCGAACTGCTCACCACTGTCATCGGAATGGATGGTGAGCCGCGGATCGCCCGGCTGCTCACCTGGCTTCCCGGTGAGATCCCCACCTTGGACGTCCTCACCGAAGCACAGGCGGCGAGTCGTGGCAGATTGCTCGGACGCCTCAACCGTGCGCTCTCGGGGTTCGACCACCCGGGGGCCAGGCGGTATCTAGCCTGGGATCTGAAGCAGGTGGGAACCCTGCGCGCACATCTGCCGCATATCACCGATCCACACACCCGAGCGCTGGTGGCCGAGCATCTCGACCGATTCGATCAGATCACTGGACCACAGCTGATGGCTGCTAGGCAGCAGGTGATACACAACGACCTCAACAGTGACAATCTCCTGATTTCAGGAGATGACCCGGATCAGGTCGTCGGCATTTTGGACTTCGGTGATGTGGTGCACTCGGCGACTGTTGCAGATGTCGGTCTTGCCATGAGCTACGTCATCGATGTGAGCAGGCCTGAGCGTGACCCATGGATCAACCCCTACGCCCTCGCGCGGGCCTTCAATCTGCAACGTGAACTCACCGATGCTGAATGGGAATTGCTGCCCGATCTGGTCCGTGCTCGGCTGTCACAGCGGCTTCTACTTGGCTCATGGCTCAGTGCGATGAATCCACAGAATGCCGACTACACCTCGCGAACCCTGGCCAGCGCCACCATTGCTCTCAACCTCGTCAACAACATCGCTCCACATGAAGGGCTACGTCATGGCTGAGCCACGTCTAGTTGGACCGTCCAACTACTTCAATGCGCGAGATATCGATTCGCTCACCCCGGAGCACGCAGAGCTGGTTCGACGTCGCATCGCTGCACTCGGCCCTGCCTATCGACTGTTCTACGACGAGCCGATCGAGTTCGTGCGGGGGAGTGGGGTGCACCTGTACGACGTAACCGGTCAGGAGTACTTGGACGTCTACAACAACGTTCCATCCGTTGGTCATGCACATCCCCGGGTGGTTGCTGCAATCTCAAAGCAGGCGGCCCAACTCAGTACGCACACCCGATATCTGCACCGCGGAATCGTCGAGTACTCCGAGCAACTGCTGGCCACCCTCCCACCGGAGATCGGCCATGTCATGTACACCTGCACCGGCTCGGAGTCCGTTGATCTCGCCCTTCGGATTGCCAAGCATCACACAGGTGGGACCGGCGTTGTGGTCACGCGCAATGCGTATCACGGTGTGACGACGGAGGCGGCATCGATCTCACCCTCACTCGGTGGTCTGGCGAGCCTGCCGCCCTGGGTTCGAGTTGTTGATGCACCCGATCCACGTCAGATTCCTGCGGGATCCACGCTGGGTGAGTGGTTCGCGGCCCAGGTGCGGTCGGCTATCGACGATTTGACGACCTCGGGCATCAGATTCGCTGCCCTCATTGTCGACTCCATCTTCGCCTCTGATGGCGTGTTTGCTGATCCGATCGGCTTTCTGTGCCCGGCGGTGGCCGTGGCACGACAGGCCGGCGGCGTCTACATTGCCGATGAAGTGCAGCCTGGATTTGGACGAACCGGTTCGGCGATGTGGGGCTTCGCACGCCACAGTTCGCCGACGGAACCTCTCATCCCAGATCTGGTGTGTGTCGGCAAACCCATGGGCAATGGGTACCCGGTGGCCGCCGTGATGATGCGCCCAGAGGTGATCGAGCGATTCGGACGTGAGATGCGCTACTTCAACACCTTCGGGGGTAATGCGACGGCAATTGCCGCTGCCCAAGCCGTGCTCGACGTGATCAGGGATGAGCAGATCCAACTCAACGCCGCGACAGTGGGCACATATCTGAGGGAGAGACTGTGTGGGTTGCAGACCCAGTATGAGCAGATCTCCCAAGTACGAGGTGATGGGCTCTTCATCGGGGTTGAGCTGATCGAGCCGACTTCAGGTGCTCCAAATGAAGACCTGATGCTCCAGGTGGTAAATGGTTTGCGGCGACGGAATATCCTTATTGGTACGGCCGGGCTCTACAACAACAACCTGAAGATTCGACCCCCGCTAGTCTTCTCTCAGGATGATGCTGATCGATTCCTCACCGAACTGGATGCTGTGCTCGCTGAGCACTGCTGATGGATTCGACGCCTCGCCGCCGAGAACCGCTGATTCAAGAGATGAGTTATGACGCAGACCGAAAGTGCGCAGGACCCGCAGGGCCGCGAGGTTTACGACGTTCACGCCGTACAGGAGAAGTGGCTTCCTGTCTGGGATGAGATCGCCCCATTCCGCAGTGGTCGCCCCGATGACGTTCGTCCGCGCAAGTACGTACTCGACATGTTTCCGTACCCATCTGGTGATCTGCACATGGGTCATGCCGAGGCCTATGCCATGGGTGATGTCATTGCCCGGTACTGGGCGCTCAAGGGCTTCAATGTGATGCACCCCATCGGGTGGGACTCCTTTGGTCTGCCGGCAGAGAATGCAGCAATCAAGAACAATGTCGACCCAGCAGGCTGGACGGATGAAAACATCGCCCAGCAGAAGGCGTCCATGCGTCGATACGCCTGCTCCTTCGACTGGGATCGGGTCCTGCAGACCTCGGATCCGTCGTACTACCGTTGGAATCAGTGGCTCTTCCTGAAGATGTTCGAGCGTGGCTTGGCCTATCGCAAGGATTCGGCCGTCAACTGGTGCCCCACCTGTCAGACGGTACTGGCCAATGAGCAGGTGGTTGCCGGACGCTGTGAGCGCTGTGACTCTGTGGTCACCAAGCGCAAACTCACCCAGTGGTATCTGAAGATCACTGAGTACGCCGACCGTCTTCTGGCCGATATGGATCAGTTGGAAGGTAAGTGGCCGGAGAAGGTTCTGCTCATGCAGCGCAACTGGATCGGCCGCTCCACGGGTGCTGAGGTCACCTTCCGGATCGACGGTCGTGATGAGCCCGTTACGGTGTACACCACCCGACCCGACACGCTTTTCGGTGCCACCTTCTTTGTGGTCGCGGCGGACTCAGCCTTGGCCGCCGAGTTGGCTGCGGGTACGCCGTCTGAGGCTGAATTCACCGAGTACCTCGAGCGAATCAAAGCTGACAGCGATATCGATCGGTTGGCCACCGATCGTCCGAAGACGGGTGTGTTTCTGAACCGATACGCGATCAATCCGGTGAATGGTGCTCACCTGCCCATCTACGCAGCCGACTACGTCCTTGCTGATTACGGCACGGGCGCCATCATGGCCGTACCTGCCCATGATCAGCGCGACTACGAGTTCGCGAAGGTCTTCGATCTGCCGATCGTCACCGTGGTTCAGCCGCCCGCCGATTGGGAGGGTGAGGCGTACCCCGGTGACGGCCCGGCAGTCAACTCCGAGTTCCTGGACGGACTGGGCAAGGCACAGGCGATCAGCGCCATGATTGCCTGGCTTGAGGAGCGCGGTCTGGGCACGGGTGCTGTGAACTACCGTCTGCGGGATTGGCTGATCTCGCGTCAGCGCTACTGGGGAACACCGATCCCGATCATCCACTGCGAAACCTGTGGAGAGGTTCCAGTGCCGGACGATCAGCTGCCGGTCACCCTGCCAGCTGCTGAGGGCCTCGATCTCAAGCCGAAGGGCACCTCACCACTGGGTGGAGCCGCTGACTGGGTCAATGTGCCGTGCCCACGATGTGGTGAGCCGGCCAAGCGCGATACCGACACGATGGATACGTTCGTTGATTCGTCTTGGTACTTCCTGCGCTACCTCGATCCGCAGAAGACCGATGGACCATTCGATGTGGAGCAGGCTCGTGAGTGGCTGCCCATCGATCAGTATGTCGGTGGGGTCACGCATGCCATCTTGCATCTGCTCTATTCACGATTCTTCGTCAAGGTGCTCAACGATATGGGCATGGTCGACTTCAATGAGCCGTTCACCCGCTTGCTCAATCAGGGCATGGTTGTGATGAACGGATCAGCCATGAGCAAGTCACGCGGCAATCTGGTACGCCTGAGTGATGAGCTCGCGGAGAACGGTGTCGACTCCGTACGTCTGACCATGGTGTTCGCCGGTCCGCCGGAGGACGATATCGACTGGGCGGACGTCTCACCCTCAGGTGCGAAGAAGTTCCTGGCTCGTGCATGGCGACTCTCCGGCGATGTCACCAGTGCGCCCGGGGTTGATTTCGCCAGCGGAGATCTGGCCCTGCGTCAGGCCGTCGCGCGAACTGTTGACGAGGCGGCCAAGGCGGTTGAGTCATACCGATTCAATGTCACGGTGGCAAAGACCATGGAACTGGTCAACATCACGCGCAAGGCCATCGACAGTGGCGTCGGTCCGGCGGATCCTGCAGTCCGTGAGGCTGCAGAGGCAGTCGCCAAGATGCTGTCTCTGGTCGCGCCGTACACCGCTGAGGAGATGTGGGAGCGGTTGGGTCACCAGCCGACGGTCGCCCTGTCTGGTTGGCCCGAGGTGGATCCAGCCCTGCTGGTGAAGGAATCCGTGGTGTGCGTGGTGCAGGTCGCCGGCAAGGTGCGCGACCGGCTCGATGTGGCTCCTGACATCTCCCAGGATGCATTGCAGGCACTCGCACTCGCCAGCCCTGCCGTCATCGCTGCGCTGGGTGGGGCGTCCATTCGCACCGTGATCGTCCGTCCGCCGAATCTGGTCAATATCGTCCCAGGCTCGTGAGTCAGCAACCCAAGGTCGCACTGGTCACCGACTCCACGGCGTACCTACCGGCCGAGTTGATCGCACAGCACCACATCTCCGTGGTGCCCGTGAGTGTTGTGGTTGACGGAGTCGCGTACGACGAGGGTGTTGACATCTCATCTGTTGAGCTTGCTGATGCCCTGCGACGACGGCTTACCGTCACAACATCCCGACCAACTCCGGCCAGGTTTCTTGCCGCCTACCATGCCGCGGCGGCCGCAGGAGCAACCGATATCGTCTCGGCACATCTGTCGGCCGATATGAGCGGCACGTACGACTCAGCCGTCATCGCTGCTCGGGAATCTCCGATTCCGGTGAGAGTTCTCGATACCAGAAGTGTCGGGATGGCGATGGGATTCGCAATTCTCGACGGGGTGACCACCGCCGACGCCGGTGGTTCGGTTGACGAGGTCACCGCCGCGATCATGGATCGGGTAGCTACAAGTAGTGCCCTGTTCTACGTCGACACCTTGGATTACCTTCGTCGTGGCGGACGGGTCACGGCTGCCGCTGCCGCCCTTGGCCAGGCGCTGTCCGTCAAGCCGATTCTTGAACTGGTGGACGGACGAGTCGTCCCCTGTGAGCGAGTCCGAACCTCCGCCAAGGCGTTGGTAAGGCTCACCGAACTGGCTGTTCAACGCGCAGCTGGGCGGCCCTGCGATGTGGCAGTGCAGCACCTGGACGCCGCTGCGCGGGCTGAATCCCTGGCCGAACTGCTTGCGGCTTCGCTCACGGACGCACACATCCTGGTAAGTGAAGTCGGAGCCGTCGTTGGCGCCCATGTTGGCCCGGGGATGGTTGCCGTGGGAATTTCACCCCGTCCTACGTGATCCGCGGGGTTTCCCCAGTTCTGCGCACCGGCGTTTCCTCCCGTCATCAATATCTGGGGACCTTCCGGCCTAGATCTGGATCCATACCGTCCACAGGTGATCACCCGACGGCGCATCGATTCAGAACAGGCCAGGGCGCGGCTGCTCGCACTGCGTGACGGCCACCCGCCCGGGACCCTCATGGCGCAGGACGACGACGAACCCGTTCAGTCGGAGTCCCTGCTGGATCGCTTCACTGAGCTGCTGCCTGGCCAGTCCTCGATTCGTCCCGTGGTGGCTGCGATAGCTCTCACCGCTGTGGTGATGTGGATCTTCACCCATATGACGTCGATGGCACCTGCCAGTGTGGTGGAACTGTCCACGGGTAGCCCGGTGCCACTGGTCAGTGGGGTGACTGGCCCCGGATCGGTGACGTCAGGGGGTGTCCCCACAGGAGTAAATACATCGGCCACGGCCTCATTGCGCACCATCATCGTGCAGGTACTGGGGGAGGTACATGAGCCGGGTTTGGTCACCCTGCCGGATGGAAGCCGGGTTGCTGACGCAATCGAAGCGGCAGGTGGACTCCTGTCTCATCACTCCAGCGGCGGCCTCAATGTTGCGAGGCGACTGGTCGATGGCGAGCAGATTGTTGTCTCTCACTCGGACCCAACCCTGAACCCGCAGGCGCTGCCAACTGCAGACCAGGTACCCGGGACCCCGGTGTCCATTGATCTGAACACAGCCGATCTGGCGGCTCTTGACTCACTGCCAGGAGTTGGGCCGGTGATGGCTGGTCGAATTCTGGCCTGGCGTGCGCAGCATGGTCGATTCACAACGATCGATCAACTTCACGAAGTCTCAGGGGTGGGTCAACGCACGTTCGAGCGACTCCGCCCATTCGTTCACGTATGAGCAACGAGGACGGCCGAGCGAGGCCCCATAGTCCGACGCTGGATGCTGCTGATCGACTCATGCTGGCCATCGGGGCGGGTGGTTGGGGTCTTGTTGCCCTGATCGTGGCTGGAGAGATCCATCTGGGCGTGCAGCACACGTGTGCGGCCGTTGCCTGCCTGGTGTTGGCAGTAATGGTGTGGCTTCTGCTCACAGGCCGGTTCTCGAGGTTCCGATCCGCTCGCGTGGCTCTCGTGGCCTGTTTCGTCGCCGTCGTGACGTGTACTGCGTCAGCCACATGGCGGGTTTCTCCGCTGCTCTCGGACCCGCTGGTCAACACCTCATCAGCACATGCGCTGATCGACGCCGAGATCGTGATCAATTCAGTTCCAGAGCTGCGTTCCGGCCGAGTCAGTGGTCCGCGACGTCTCGATGACTCGTGGCGATGCCGAGCGACGATCGTCCGTTGGTCGCACATCGGTCTCACGCCATATGTCGCGAACCTGCCCATCGAACTTGATCTGCGTCGAACCACGCACGACATGGTGCCGGGCGCTGTTGTCCATGTGCGTGGGCGGGTTGGCCCGGCTGACCCACTGCGCGGGTTGGGTGTGCGATTGTCAGCGGCCTCGATCGTCATGATGCGTCAGGCGCCGGCCTGGCAATTGCTCGCCGCATCCTTTCGTCATTCGGTGGCCCGCAGTGTCGAGGCGAAGCCCCCCGATGTTCGTGGTCTGCTGCCGGGCTTGGTCGTTGGCCAGACGAATCAGATGCCCGAGGATCTGCTGACCGCGATGCGGGACAGCGGGTTATCGCACGTGGCCGCTGTGTCTGGGGGAAATATCAGCATCGTCCTGATCATGTGGCTGGCGGTACTTCGTGGGGTAGGGGTAGGTCGCGGGAGGGTGCAGCTGCTGGCCCTTGCCATCGGTGTCGTTGCGTACGTCGTGGTCGTGCAGCCCCAGCCCTCGGTTGATCGCGCTGCCCTCATGTCGTTGGCTGCCCTCGGGGCGCAGGCGCTGGGATGGAGACTGCGTCCGCTTGGAGTCCTTGCCTGCACTGTTTGTGTGCTAGTACTGGTCGATCCGTTCCTGGCGGTTTCCCCAGGCTTTGCGATGTCCGTTCTGGCCACTGGCGCACTCTGCATCGTGGCGAACCTGCGGCCGAGGTTTCAGGGTGGCTCACTCCTGAGCCGAATATTGGTTGGGGCTGTGGCGGCAGGAGTGTGTGCGATCGCCGCCACCATCGTGGTGGCGCCGGTATCGGTGATCTTCGGCAACGGTGTCCAGGTGGGTGGGATCGTGGCCAATGTTCTTGCCGAGCCTGCCGTCTTCCCAGCCACCATCAGCGGCCTGCTCGCAGGGGTCGTGGGTTGGGTGAGCCCCACGGTGGCGAACCTCGTCGTACTTCCCGGCTGCTGGGCGACTGCCTGGATTGCCGCAGTGGCCCGCTGGGTTGCTCAGAACATGCCGGCGACCCCGTGGGCAGGCGGGTTGGCCGGTTCGGCTCTGATCCTGGTTCTGGTGGGGGCCGGTGCAACGGCCTTCGCGATAGCCCCAACACCTCGAGTGCGCCGAGTATGTGCAGGGGTCATGGGCGTTGGACTCCTGCTGTGTCTGGGTGTGCCGGCACCAAAGGCAACACCAGTCGGGCTCTCCAGCAGCTGGCCACCTAGTGGCTGGCAGATCATCATGTGCGATGTCGGCCAGGGTGATTCGATGCTGCTCAGGATCGATGAATCCTCAGCGATTGCAGTCGATACGGGGCCAGACCCAACGGCTGAATCCCGCTGCCTGCAGCGCACCGGCATCTCCCGGGTGCCGATGGTGGTACTCACTCATTTCCACGCAGATCATGTTGAAGGTCTCCCCGGACTTCTGGCGGTCGCCCACCCGGCGTTGATCGAGGAATCGCCCCTGGGGGAGCCGGGTAGCGAGGCGCATCGGGTTCATGTATGGGCTCATGACGCGGGCGTCCGTGAGCGAGGGGCTGCCCCAGGTGATGTCTTTGGTGTGGGACCTGTTTCGATGAAAGTGATCTGGCCTCAAAGGATCTTGCGTGGTGTTGGGTCCGATCCCAACAACGCAAGCGTCACATTGGTAGCGCAGGTTGCCGGTATTCGAGTCCTACTCGGAGGTGATCTCGAAACGGCAGCACAGGAGGCCGTGCTGGCATCCGGACTGATCGGCAGGGTAGATGTGGTGAAGGTGCCTCATCATGGCTCTGCCAAGCAGTCACCTGCGTGGGCATTGGTCAGCCGGCCAAGGATCGCGTTGATAGGCGTGGGTCTGCACAATGACTACGGTCACCCATGGCCGGGTACGGTCGACGCCTACCGACGTATCGGTGCCATTGTTGGACGCACGGATCTGGACGGAGATCTCGCCGTCGTTCGAACCACAGCTGGTGACCTGCAACTCATGCATCACCCATCGTGGGGTTGATTTCGCTGGGTTGTCCGTCTGCTGTCGCATCGACGTGACATGCTGTGTGTCTATGACCCCGCCAGCCAAACGAGCGCAGAAAACCGCCTCTGTTGCAGAGGCTGAGATCGCTGCGTCACCAGCCGTCCTTGCCCTTGGGGGTGAGTCGTTTCTGGCCGAGCGGGTTGTTGGCGTCGTCATCGCGGCAGCTCGGGCGTCCGACCCGACAATCGAGGTTCGCCAGATTGATCTGTCCCGTGACGAAGCGCTCGGTGACCTCGTTGAGGCGTGTTCACCGAATCTGTTCGGTGACGCAGCCGTTGTGGTTGTGGCGGCGGCGGAGGCTGCTGATGAGGCGATGCTGCAGGTTCTGCTCACTGCCGCCCAAGACGGTGATGTTCGCCTCGTGGCCATCCACCAAGGTGGGCTACGTGGCCGGAAGGTGGCCGATGCATTGACCTCCGCTGAGTTCACTGTGGTTCCCTGCGACAAGCTCAACAGGCCGGGAATCACCGACTTCATCGGCCGGGAGCTCAAGACCTTGAAGAGAACTGCAACTCCCGATGCCATCGAGGCGCTCCGCAGTGCAGTGGGCGAGGATCCGCGTGCTCTTGCCTCTGCCATCGCTCAGCTTGCGAGTGATATTCCGCAGGATCCGCTCACCGCAGAAGTGGTCGGTGCGTATCACGGGGGAATAGCTGACGTACCCGGCTATCTGGTCTCTGACGCGGTCGTCGCCGGCAGGGCAACTGAGGTGCTGCGCCTGACCAGATGGGCTTTGCACAATGATGGCAACGCCTCACCGGCGCTGTCGGCCGCAGTGGCAGCCGGGCTGCGGGGTCTTGCCAAGGTGGCCAGTGCGCCGCGGGGAGCAAGTGAGGCCGAAGTCGCCAAAGAGGCCGGCGTCCCGCCGTTCAAGGTTCGCACTCTGCGCGAGGCGGCTGCTCGCTGGCACCCCTCTGCCCTGGCAGCAGCCATCGTCAACATAGCGGTCGCCGATGCTGCGGTGAAGGGTCGGGCCATCGATGGTCGAGCGCTGGTCGAGCCCGGACTCGACCGGGATCAGGGGACGTACGTTCTGGAGAGCACACTGATCGAGATGGTCACTCACCGCTCCCGCTGAGGGGTAGTGCTTGGCTGTGCGAGCTGCCACTCGAATCACGTGCGTGGCGACCAGCGCGGATCACCAGCAAAAGAAAGAGCCCGCATCCCACGGGGACACGGGCCTTTCGAAAGTCTGGGAACTACGCGCTCAGTGAGGCAGCCTTCGATGCGATCGCGGACTTGCGGTTGGCAGCCTGGTTCTTGTGGATGACGCCCTTGCTCGCGGCCTTGTCGAGAGCGCGCGTGGCCTGGCGGGCGTACTCAGCCGCGGCCTCGGCATCACCGGCAGCAGCAGCCTCACGGAAGCGGCGCACAGCGGTCTTGAGCGACGAGCGGGTCGCCTTGTTGCGCTGGCGAGCCAACTCATTCGTACGGTTGCGCTTGATCTGCGACTTGATATTCGCCACGGTGCTCTGTGCCTTTTCGTTGCGGGAGGTCGTTCCGGAAGGGTCGCACCAGCGCAGGCGCCGGTCCGACTGCTCAGAATACCTGCTGGATGCGTTCGGCGACAAATCAGGCTGTGCACGAGGAATCACGAAGAATGGGGTCGGCACCGCTGGTCTGGTTCGGCGTCCGGCCTCGTTCGTGGGACGATAGGCGGGTCTCGCACGCTCTAGTAAGGATTTCCTGACTCACGTGGCCACTTCGTCCGCACCCCAGCCGGGCTCCACCGATCCCTCGCTGATCCGCAATTTCTGCATCATTGCCCACATCGACCATGGCAAGTCGACGTTGGCTGATCGGATGCTGCAGCTCACCGGGGTGGTTGACCCGCGACAGATGCGTGCCCAGTACCTCGACCGCATGGACATCGAGCGTGAGCGGGGCATCACCATCAAAAGCCAGGCCGTGCGCCTGCCCTTCACCGCTGACGATGGAGTCACGTACATCCTGAACCTGATCGATACGCCCGGCCACGTTGACTTCACCTATGAGGTCTCGCGGAGTCTGGCCGCCTGTGAGGGTGCCATCCTCCTGGTTGATGCCGCGCAGGGCATCGAGGCGCAGACGCTGGCCAACCTCTACCTGGCTCTCGAGAACGACCTGCAGATCATCCCGGTACTCAACAAGATCGATCTACCCGCCGCCCAGCCCGAGAAATACGCCGCGGAGCTCGCGCACATCATTGGCTGTGATGTTGATGACGTCTTGAAGGTGAGTGCGAAGACCGGGCTTGGGGTCAATGAGCTTCTCAACGAGGTGGTGAAACTGGTGCCGGCGCCCGTCGGTGATGCCGATGCACCGGCCCGAGCAATGATCTTCGACTCCGTCTACGACACCTACCGCGGTGTTGTCACCTACGTGCGCGTTGTCGATGGCCAACTCTCCACCCGTGAGCGGATCTCGATGATGAGCACCGGTGCTCATCACGAACTGCTCGAGGTGGGTGTGATCTCACCTGAACCACTCGCCTCACAAGCGCTCGGGGTCGGCGAGGTGGGCTACCTGATCACGGGAGTGAAGGACGTGCGTCAATCGCGCGTTGGTGACACGGTTACCTCGGCCCAGCATGGTGCCACCCAGGCACTTGGTGGTTATCGCGATCCCAAGCCAATGGTGTTCTCCGGGCTCTACCCGCTGGACGGGTCGGACTACCCGCTCCTGCGTGACGCTCTCGACAAGCTGAAGCTCAATGACGCCGCGCTCATCTACGAGCCCGAGACCTCCGTCGCTCTGGGCTTCGGATTCCGGTGTGGCTTCCTGGGCCTTCTGCATCTTGAGATCGTGCGTGAACGCCTCGAGCGCGAGTTCAACCTCGACCTGATCTCCACCGCTCCCAATGTGATCTACCGGGTGCGGATGGACGACGGCAGTGAGCAGACGGTCACCAATCCAAGTGAGTTTCCGTCCGGCAAGATCGCCGAGGTGAACGAGCCGGTGGTGCGTGCCACCATCCTTGCTCCCAGCGACTATGTGGGCGCGATCATGGAGCTGTGCCAGACCCGCCGCGGCAATCTGATGGGTATGGATTACCTGTCTGAGGACCGCGTCGAGCTGCGCTACACCCTGCCGCTGGCGGAGATCGTGTTCGACTTCTTCGATGCGCTGAAATCGAAGACTCGCGGTTATGCCTCTCTGGATTACGAACCGACGGGGGAGCAGGTCTCTGATCTGGTCAAGGTCGACATCCTGTTGCACGGTGATCCCGTGGATGCCTTCTCGGCCATCGTCCACAAGGACAAGGCGTACGCCTACGGCGTGCAGATGGCCGGCAAGTTGAAGGAGCTCATTCCTCGTCAGCAGTTTGAGGTGCCCATCCAGGCTGCCATCGGCGCGCGAGTCATTGCCCGCGAGACCATTAGGGCCATCCGCAAGGATGTTCTTGCCAAGTGCTACGGCGGTGATATCAGCCGCAAACGCAAACTGCTTGAGAAGCAGAAGGAAGGCAAGAAGAGAATGAAGATGGTGGGACGGGTCGAAGTGCCTCAGGAGGCCTTCATCGCCGCACTGTCGACGGACGAATCGCCAGCCAAGCCGAAATAAGGAGGTCCGGCGTGCTGGGTACTTTCTGTGTCCGCACTGCTCTTCCTTGTCACGGAACCGCAGCATCTACGCCCGCTGCCGACTACGCTTCCCTACGAGAACTCCGGATAAACCGGAGCGGTTGGGAGGACGTCGGTGTCTGAGTCTGCAGTTCCACATGCGGGTCGCGTGAGTGTTGCACCGGAATCCCTTCCGACCCCTGCTGTGTCGATGGGTGCGCTGCTCTTCAGCCGCGTGAATGCCACCCCCGCACATGAGGCCTTTCGTGCACCGACGGGTACCGGATGGGAGTCGTGGACCTGGGCGCGAAGTAATGAGCGGATCACTGATCTCGCCGCCGGGTTCCTTGCCTTGGGCCTGCAGCCCGAGGAACGCGTTGCTATCGCCTCCACCACTAGGCTCGAATGGATCTTCGCCGATCTTGCAGTGATGTGCGCAGGTGGCGCCACCACCACGGTGTACCCGTCCACCAACTCCGAGGATGTCGCCTACATCATCAGTGACTCCGGTTCGCGCTTTGTGGTGGCCGAGGATGCCAAGCAGCTGGCGAAGCTTCTCGAGCAGCGATCGAATATCGCCGGCGTTGACTGTGTCATTCTCATGGACACGGCTGGCGTGGATCCAGTTGTTCGCACCGACTCGTGGGTCATCACACTCGATGATCTGGCCGCACGTGGGCGAACCCTGCTGGCTTCAGACGCGGATGCGGTAACGCGGGCGAACGCAGCGGTTGGCCCGGACAATCTGGCCACTCTCATCTACACCTCTGGCACCACGGGCAAACCCAAGGGAGTTGAGCTCACACACCGCAACTGGACGTACGAGGGTGCTGCCATCGACGCGATGGGAGTGATCACAGATCCCCTGCGCAAAACTCACTTCCTCTGGCTGCCGCTGTCGCACTCCTTCGGCAAGGTCCTTATCTCCGCACAGCTTCAGCTCGGATTCACCACCGCAGTTGACGGACGCGTTGACAAGATTGTCGACAACCTCGCGGAGATCAAGCCCCACTTCATGGGTGGTGCTCCGCGCATCTTCGAAAAGGTCTACGCGCGTGTTGTTTCGACCACGGAGGCCGAAGGTGGTGCCAAGGCATCGATCTACAAGTGGGCCATCGGCATCGGTCAGCAGGTTGCCGAGCACCGGCTCGCGGGAACCTCCGTCCCCTTTGCGCTATCGGCTCAGCATGCCATCGCTGACAAACTGGTACTCGGCAAGGTTCGTGAGCGGCTGGGCGGGAACATCGAGTTCCTGATCTCCGGATCAGCTGCGCTGTCCAAGGACGTGAGCATGTGGTTCGCGGCCGTGGGCCTGCCACTGCTCGAAGGATATGGCCTCACGGAGACTTCGGCGGGGGCCTGTGTGGGACGACTCAACCACAACTGGGTCGGCACCGTAGGTCTGCCATTCCCGGGAACACAGGCCAAGATCGCTGAGGATGGGGAGATCCTGCTTCGTGGCGATGGAATCATGCGCGGTTACCACAATCTGCCTGATGCAACCGCCGAGGTGCTCCTCGGAGATGGCTGGTTCGCCACCGGCGACATCGGTGAGATCGATGACGACGGATACATCCGCATTACCGACCGCAAGAAGGACCTGGTCAAGACCAGTGGTGGAAAGTACATCGCCCCGGCCCTGATCGAATCTCGTCTGAAGGCGCTGTGCCCGATTCTCGGGAACGTGATTGTTCACGCCAATGGTCGCAACTACGCAACGGCGATCGTCACCCTTGATCCGGATGTGGCGGGCGGGGTCGCGAAGGCAGCTGGGGTGCAGGGTGGCATGGCCGAGTGGGCGGCATCACCGGAGATCGACAAGATCGTTCGCGATGCGGTCACCGAGTTGAACACTGGACTCAATCGCTGGGAGACGATCAAGGATGTCCGCATCCTTCCTCGCGACCTATCCGTAGAGGAGGGTGAACTCACTCCGAGCCTGAAGATCAAGCGCAAGGTTGTGGAGACCACCTTTGCCGACGTGATCGAGTCGATGTATCCGAATTCGTGAGCGATGCCGTCAGCGCCCGTCGAAGGTGAACCCGTCCCGGACGACGGATCACTTCCAGAGAAGTCCGCACACGCCTTCGGACAGCGACCGTTCAGCGTTTACGTTCACGTGCCCTACTGCGCATCGCGTTGTGGGTATTGCGATTTCAACACCTACACAGCGGCTGAGCTCGGTACCCATGCCAGTCAACAGGGGTATGCGGCACAGGCAATCTCCGAGATCCGACTCGCGAGACGAGTTCTCGGTGACAAGACCGTGCCGGTGAGCACAGTCTTCTTTGGCGGCGGCACTCCGACGCTGTTGCCGCCACAGGACCTTGCCGCAATCTTGGATGCCATTGATGGGGAATTCGGCCTCGCGCCTGGAGCGGAGGTCACCACAGAGGCCAACCCGGATTCGGTGACCAATTCCTCACTTGAGCAGTTGCGATCGGCTGGCTTCACCCGCATCTCCTTCGGGATGCAGAGTGTGGCGACGAACGTTCTTGCAATCCTTGAACGCACTCACACCCCAGGTCGGGCGGTTGAGGCCGTGGCTCAGGCCCGGGAGGCGGGGTTCGAGCATGTAAACGTCGACCTGATCTACGCGACCCCGGGCGAGACGAGAGAGGATTTTGCTCGCTCACTTGATGCTGCCATCGGCAGTGGTGCTGATCACGTATCGGCCTACTCACTCATCGTCGAAGATGGCACTCGGTTGGCGAGCAAGGTCCGTCGTGGTGAGATCGCTGATGTTGACGACGATATTGCGGCCGACCGTTATGTACAGGCCGATGATGCTCTCTCCGCAGCAGGATTCCAGTGGTACGAGGTGAGCAACTGGGCCAGATCCGGTGCCGAGTGTCGGCACAATCTGGCCTACTGGCGCAGTGATGACTGGTGGGGGATCGGACCAGGTGCCCACTCTCATATCGCCGGTACCAGATGGTGGAATGTGCGTCATCCGAGCTCATATGGTGAGCGGCTCGACGCCGGGAAGAGCCCCGCACAGGCGCGTGAACTCCTCACGCGCGACCAGCAGCGGGACGAATCAATCCTGCTCGGAATCCGGCTGCGGGAAGGTCTTGTGGTTGAGCCACTGACCGACACGCAGCGCGGGATCATCGCGGCGGCAGCGGATCAGGGCCTTGTGGTTCCTGATTGGCAGGAATCCGGAGTTGTCGCACTTACGCACAAGGGGCGCCTGCTCGCAGATCGTCTGGCCATTGATCTGCTCACATGACGCCCCTTCTGAAGCAAGCCGGAGCCGGCGCTCGTTAGGCGGGGGCCACCTGCTCACCGTTGACCTGGCGGTAGACGTGTGCGGTCATCAGAGCCATTACCGGAGTGACGAAGAACGTGCCAATGCCACAGGTGCACAGTGACACAACTGCACCGGCCAGTGACACCAGGATCAGCAGAATCACGCCGCCGAGGTTGCCGATGACTTGCCGATAGCTCTTGGAGAATGCCTCACCGATTCCTGCGCCTGTATCCAGTGAGTGCCATGGCGCGAAGATCAGCAGTGTGGCCACGATCACCGCGCCGATGCAGAACACGATCAAGCCAGCGGCCGCCGCGATCCCGGCAACGATGGACGTGAGGACATACGGGACCAGATTCTCGCCGCTCATCAGCATGTCGAACGCGGGGGTGATGCCCTGGGTTCTCTTGAGCGCAGCTCGGTTGAGACCCACCGTCGCCAGGAAGGAGATCACCGCGAGCACGAAGATCACAATGAACCCCAGGAACCCAGGATTGCTCTGCCCGTTGCTGTTCGACCGTGAGAAGAGATTGATCACGAAGTTGATAACGGCGGGAATGGCGGCCAACCCGACCAGTACGCCGAGATTCTTCTGCAGGACGCTGATGGCCCAGCTGAAGGCCTCGCCAATGTTGACCCCGGTCGACTGTGGAACATAGGGGGCAGGTGGCCCAGCCGGTGGTGCGGGAGGTGGGGGTGAAGCCGGTGGTGGGGTGTAGGGCGGAGGCGCGATGGGCGGCTCAGAGCCAGCAGGCGGTGGTGGTAGCGGTGGTGTGGCACCACCGGGTGCCGAGAAGTCTGGTTCCTCGGGTGGAGGAGTTGGAAAGCTCATGATTCCCCTTTCGCCCGCCGTGTGCGGTCTGTCCTACGGTACCCAGTTGAGCGCAGCCAAACCCTGTATATCCACGCCAACATGAGGAGATCACCCGAACCCCGTAGACTTGGCACTCGAGTGAACCGAGTGCCAAGACCGGATCCAGAACTCAACAGGTGTCCGCACCGCAGTCAGGAGGGTGAGTGACAGAGGATCGTCGACTCGCAGTTCTGCGAGCGATTGTTGAGGACTATGTGGCCACCCATGAGCCGGTAGGTTCGCGTTCTCTCGTCGAACGTCATTCCCTTGGGGTGAGTCCGGCCACCATCCGCAACGATATGGCTGCCCTCGAGGATGAGGGGCTCATCGCCCAGCCGCACACCAGTGCCGGGCGCATCCCCACAGACCAGGGTTATCGAGTGTTCGTCGACCGACTCTCACAGGTGAAGCCGCTGTCCCTCGCGGAAAAGCGTGCTATCGGGTCATTCCTCGATGGTGCTGTCGACCTCGACGATGTCATGCAGCGATCCGTACGTCTGCTGTCCCAGCTCACCCATCAGGTGGCGATGGTGCAGTACCCGTCACTGACTCGATCGACGGTGCGTCACATCGAGTTGGTGGGTTTGGGCCCGCAGCGGGTTCTGATGGTGCTGATCGCAGATACTGGGCGGGTTGAGCAGCGCGTCATCGACATTCAGTTCCCGATCTCTGATGATCTGCTCGCTCGACTGCGGCTTCGGATCTCCGAGGCAGCCATCGGGGTTCGCCTCGTGGATGTTGCTCCCAAGGTGAGCGAACTGGTGCAGCACTTCCCGCCCGAGGAGCGCCCCGGAGTGTCAGCCATCATCGCGAGTTTGCTTGAGACCGTGGTGGAGCGGCATGAGGAGCGGGTGATGCTCGCGGGCACCTCCAATCTGGCTGCCTTTGGAGAGAACTGGGGTGGTTCGGTGCGTCCAGTGCTCGAGGCGCTGGAGGAGCAGATGGTGCTGCTGCGGCTGCTCGGTGAGAGCATGTCCGGTGACTCGCTGAGCGTACGCATCGGTCATGAGAACGAGGTTGAGGGACTGACGTCTACGTCAGTGGTCACAGTGGGCTATGCCCGAGGGGATGAAGTGGTGGCGCAGATGGGTGTCGTTGGCCCAACTCGGATGGACTACCCGAGCACGATGGGTTCCGTTCGTGCGGTAGCAAGGTACGTCGGGCGAATCCTGACTGAGCAGCAGTGACGTCGATGGCTGCTGACTACTACGACGTACTCGGGGTTGCGCGTGATGCCACTCCGGAGGAGATCAAGCGCGCCTACCGCAAACTGGCCCGTGAACTGCACCCGGATGTAAACCCCGATGAGGCTACCCAGGATCGGTTCAAGGATGTCACCGCCGCGTATGAGGTGCTCTCTGATCCTGAGAAGCGTCAGATGTACGACCTCGGTGGATCTGCTGGCCCCAGCGGCTTCGGCAATTTCGGCTTCGGCGACATCATGGATGCCTTCTTCGGCGGACAGTCCAGGGGCCCGCGCCAGCGCATGAGTCGTGGCAAGGACGCGATGATCCGCCTGCAGGTGGACCTCACCGAGGCCACCTTCGGTGGAACTCGTGAGATCGCGGTCGACACGGCAGTGGTCTGTGGGGACTGCTCAGGGGCCGGTACCGCTCCCAATACCGATGTGGTCCCCTGCACCATGTGTCAGGGCCGCGGCGAGATCCAGTCGGTGCAGCGAAGTTTCCTCGGTCAGGTGATGACCTCACGTCCCTGCCCGCAGTGTCAGGGCTACGGCACATTGATCCCACATCCATGTCCGGAGTGTTCCGGAGATGGCAGGGTGCGCACGCGTCGGACGCTCACTGTGAAGATTCCACCCGGTGTCGAAACGGGAACGCGGATTCAGCTGCGCGGTGAGGGCGAGATCGGTCAGGGCGGTGGTCCGGCGGGTGATCTGTACATCGAGATTGCCGAGAAGCCGCACGAGTTCTTTACCCGAGAGGGTGACGATCTTCACTGCACGCTCACAGTTCCCATGACAGCGGCTGCGCTCGGTACCGTCGTCAACATCATGACCCTGGATGGTGAGGAGGCCGTCGAGGTCAAGGCCGGCACGCAATCCGGCCAGCGAATCGTCATGCGACAGAAGGGAACCGCACGCCTGCGAGGGAGTGGACGTGGTGACCTCTTCGTCCACATTGAGGTGGCGACGCCGACGAAGCTTGATACTCGGCAGGAAGAGCTCCTTCGTGAGCTTGCGGCCATTCGCAATGAAGAGCGGGTTGAGCCAACACTGCATCAGAGTTCATCCCAGGGTGGGTTCTTCTCCCGCATCCGCGACGCATTCAATTCCTGACGAGCCGGGCCGCATGAGCAACCCTCTCTTCTTCGTTGATGACGTGCCATCTGAAGGTCACGTTCGGCTCACCGGAGCAGAGGGGCGACATGCCGTCACCGTGAAACGACTCGCGGTCGGTGAGCACGTCTCAGTTGCCGATGGTCGGGGTCGTGTGGCACATGGTCAGGTGAGCGAGGTCATCGGTCGAGATGAACTGGTGGTTGCGATCCAGGAGGTTGAGCAGGTCACCGAACCGGTCCCGGCACTT
>CAXBQZ010000044.1:0-22879 GCA_963978055.1 uncultured bacterium
GGTGGGTCACCCATCTCCCTCACGGTGCTGATCATCTCGATCATCGGCATCATCGGCATGTACCTGCCCGCACACTTTGGCCTGAATCTCGGTGCACGATTCGCCACCGTCCTGGGCATCCTGTCGATGCTGCCGCTCACGCTGCTCATCTTCCTGCCCTTCTTCAAGCCAGGCAGCATGAACTGGTCTAACATCGCCGGCTTCAGTCTTCCAGAAGGTGTAACCGGATCACCGACCTTCTATCTCGGCTGGGTGTTCCCAATCACGTGGAGCGTTATCGCCATGGAGGCGGCCGCCTGCTACGTCGGTGAATGTCGTGAACCCGCACGCGATGCCAAGATCGCCATGACGGCCGAGGGTATCTACGGCGCATTCATCTACATCATGACCCCGCTGGTTTTCGTCGGAGTTCTGGGCGCGGCCGACAGTTTCGATCCGCTGACTCTCTACACCGAATTCACCACCAAGCTCTTCGGTGACCAGCCATGGGTCCAGTGGGTTATCGGCATCCCGCTGATCCTCGCCCTGATCCTGTCCGTTCTCAACGCCATCATGGGCTGTGGACGCTCACTCTGGCAGGCATCAGAGGACCGCGCCCTTCCCGAGTGGTTCGGCAAGGTGAACTCACATGGTGTGCCCGATCGCGCGATGCTCTTCAACGTCGTGTGCTCGATCATCGTGCTGTTCTTTGGCTCACCGCTTGCGATCTACATCTTCTCCAACGCTGGCTACCTGTTCGCCTGCGGTCTTGCACTCCTTGGTTACTTCGTCTACCGCCACATGCGGCCAGAGACGCCTCGTCCGTACCGCCTGCCAACCTTCATGAAGTGGATTGCCCTGGCAATCTTCATCTTCTGGGCACTTGTCTGGACGATCGGTGGCTGGAACGCACCAGACATCGTCGTTGCCGCTGGATCGGGACCAACCCTGTTCCTGATCGGAATCGCGATCATGCTGCTGTACATCCCACTTCACCTGATCAGGCGGGCGTCAGACCGCAAGCAGGGTATCGATACGGAGATGACTCCAGCACTGTAAGACCACCAATGAGTGAGGGCCCCGGCGGATATCCCCGGGGCCCTCACTCATGTTTGCGACGTCAGTCGATGATCTCGACCTTGCTTGCCCAAGCATCAGCTGCTGTCGTGAACGAGCAGTGAGTGACGACCTTAGTCTCGGCATCCACAGCGATCTTCAGAGTGGTCGTTGCGCCCTGACCTCTGAGCGCGAACGACGCATCGAATCCATCGCGGGCACTGCTCGGATGCTCCGGAAGTTCGGTCGCGACGTCCACTGCCCGAGCATCAGCCGCACCGCGCAGCACAGCCTCGTGGTCGACCGACGAATCGGTAACCACCCCATCAGGCCACTGACCATCAGCTGTCAGGAGTGACCCCAACACCTGAGCCGCGATCTCTCGGAGCTCGGCTGACGGTGCCGGAATTGCCTGAACCCCGAGCGTCTGAACCCGCTGTTCCAATCGCGGCATCAGTTGAATATCGATCTTCAATCGACCCGCTGCACCAGGGCGAACCCATTCAATGGCTGATGGCGTCGTGGCCGACAACTCCTGGGCCGGTCCGACCAGGCCACCCACCTTTTCGATTGCCGCGCGGATCTCACGACGGCGGTACTCGCGGGGCAGATCAAGATCGACGTTCGGTGCGAACAGCTGATCGGCCGCCTCATCGTTCCACTCATCAAGGAGTGCATCGACCCTGCTCTGCGCGGCGCGGGTGGCGGGGGTAATCCGAACCCGACGGGCAGGGGCATCAACAGCCTCCAGGAGGGCGTTCAGCGCCTGCCTGGCGGCTGTACGTCCAGGACTGGCATAGCGTCCGTTGGCCAGGCCGATGAACCCCAGACCCGTCGTGGGATGCCAGCACATATGGGAGCCATAGCCCGGGTATCCACCACTGTGGCTGACGATGTCGCCAAATCGCTCGTCCACGGCGTTAACCAGACCGAAGCCATACGCCATGGACTCCCCACGTACGTAGCCGGTACCCGTGTCGACTCCTCGCTGCGCCGTAAAGAACCGCGCACCCTGTTGCATCTCTCGCAACGACGAACGACGAAGGGGCACCCCTGGATCCTCGTCGTCACGAGCCGGGAAAGCACCGGTCAGGGTGGCAACCCACAGGCTGAGATCTCGCACTGTGCTTGCAATACCTCCGAGCGCCGCGAACTCACCGGTGGAAGCCCAGGGTTCGACATTCCACGTGTCATCTCGACGGAAGTGTCCATCTGCAAGCCGCTCCTGGGGCACATCCTCGAGACGGAACCCCGATGACACCATTCCCACCGGACGAAGGATCCGGTTCGTGATGTAGTCCTGAAATTGCTCCCCAGAGATATTCGTGATGATCCGGCCCAGCAGGGCATATCCGAGGTTTGAGTAGTCGAAGACAATTCCAGGTGTCTCATCGAAAGTCAGGCCGGCGGCGAGCATGGCGGTGAAGCCTGCGGGGTCCAGCGACTCCTGACGATCAGCCCACGGATCATCGGTGGCCCAGCCGGCACTCATCGTGAGCATGTCGCGCACCGTCGGTGGACGGGAATCTGAGGTGGGAAGGCTCACTCCATCCAACTCGGGTACGTAGGTGGATACAGGCGCATCAAGAACCAGAAGGCCTTGATCCCGAAGCATAAGAATTGCCGCGGCCGTGAAGCTCTTGGTCATCGAGGCTATCCGGAATACCGAATCAGCATTGGGTCGATGGTCCGTGTTGACGTGGGTTACCCCGGCACCACCTGAGTGGATCAAATGACCATCTCGAACCACACCGTAGGCGATCCCGGGGGCCGTGCCTGACGAGACAAAGTCACCCATCAGGGCGTCGATCCGGGCGAGAGCAGCGTCGATATCAGTCATGAAACGGCAGCGTACGCGGTTCTGACGTGCGCTGCGTCACAGATGGGTTGAGCAGAACCTGACTTTGCTCACCCATTTGGAGCAAATGGCCGTGCGGCCCTTATGTAACCCGATTGGCGGGTCGAGAACATAGATGTGAGCACACAAAGGCACCTACACCGCACGGCGGTCTTCGTCACCGCTTCTCTGGTGTTCGCCGCATCCGCGACGGGAACCGCCTTTGCATGGGTACGCAGTGATGCCGGCTCACGTCCAGCCACGGTCTCGCTAAGCTCCAGTGAGAGCACCGCCACCGCTGCAGCCCAGACCACCTACCTTGGTGCTGCAGCGGTCGTGCCGACGGCCAGCCCATCGAGCACAGCGGTGCCGAGCGTTGCTGCAGTCGCGACGCCCGTCGCGACGCCAACGGCCAAGGCTGTGGTTGCGACGCCAACGGCCAAGGCTGTGGTTAAGAAGGTCGCTGCCGCCAAGCCCGCCACCGACAAAGTCACGATCTCGCATTACGTCGACAACCCGGGTTCCCAGGCCGCGATCGACAAGTGCAATCTGGTGCTGTGGACTCATAGCCCTATGTGGCTCGCTGGCCACAACTGGTGCGGATTCCAGTGGATGGCATATGTCCCCACCGGCACCACGGTGACCGTCACCACGGGTGCAGCAGCAGGAACCTACGTCGTGACCGGACACGTCCATCTGTCTCGTCAGTCAGGTGCACTCCCGAACCTTGATGCTGATCTGGTTCTGCAGACCTGTATCGGCAGCGGTACCGGTCTGACACTGCTGCAGCGCGCCTAGTCCCCTCGTCAGGCAGGTGCGGCTTCTGCCCGCTTCACAAACACGTGTGAGGCCATCGTCTCATCAAGTTCGACATACTCCCCCGCACTTCCGATGAGCACTCCACCGGGTGAGCGAACGACCTTCACGGTCTCACCGGGCATGGCACCTGATCGACGCAGTGCTGCCATCAAATCCTGATTGATCTGCACAGGCTCACCAATGCGCTGAACGGTGACCCGCGCCGAGTCATTGCGAGCGATCCGATCAAGGGTGGTGAGGCCCGCCAGACTCGAGTCACTCACGGGCTGGTCCAACTCGCCCAAGCCCGGAATCGGATTACCGTACGGAGACACGGTTGGGTGGTTCAGAATCTCCAAAATTCGACGTTCCACGGCCTCACTCATCACATGCTCCCAACGGCATGCCTCGGCGTGGACGTCCTCCCAGGGCATTCCGATGATCTCAACCAGCAGGCACTCGGCCAGCCGATGCTTGCGCATAACGCGGGTGGCCATCGCTCGACCATCTTCGGTGAGTTCCAGGTGGCGATCACCCTGAACCATGACGAGGTTGTCACGTTCCATCCGGGCGACAGTCTGCGAGACAGTGGGGCCGGACTGCCCGAGGCGCTCAGCGATACGAGCGCGCAGCGGGGTAATGCCCTCTTCCTCAAGTTCGAAGATCGTACGCAAGTACATTTCAGTGGTATCGATCAGATCGCTCACAGCTTCAGTCCTTGCATCCGGGGGTTTGCCCCATTGTCCAACATTTTCCCAGCGCACGTGACAGTGGCACCAACATTCAGGCTCGGAAATGCGCCCACTCGCGTCCGCACCTACTGTTCATGACGTGAGGTCCATCTGGTGGGTTCGGCGAGATCTGCGGGTCAAGGACAATCCTGCCCTCGCCGACGCCTGTGCCGATGACGACGTCCTGCCGGTGTTTGTTCTCGATCCTGTTCTGTGGAATCCAGCCGGGCCGGTACGCCGGGCCTACCTTGTCAATTCCCTGCGCGCCCTCAATGAGTCATGTGACGGCAATCTGATCATCAGGTACGGCAAGCCGACTGAGGTGCTCACATCTCTCGCCACCGAGATCAACGCTGGATCGGTACACATCGCCGCTGACTTCGGACCCTATGGCTCCCAACGTGACAAACAGGTGGAGCGAGCCCTGTCCGAGCAGGGGCGCGCCCTCATTCGAACCGGCTCACCTTATGCGGTGTCCCCGGGACGCGTCGTCAAAGGTGACGGCACTCCCTATCGCGTCTACACACCTTTCTATCGGGCCTGGCTCGCACATGGGTGGCGATCACCATCGCCGGCCGTCCAACCCAGGTGGGTGTCAGCGCAGGCATTAACGCAAGGCCTTCCCGAGGTGGCCTCCGATATCTATCTGCCCCCAGTCGGTGAGGCGGCCGCACATACACGCTGGCAGGAGTTCAGGGACTCAGCTCTGTCTTCCTACGACCAGGGACGTGACCGACCCGATCTTGCCGGTACGTCCATGCTCTCAGCCCACCTGCGCTGGGGGGAGATCCATCCACGCACCCTGCTTGCCGAACTCGATGACTCGCCTGCGCACACCGTGTTTCGCAAGGAGCTGGCGTGGCGGGAGTTCTACGCCGATGTGCTCACACAGGCCCCCGAGACGGCGCGAACCTGGCTCAACCCAAAGTTTGAGCACATGGACTACGAGTCGGGCCCAGATGCGGACCAACTGTTCGAGGCCTGGACACAGGGTCGAACCGGATACCCATTCGTCGATGCCGGGATGAGGCAATTGCTGGCTGAAGGCTGGATGCACAACCGTGTCCGGATGATCACCGCCTCCTTCCTCGTGAAGGATCTTCATCTGCCCTGGCAGCGTGGAGCGACCTGGTTCATGAAGATGTTGCGGGACGCAGACATCGCCAGCAATCAGCACGGCTGGCAGTGGGTTGCAGGAAGCGGCACAGATGCCTCGCCCTACTTCCGCATCTTCAATCCCGTGACGCAGGGTCTGCGCTTTGATCCACAGGGCGACTACCTTCGCCGATACATCCCCGAACTCCGGTCGCTGCCGGGCAAGGCGGCACATGAGCCCTGGGATCATCCCCTCCTCGCCGGTGACTACCCGGAGCGGATCGTTGATCACTCGGCCGAGCGGGATGAATCACTGCGCCGCTATGCCGTCATGAATGCCACTGCCGAGCGCTGACTCAGGGCTGAGGATTCTCCGCGTCGTAGTGCAGGAAGGATGAATTCTTGGCGACCAGCGCCAGAGCAACAAGGATGCACAGCAGGCCACCGCTCACGACGCTGAACGTCTCACTCGCGATCGCTGCCACAGTTCCAGACTCCATATCGCCCAACCTCGGCCCGCCGGCTACCACGACGGTGTGAATCCCCTGCAGACGGCCGCGATACTCATCTGGAGTGGCTGCCTGCAGGATCGTCGCCCGGAAGATGGCACTTATATTGTCCGATGCTCCAGCACATGCCAGGAACAGACAGCTCAGGATCAGAGTTGGGGCCAGCCCAAACGCAATGATCGAGATTCCCCACGCCATGATCGCAAGAACAACGGCCACTCCCTGTTTGCGTACTCGAGTGAGCGGGCCAGAGAAGATGGAGGAGACCACCGCCCCGAAGGCCGGTGCGGCAGCAAGGAATCCAACGGCTGTGGCCGCCATCCGCGGATCCCCTGGATAGAGGGCAACTCCAATGGCAGGAAACAGCGCCCGAGGCATCCCGAACACCATCGCCGCCAAATCAAGGTAGAACGACATCTGCAGATTCTTGCGAGTGCGCAGGAATGTGAGTCCGTCCTTCACGGCTGCCCACCCGCTGCGTGACGATGGCTCCCCAATGGGCGGCAGTGGACGCAGCCTGTACATGGCATAGACCACTGATGAGAACGCAACGAAATCAAACAGGTAGGCCAGGGTCACCCCACCCGAGGCAGCGATAAGCAGACCACCCAGAAGTGGTCCGATTGTGAAGCCCACGTTCCAGGCCAGCATGCCCAGGGCGTTGGCCGCCGGTAGCAACTCCTTGGAGACGAGCCGAGGAATTATCGCACCGCGTGCCGGATTACCGATCGCGAAGAAGGCCGCCTGAACAGCCACCACGATGAAAAGCAACCACACCCTGTTTAACGCAAGGGCGGACTGCAGGAAAAAGACCATCGAGCAGGCCATGAGTCCAATCGCAGCGAACAGGCCCACCCTGCGTCGATCATGTGTATCGGATAGGGCACCTCCGTAGAGGCCAAAGCCGATGAGAGGAATGAGTTGGCACAGCCCAACCAGTCCCACCATGAACGAAGAATGTGTGAGCGAATAGACCTGAATACCAACGGCGACAGTTGTCATCTGCTGGCCGATATTCGAGATCGAAAGTGCCGACCAGATCCGGCGGTACTCGGCCGAGATCCTCAACGGGGTGAGGTCTGCAAGGACTCTGGCCATCAGGTTGTTTCCGGACCCTGCATGATCATGGCGAGAGCCGCTCGATCCTCCAGGCATTCGCGTCATCCAAGACCGCGGATTCGTGCGTCCGGACGAACCGAAGTCGGTCATGTAGCCGCGACGGACGTCCCTGCCAGAATTCAACACTCACCGGACGAATCAGGAATCCGCCCCAGAACTCCGGTAGCGGGACATCATCGGAACTGCTCGTGTCGGGAAATGCCGCCGATAGTTCGGCATAACGTGCCTTGAGCACCTCACGCGAGGCAATGACTGACGATTGAGCACTTGCCCACGCACCAAGGCGTGAACCGTAGGGCCGGGAGGAGAAGTACTCCGCAGCCTCCTCCCGCGACACCTTCTCTACATCGCCCACCACGACAATCTGCCGCGACAGGGGATACCAGGGGAACACCGCGCTGGCCCGTGGATTGTCGGCCAGAGCACGGCCCTTGCGCGACTGGTAGTTCGTGTAGAACACAAACCCGCGAGCATCGACACCCTTGAGCAGGACGGTGCGCGCTGAAGGCACTCCCTCCGCATCAGACGTGGCAACCACCATGGCATTGGGTTCGACGATCTGAGCGCTCAGCGCTTGATCGAACCACCTGCTGAACTGCTGCAGAGGGGTGTCGGCAACCTCGGCTTCCAGCAGACGACCGTTGTCATAGTTCACCCGCAGCTCAGAAACCTGCGGTGGCTGCTCGTTCACCCCACCATTGTCGCAGTATCTCGCTCACGCAGCGATACCAGCCGTTCACCGTCCCGGCCTGCACGCTGTGGGGCAGATCTCACATGGGCCCGGCTATGCCACAGCCCCCCGCGTTTGGGAGGATAGTCATGACGACGTGGTCACCTGTCGTCAATCACGGCCGACAGGTCCACATCTGGACTACGGAGTGAATGGGCCTACAGGCCCGAAAACCAGACACCTAAGAGGTGTCACGAGAGCGGGAGAGCAGCAATGTCGGATTTCGTACCTGGTCTTGAGGGTGTTGTCGCCTTCGAATCGGAGATTGCCGAGCCAGACAAGGAAGGCAGTGCCCTGCGCTATCGCGGGGTCGACATTGAGGATCTCGTCGGTCGAGTCTCCTTCGGAAATGTGTGGGGTCTGCTCGTCGACAACGAGTTCAATCCCGGACTCCCTCCCGCTGAGCCATTCCCGATTCCGGTGCACTCCGGTGATGTGCGCGTGGATGTGCAGTCGGCCCTTGCCATGCTCGCCCCCGCCTGGGGTCTTGAGCCGATGCTCGACATCGATGACGAGAAGGTGCGCGATGAACTTGCCCGCGCCTCCGTCATGGCTATGTCATTCGTTGCCCAGTCAGCACGTGGTATCGGACGTCCCATGGTGCCGCAGGCCACGATCGATCAGGCATCAACTGTTGTCGAGCGAATGATGATTCGCTGGCGTGGTGAGCCCGACCCGTCCCATGTACGCGCGGTCGATGCCTACTTCGTCAGTGCTGCAGAGCACGGTATGAACGCGTCGACCTTCACCGCTCGCGTTATCGCCTCCACCGGTGCTGATGTAGCGGCCGCCCTTTCCGGTGCTGTTGGTGCAATCTCGGGTCCGCTCCACGGTGGTGCGCCATCACGTGTTCTCACGATGATCGAAGGCGTCGAAGACACTGGGGATGCGCGCTCGTACGTCAAGGGTGTGCTCGATCGCGGGGAACGCCTGATGGGCTTCGGTCACCGCGTATACCGAGCTGAGGATCCGCGTGCACGCGTGCTTCGTCGCACGGCTCGCGAGTTGAACGCACCGCGCTATGAAGTAGCCGAGGCACTGGAGGCAGCAGCGCTCGCTGAGCTTCGAGAGCGACGTCCAGACCGCGTGCTCGAGACCAACGTCGAGTTCTGGGCAGCAATCGTTCTCGACTACGCACAGGTGCCGGCACATATGTTCACCTCGATGTTCACCTGCGCACGTCTGGCGGGTTGGAGTGCCCACATCCTCGAGCAGAAGCGCACTGGACGTCTGATCCGCCCGTCCGCGCGCTACATCGGTCCCGGTCCTCGCAAGCCAGAAGAGGTACCGGGTTGGGACGCCAAGATGGTCGCTCCCTCGGGATACACGCCCATCTCATAGTCATCCGGCATCATCGGTGCCGAACAATCCAGCTAGCAGAAGGCATACCGTGACCGCGTCCACGATCACCATCCCATCGGAACTACTGCCCACCGACGGTCGTTTCGGGGCCGGCCCGAGCAAGGTGCGAGCCGCACAGGTGGATGCCCTCAGCAGGAGCGCATCGCACTACCTGGGTACTTCACATCGACAGAGCACAGTACGCGATCAGGTAGGGCGTGTGCGTGAGGGTCTCACCCAGCTGTTCTCACTACCTGAGGGCTACGAGGTGGTCCTCGGTAATGGTGGCTCCACTGCGTTCTGGGAGGTAGCCACGTTCTGCCTCGTTCGTGACCGCGCCCAGTTCCTCACGTTCGGCGAGTTCGGCTCCAAGTTCGCCAGTTCCGTTGACATCGCTCCGTTCCTCAGCGATCCGAAGGTGATCAAGGCTGAGGCCGGAACGGCACCGGCCTTTGAACCGGCCGCTGGCTTCGATGTCTACGCAACCCCGCACAATGAGACCTCGACCGGAGTCGCGATCACGCCGGCACGGGTGGCAGGGGCTGATGGCGACGCACTGATGCTGTTCGATGCAACCTCTGCGGCGGGCGGACTTCCCGTTGACCAGAGTGAGTCGGACGTCTACTACTTCGCCCCACAGAAATGCTTCGCATCCGACGGCGGACTCTGGATTGCTCTGATGTCTCCTGCGGCGATCTACCGCACAGCCCAGATCAAAGCCACCGGGCGCTACATCCCCGCGTTCCTCGATCTGCAGACCGCGATCGAGAACAGCAGGCAGAACCAGACCTACAACACGCCAGCACTGGCCACCATTGCACTCATGGCCGAGCAGATTGACTGGTTCAACGAGCAGGGTGGTCTTGCGTGGTGTGTTGAACGCACCCGCGAGTCCGCACAGATTCTCTACTCCTGGGCCGAGAACTCACAGGTGGCATCCCCCTTCGTCCAGGATCCGGCCCTGCGATCCCAGGTGATCGGCACGATCGATTTCGCTGACTCGGTCGACGCTGCTGAACTCTCCCGACAACTGCGAGCCAATGGGATCGTCGACACTGAGCCCTATCGAAAGCTGGGTCGCAACCAACTGCGAGTGGCAATGTTTCCAGCCGTCGAACCCGAGGATGTCCGCCGGCTCACGTCATCGATCGACTACCTCATCTCTCAACTGTCGTGACAAGTCGCGACATCGTTGCCACACAGCATCCAGAGGTTGTCCGAACCCGCGAAACCTGGGTTTCCTATCTGCAATTGAGCATCTGGGGTGTGTTTCTCTTCACCTTCGCCCCCACCACCGCACTCCTTCGCGATGAGTTGCACCTGAGCCGAACAATCGAGGGCTTCTACGGCACTGCACTTGCGGTTGGAGGCATGACTGGTGGATTCCTCGCACCCCGCATCGTCTCGCAGGTAGGCCGCGGCACCTTGATGCGGGTGGGTTCAGCAGTGGCTGTTATCGGGTTGCTCGTCTTCGTTAGTGCCCACGTTTTTGCACTTACCCTGATTGGACTGGCCGTGGCCTCCTTTGGCGCGGCCGGAACGATCGTCGGAGTCAACGCCTTCCTCACCGAACAGCAGGGGTTGGCCGCACCCAGATCTCTCACGGAGGCAAACGGAGTTGCGTCTGGACTCGGACTCATCGGACCGCTGCTCGTCGGTGGCTCCGTAGCCCTCGGCTGGGGGTGGCGTCCAGCGGTTCTGGTGGCCGTGCTCGGCTACATGTTGGTGGAAGGGTTGCGCGGGCGGCACATTTCAAAGTACGACGCCCGTCATGGCCACTCATACAACCAACCAGGACATGAGCCATCCGGCAGACTTCCTACGCTCTACTGGTTCGCATTTGCCGTGATCATCACAATCACCGGCACCGAATTCTGCATGACGCTCTGGGGCTCAGACCTTCTGCGCGATCGCGCGGGGATGGGACAGGCTGCCGCGGCAGCATCCCTAGCCAGCATCGTCGGCGGAATGACCCTCGGCAGGTTGGCCGGAGCACCGTTCCTATCCCGCTACGATCCGGAGCGAGCCCTCATCGGAGCCTTCATTCTGGCCGAGGCCGGATTCGCCATTGCGTGGACCTCAACCAATCCACTGGTGATGATCATCGGCTACGTCATCACCGGAATGGGAATCGGGCTGCACTGGCCACTCGGGGTTGGCAGAGCGATTCGTGCCTCGGCAGGACGCACCGATCGCGGTGCCGGATTCACCCTGATTGCGTCGAGTCTGGCCAGCGGCCTCATGCCGCTTGCCCTAGGTGCGATCTCGGACCGGGTAGGTGTTCACACGGCGTTCCTGATCGTTCCACTGCTGATGAGCACCGCCATCGCCCTCATCGTGCTCCGACCCGTGGCGGCAGTTATTGCCGAAGACCCCGAAACCTGATCCAACTTCAGTTTGCGCGGGCGCGGGCCGCGGTGATTCGCGAGGTAAGCAGATCCGCCAGTCGCGGTTTTACCTGCCACTGCTCAACAAGCGCGTCATAGCTCTCAATATCGGCTCTGCGTGCAGGTGCACCTGTTCGCACTGCCCGGATCATCAGGTTTCGGTTGGTGTGTTCATCGCTCACATACTCGATGACGTCCACGCGATAGCCGAGCACCCGCATCAGATGGGCGCGGATGGAGTCGGTGAGAATATCGACGAATCGCTGGCGAAGGATTCCCGAACCCGTCATGAGGTCATAGGGCTTCGGTGTACGCGTACCAATCTGGCTCTGCAGATCGTGATGACAGCAGGGTGATGCCAGAACCACTCCGGCGGATAGCTCCACAGCCAGCGCCAACGCATCATCGGTGGCCGTGTCACAGGCATGTAGGGCCAGCACAATATCGGCAGATCTGTCGGTGACTTCGCTGATGTAGGCAGCCTGGAACGTCACATGCTTGTCAACACCAAGTTGGTGCGCCAGTTCACTATTGCGACGGTACGAATCCTCACGCACATCAACCCCATGGACCCGGACATGTTCACCCCGAACCAGTGCAAGGAAGGTGTAGGCAGCCAACGTCAGATATGCGTTGCCACAGCCGAGATCTACTACCTGCCAAGGTTTTTCGGCCGACGATGCACTCAGGGCGCCAGCGATCACCGCATCATTCACCGCGATATCCAGCAGGCGGACAAACTCCTCAATCTGACGGAACTTGTCCTGTCTGCTCGGCTTGACCCGCCCCTGTGCGTCAGCAATTCCCACCGCCGTGAGAAAGCCCTGCACCTCGGGGATATCCGGATTGAGAAGACGGATCTTCACCCGATCATGGGCGACCGGAACCTGCTCGACAATGTCCGTCCTGCGCACCCGCTGCAGAAGAGCATTCCCCTTCTTGGTGACGCGCAGCTGCAACTGCTCTTCAACGGTATCGACATGCCAGTGGGCGAAACCGAGATCAAGCAACTCATCGATCACAAGCGCCCATTCACTGTCATCGAGGTTGGCAGTATGGGCCTGTCGTTCATCCAGACGAACGATCTGCATCCGCCTTCCGACCTTGAGTTCCACGGGCCGTGCCTCGATTCGTCTCCACTCCGGTGTGAATCCGCGCCGTCGACCAGATGCCACGACCCGAATCACCGCAGTGGGATCTCCGAGGAGGCTGCTGAGTTCTACTCGAGCCTCATCCCAGGACATGGGCATGATCGATCACCGCCCTCGGATCATCGCGTCTGGCGCCATGCGGCAAACACCACGAGAACCAGCGACAGTCCGAGCACCAGCTGGGTGACCATGCGTCGCGTCCGTGGGTCCATGACCCCAGCCTACGGTGCGAGGACGCTAGGCTCACCTCGTGAGCGCACCCGAAGGATCTGAGATCGAACTGGCCCCACTGGATGTCGATGGGGTCACGGCGGTCGCTCTGGGAACTGGGGCGTTCACAATCGCGCTCATCGCATGTGTTGGCTATCGAGACAGACTCGCAGCGGACGGACATGGGTGGTGGATCTGGGTCTGTGCAACTGGCGCCGCACTTGGTCTGGCCGGTCTTGTATTCGTCCTTAGAAGACGGGCAGCCTACCGTCGCCACAACCTCAGCAAGGACTAGCCGAAGAACCCATCCGGCTCGACGTCCACGACGTCGTCATCGTCGTCGTCCTGGATGTCGTCGTCTGCTTCATCGACATCGTCGTCATCATCGACATCAAGACTGGTGTCCGCGTCAACAAACCCTGCCTCGAGAACCGTTGTGTCGAAACCCTCCTCGTCGTCCTGGGTATCGTCATCAGAAGCCAGGCCAACGACGGGGTCGAGAGTCAACTCATCAGCGAGGACCTCATCAATCACCATCTCGGTGACGGGGATTCCAGTTCCCTCGATGGGACGCACACTTGAATGGGCACCACATCCATAGCGCAGTGAGACGACCCGACCGTCCGCGCCAAAGGCGTTGGCACACAGACCGAAGGCCTGGCCCAGTGACCCGCCGATTGGCAGCAGGAACCCACATGACTGACACGACCCGGGCGCAGACTTGGCCATCGACGCATCTGGGCCATACTCGCCCGCATCCCAGCGATCGGCAGCATCATCACGGCCCCAGGCTGAGAGAACCCGCTCACGTCCAAGGCCCAACTCCCACTGCTCTGGGCGCAGAGGGCCGGCGCCAGTGGTGAGATCATCGATCTCGTCGAGCGCATCACTGCCCATGAACCCTGGCTCCAACCGTGGGTCCTCCGGGTCCGTGGGGAGCAGGTCACCTGGTGAGAGATCACCCGGGCGGATCCGGTCGTTCCACGGAACCCAGGCAGGTGCAAGGAGTGAGTCGACACCAGGCAGAAGTACCACCTCGTCGATGGTGATCACATCTGACTCGGGAACCCGAACGAGCGTGACGGACCATCGCCAGCCTCGATAGGCCGCCGATGTGCTCTCGAAGTAGTGCGTGACGACGAACTCGCCCTCGGACACAACCTCGACATGATCCCCAACCGTGAGCTGGTCGATCTCCTGTGCGGCAGTGCGCGCCAGATCGACCGCGGCAGCCAGTACGGAGTCCAGATCAGCAGTCATGTGCCCATTCTCGCCCATGACCACAGACAAAGGCGAGGCGACCCTATGGATCACCCCGCCAATGCTTGTGGTCAGTTATTGCTCAGGCGTCGATATCGTCAGCTACCTTGCGCAGCATCGATGCGATGTTCTTGGACGACTTATCGTCTGGGTAGCGACCGCGGCGCAGTGAATTGGACACGTTGTCGAGCAGCTTGATCAGATCCTCGAGGATGACGGCCATGTCGTCAGCAGGCTTGCGGGCCGACTTGACCACACTGGCCGGTGCGTCGAGCACCCGGATGGACAGGGCCTGTGGACCACGCTTACCGTCGGCAATCCCGAACTCGACCTTCGAACCGGGCTTGAGGGCCTCGAGTCCGGCGGGCAGCGCGGAGGCATGCACGAAGACCTCATCGCCCTCTTCAGTTGCGAGGAAGCCGAAGCCCTTCTCCGTGTCGTACCACTTAACCTTGCCGGTAGGCACCGTACTCACGCGTCCTTACTGTCATCCAATAATGCGGCCCACTTTTGGGCGTCCGTATAGGTTATCTGCACAACTGCTGTGCACCAACCTCGTATTCCAACCTTCTTGTCCAACCGCGTTTCCCAACCGTGCGCCCCAGCCGCGGGCCGGGCTCCGGTCACGCGTGACTACTGGGACGAATGCCAGGCAGCGAGAAGTTCCGATTCCCGCTCATCTGACAGGCGTGGCGAGGGATCTGACGGCGGATTCGCGGTGATATGCGCCATTATCTCCGCGGTGCTCTGCCGAATTGAACGCAATTTCAGACCGGTGGCAAGGGCCGCTGCCGGGTCGGCTGTCATCACATCGATGGCTGGATCGTCACCAGACCACAGCGGGAACTCGGCGTAGTCAACCCCCTGCCCAAGCAGCCAGGTGGAATCCACCCAGGTGAGCGTGGTTCCGGCAGGGCCGACGGTAGCCACCACGTCATCCAGCAACTCCCCGAAGGTATAGCTGGCTGATGGGCCCACCGCATGGAAGGTGCCGGTGATGGAGGACTCAACCAGGCCGATGATCCACGCCGCCATATCTCGAGCATCGATCTCCTGCGTCGGGTCATCCGGCGACCCAGGAGCGAGTACCTCACCTCCGGCGGCAATCCGCTCGACCCAGGACGTGAACCGACGTGTGTAATCCCAGGGACCGATGACGTACGTCGGCCGGATGATCGTCAGTCGATCACCGAACAACTCACCTGCCACCTGCTCACAGGTGACCTTGAGGGGCCCGTACGTCTCATTGGTTATCTCAGTCACGTCTTCACCGGCAGGTGAGAACAGCGGTGAGGACTCGTCGTAGCCACGTCCGTAAGGGGTGTCATAGACCGATACTGTCGAGACCAGGAAGTAGTTTCCACCGCGGCCATCCAGTGCGGCGGCAAGACTGCGAACCTGACGTGGGAAGTACGCGCTCACGTCGATCGTTGCATCGAACTCCCGGCCCCTGAGTGCACTCAGGTCTTCATCGCGATCGGCGATCACATGCTGGCACTCGCCGAAGAGCTCAGCACCAGACCTTCCTCGATGCACGATCGTCACAGCATGGCCGTTGGCCAGCGCGGCCTCGACGATGTGACGTCCCACAAATCGGGTACCACCCAGAACTAGAAGTCTCATGTCGTCCCCGCTCCCCGTAGTTCAACCTTGGTCACCATGTCCGACCCTATCGCTGCGAACGACACCCCCGGGACATCCGACTGGCACACGGCCAACGACACCCGTAACGTAGTTCAGATGGGCACAGACGTGGATGCGACGATAAGCGGGGATTCACTACGCCCGGCCAGACCTCGCTCACTGGCAGAGGATCTGCGTGCGCGCACTGACGCCGAGCTCGCCGACCTGCTGGCCCAGCGGCCAGATCTCCTGCACCCCGTACCGGCTGATATCAGTGCCCTGGCCACCCGGGCTACCAGTGGACCGTCAACGGGTCGCGCACTCGATCGCCTCACCGTATTCGAGCTGCAGTTGCTACATGCGCTGGCGAGTCTGGATGAACCTGCATCCATCGGCGCAGTGACCGCCGGGTTGCTCAGCGTGCCCCACAACGCCATTGCCGCGGCTATCTCGAGACTTCACTCGATGGCTCTGCTGTGGGGCAGTGAGGATGACCTGCATGTCATCCGTCCGGTGCGTGAGGCACTCGGCACCTACCCCGCAGGCCTTGGCCCGGCCATGGCAACGTCCAGACCGGCAGTGGCGATGTACGCGGCTGATCCTGCCGAGCTCGAACGCGTTCTCTCCGATGCGCCCGAAGGGGCCCGCACTGCTCTGGACAAACTGGTGTGGGGTCCCCCAGTGGGGCGATTGGAAGGTGCCGAACGCAAGGTATCTGTTGGCTCTGCCAAGACGCCGATTGAGTGGCTGCTGGCTCATTCGATCGTGGTTCCGATCAATGCCGACACCGTGGTGCTGCCCCGAGAGATCGCTCTGATCCGTCGCGGTGGTGCCCTGATCCGTCATCCGCAGCCAGATCCCCCTGAGATCGACGTAACTCCGCGTTCGGCTGAACTCGTCGACCGGACGGCCGGACAGCAGGCGCTCACATTTACCCGGCAGATCGAGGACCTGCTCGAACTGTGGTCGGCGGCCCCGCCGGCCGTGCTGCGAAGTGGCGGACTGTCCGTCCGCGATCTCACTCGAACCGCACAGACTCTTGATGTTGACGAGGATGCCGCAGCACTCCTGATCGAAGTCTCATATGCAGCCGGACTCCTGGGTGCTGACGGAGAGATCGACGAGTCGTGGACGCCGACACCGACGTACGACCTATGGCGAGAAGAGTCCGTCGCTGAGCGTTGGGCATTCATCGCTGCGGCCTGGCTCCTGATGACGAGGACTCCAGCCCTGGTCTCCGGTCGTGATGATTCGGGTTCGCGGGTCAATGCGCTCGCACGTGACCTGGACCGCTCCCTCACTCCCGATGCGCGACGTTCCGTCCTCGACGAGTTGGTTCATATTGGCCCAGGTGACTCACCCACCCATGCCTCACTGGTTGAGCGATTGCAATGGCGACGTCCACGTCGCAGTTCGGACCTGTGGCAGTTGGTGATCGAGACCACGCCCACTGAGGCCGAGCGGCTGGGAGTAACCGGTCTCGGTGCACTTTCCGAACATGGACGCGCACTTCTGCGCACCACATCTGCTGGGGCAAGTGCACAGGAGGCTCGGGCCGCTCATCGGATGAGCGGGGTTCCGCAGGGCTCACCGGAAGTGGTGGTGGCACTGGAGACGTCACTGCCTCCTCTTGTCGATCACATCCTGCTGCAGGCCGATCTGACGGCCATTGCACCCGGCCCACTTGAACCAGAACTTGCCCGAGAGTTGGGGCTCATTGCCGATATCGAGTCCACCGGTGGGGCAACGGTCTATCGCTTCTCAGATGCGACGATCCGTCGTGGACTGGATGCAGGACGCAGCCCCAACGACATCCTGACGATGTTGACATTGAAGTCGAAAACCCCTGTGCCACAACCACTGGAGTACCTGGTCCATGACGCGGCACGACGTCACGGCTCGCTGCGCATCGGGGTGGCAACGGGCTACATCAGGTGTGACGACCCGAGCGTTCTCAACGAGATCATGGCCGATCGACGGCTGAACAATCTGCGGTTCGTCCGACTTGCGGACACCGTGGTGGCCATTACCAATCCAGTGGACAACGTGCTAGAGCGACTACGTGAATCAGGGTTTGCGCCAAGTGTTGAAAACTCTGAAGGGGCAGTCGTTGTTCGCCGTCCCAAGGATCGACGCACACCGCCACGGCCACGGCCACCGCGGCTGTCCGTCGAAACACCAGCAGCCTCACCTGAATTGACGTCGGCCGCAGTTCGAGCCCTTCGCGCCGGTGACAACTCAACCGGATCGCGAACCAGCGATACACCAGCACCACTGGGTTCGGGTCGACTGCCAAGGTCAAGCACGACCGAGACCATCGAGGCCTTGCGCGAGGCACTTGAGGCATCCCGATCATTGTGGATCGGCTACGCGGACAACTCAGGTACGACCACCGAACGTGTAGTTGAACCCATCAAACTCGACAGTGGATTCCTGACCGCCTACGACCTGCGAACAGCCGAGGTACGCACGTTCACCGTGGCTCGGATTACCGGGGTAGCTCCGGTGGCCACCAACTAGTCAGCCAAGCAGGTTGGCCACACTCGTCAGGCAAGAACCTCAGTGGCGACGGTCATCTTCGTGAGCAACTCGGGAATGGGCAGGCGCGCGATACCCGGCTCCGTTGGAACCTGCATCATGCCGTCGGCACCCATGACAAAGGGCTCGGTGACGTCAGGAGCGTAGAACCGGTTTGATCCGCTGGTATCACCCGGCAGAGTGCAACCGGGAAGGGACGCGAAGGCCATATTGGCGGCGCGGCCAACACCTGTCTCCTCCATGCCACCACACCACACCGGGATGCCCCGGGCGAAAGCCATGTCGTGGATCTTCTTGGCTTCGAGATAGCCACCCACACGCCCAGCCTTGATGTTCACGATCTCGCAGGCGCCAAAATCGATCAGTGACTCCGCGTTGTTCACCGAGATCACCGACTCATCGAGGCAGACCGGAGTTTCAATGCGATCGGCGAGCCACTTGTGCGCGATCAGATCATCCTCATGCATCGGCTGCTCGATCAGAAGCAGATTGAACTCATCGAGTCCCGCAAGGTGATCGATATGGTCACGGCTGTAGGCCTGGTTGGCATCCACCTGGAGCGGGATCTCAGGCCATGCAGAGCGCACCGCACGCGTTGGTTCAATATCGAAGCCAGGCTGGATCTTCAACTTGATTCGTCGATAACCCTGATCGATGTATCCACTGACGTGGTCCATGAGGGTGTCGATCGAATCATCCACCGGGATCCCAACGGAGACTCCGCACGGGATCTGCGTCCGCGTCGATCCGATGTAGGCCGCGAAGCACTGACCAGTGGCCCGCAGTTGCGCATCCAGTGCTGCCATTTCCAGTGCCCCACGCGCCATTGGATGTCCGCGGACAGGGCTGAACACGGTGGCCACATCCTCGGCGGCGAAGTCTCGACCAGCGAGTCTTGGCAGGAGATGATCACGCATCGCCAGCACAGCAGCGTCATTGAACTCATGGCTGTACGTCGGTTGAGGTGACGACACACACTCCCCCCAGCCGGTGACTCCATCGGTGGTGGTGAGCTCAATCAGGCCAACATGACGTACGTATTCGACCCCAAACGAGGTGCGGAATGGACGTACGAGCGGCATCTCGACGTGATGGATGACCACCTTCTCAATCTTCATGATGCAGCCTCCACGACGTAGTCCCCTTCCTGTGTCACACCGACGAGTGCGCCACCAGCGGCGATGATCGGCTGGAGCACCTCACGGACCGCGTACCGCCAACCTAGTGCAGCCTGCGGATCGTGTTGACGGATCGCCACGATGTCCTCGGGCAGTGCCACGAGTTGCACGCTGGCGGACGTCGATTGCACCTGAGGACCATTGGAATCGGAAACGGCCAGGGCCACCTCAGCACCCCTGGCCAGCCAGTCGACCCTCGGTTGTGGCTTCAGTTCACCACGCATCGCGCCAGCCACCCGATCACTTGCAATATCCCAGCCAAGGACGATCCGATCACTGCGGTCATTGGCATTCACCGCATCATTCATCTGTCCGTAGAAGTCTTCGATGTACTGGGCTCCAACTCCGCCAAGCTTGGCAAGGTTGAACTTGGCATTGCGACGCACCAGCGGATCGAAGGTCCACTCGATCCGGTCCAGATCATTCTCCAGCGCCCAGGCCCGTTGATGGATCTTCATCGCTGCACCCACCCCACGGTCGGCAAACCCGGGAAGTACGGCAGCCACATGTGAATGCAGATGAGTGTGCCAGCCATCGTGAACTCGGCTACGACCAACGACCCCAAGGGTGGCACCGATGATTCGATCATCTGCGTATGCGCCGCCCATATAGGCACCCGCATGCACCAGAGCCTTGGTCAGGTGAGCCGAGATCTCGGTACCTCCCGGCTCGGTTGGCCACACCTCATCGAAGACGTAGCGGCCCTCATCGAACTGCTCGATTGTTCGAAGAACGCGAACAACAACCCGCGAGTGATCGGCAGCGGCATCGGCATCGCGCCATGCCTGCGCACGAAGCTCTGGAGTAATCGAAACAGCCACGAACCCACCGTACTGATTGGCTCGGCCAAGTTCCACGCCCGTCGATTCGTCGCCCTGTCCCTGCGATGAGAGAATCGACGGATGACCGACGGACCGCTGATCGTTCAGAGTGACAAGACCCTGCTCCTTGAGGTTGACCACGAGTTGGCCGACGAGTGCCGCCACGCGATCGCGCCGTTTGCCGAGCTTGAGCGGGCTCCGGAGCACATCCACACGTACCGACTCACGCCGCTCGGCCTGTGGAATGCACGGGCTGCTGGCCATGATGCCGAGGGCGTTGTCGACGTCCTGCTTCGCTACTCCCGTTACGCCGTTCCCCATGCACTTCTGGTGGACGTTGCCGACACCATGGGACGCTACGGACGTCTGCAGCTTCAGATGGATCCGGCACATGGGCTCGTGCTGCATGCATTCGATCGGGCCGTCCTCGAAGAGGTGTTGCGGGCCAAGAAAGTTCAACCACTTGTTGGTGCACGCATCGATGACGACACCGTGGTGGTTCATCCATCTGAACGTGGTCACCTCAAGCAGGTACTGCTCAAGCTTGGCTGGCCTGCCGAGGATCTCGCCGGATATGTGGATGGTGAGGCGCACCCGATCTTCCTTGAGGAGAACGGCTGGGAGGTGCGGCCCTACCAGCGCGAGGCCGTTGACGGTTTCTTCCACGGTGGCTCAGGGGTTGTGGTGCTGCCCTGTGGAGCTGGCAAGACCATCGTCGGAGCGGCCGCCATGGCAGCAGTTGGAGCCACCACGTTGATCCTGGTAACCAACACCGTTAGCGCGCGCCAGTGGCGAGCTGAATTGTTGAAGCGGACGTCCCTGACCGAGGACGAGATTGGCGAATACTCCGGCACCACCAAGGACATCCGTCCGGTCACCATCGCGACCTATCAGGTGATGACGACCCGTCGTAAGGGCATGTACCAGCACCTGGAGCTGTTCGACTCCCGCGACTGGGGTTTGATCGTGTACGACGAGGTACATCTGCTGCCTGCCCCGATCTTCAGGTTCACCGCAGACATCCAGTCCCGACGCCGCCTCGGGCTAACGGCCACTCTCGTCCGCGAGGATGGCCTCGAGGGTGATGTGTTCTCACTCATCGGCCCCAAGAGGTACGACGCACCTTGGAAGGACATCGAGGCGCAGGGCTACATCGCACCCGCCGACTGCGTGGAGGTTCGAGTGACGCTGGACGAGCGGGAGCGGCTCGTCTACGCCACGGCTGAGCCCGAGGAGCGATACCGGATGGCCGCATCCACCGATCGCAAGTACCGAGTGGTTGAGAAGTTGATCGAGCGTCATCCCGATGAGCACATTCTGGTGATCGGCCAGTACCTGGATCAGTTGCACGAGATGAGTGTTCGCCTGCAGGCCCCGCTGATCACTGGTGAGGTGCCGGTCAAGGAGCGGGAGAGACTGTTTGAGGCGTTTCGCACCGGTGAGGAGCGGGTGCTCGTGGTCTCGAAAGTGGCCAACTTCTCCGTTGACCTGCCCGATGCTGGCGTTGCGATTCAGATCTCCGGCTCCTTCGGATCCCGCCAGGAGGAGGCCCAGCGGCTGGGCCGGGTTCTGCGTCCCAAGGCCGATGGACGTACGGCGCGGTTCTATGCGGTGGTGGCCCGTGACACCGTCGATGCTGATTTCGCCGCACACCGACAGCGGTTCCTGGCCGAGCAGGGCTATGCATACCGGATCGTGGATGCCGACGACATCCTCTACGGCACTCCCGAGCCGGCGGACGAATAGGACCAGCTCGAGCTTCCCTCGGCTTCGCTCTGATGGAGTAGTCAATCTATGCCCGATATAGGTGATATGTCGCCCGATCTCTTTGCGTAATCCAAGAACTGGTAAAGAGCCTTCACGGAGTTAGCCCAAAGAGTCGTTTTGGCTTGAGTTTCGCAGGTGGAACTGACGAAGGTGTTATCAGCGACGGCCGAACGAAAGGGTTCAGCCGCGAAACGGAGGAACATCATGCGAACCAATATCCGCCGCACCGCCCTTGCCGGCGTGGCAGCCGTCCTGTCTGTCGGACTGCTGGTGCCCGCGGGCGCAGCATTTGCCACCCCGGGTCACGGTCACGGCAACCAGCCAGGTCACTCGGCTCCCGCCAACGACAGCGCCCGCAAGGCCCTCAAGGATGCAATCAAGGGTGCCAACACCACCTACCGCAACGCCGTGCATGCAGCCCGCGACGCATTCCGCAACGACCCCATCGTTGTCAAGGCGCTCGCAGACCGAAAGGCTGTGGTGTCGAACTCCACGGATCCGGCCGCCATTGATGCCGCCAAGCTCGCATTCGCCGGTGCCATCGTTGGCCCAGCGGCGACTCGCGATGCCGCCATCGCAACTGCCCTCGGGGTGTGGGAGCAGACCGTCGATGCCGCTATTGGCGCATACGATCTGGCAACGAACCCAACGGATGCCGCAGCGCTTGCAACCCTGCGCGGTGCAATCCGCGCAGCCAACGTGCAGTACCGCAGTGACATGAAGGGTGCAAACGACGCCTACCGCACTGC
>CAXBQZ010000045.1:0-21843 GCA_963978055.1 uncultured bacterium
GTTCGCCGCAACGAAGTAGAGGGCGCCGGCCGCCACAGTGAGGACTGCCGTCAGTGCGAAGAGTCGCTTATCTCGAGTTGTGAACACCGCTCAAGGTTCCCAGATGTCGGTGCCCCAAGCTCTGGTCGACGCGAAATTCCTTAGCCGGCGGCGTTATCAATCGCTCCGAGAGCCTGGCCCAAGGCGGTCACAACCCGTTCCCGCAGGGGCAGGCTCGCATCCATCAGCATCCGTTGACGGCGAACGTACTCGGCTCGCCCGGCGGGGGATTCGATCTGAATGGGCTCATATCCCAGGGGAAGCAGGTCGTAGGGAGCAGCCTGCATATCGAGGGTTCGAGCCTCCCGTGCCAATTCGAAGCAGTCAGCCACGAGGTCGCTGCCGACCAGTGCAACGTACTTCTCTGTCCACTTGTAGAGGTCCATCGTGGCGTGCAGACAGCCCGGCTGATCAAACTCCGACTGGCTCTCTCGAGTCAGGGTGAACTCATTGAGTGGAGCAGCCTCCGCGGTGTAGAAGCGGAATGCGTCGAAGTGGGTGCAACGAAGTCCGATCTCATCTACGGTGTCACGAATCTCCGTCGCGCTCAGTCGAAGTGGCCAGGCGCTGTGACGTACCTGCGCCTGATCCAGTCCATAGACCATGGCCCATTCGTGCAGGCCGAAGCATCCGGTGCGCGCAGGCCGCTGGCTGCTTGTACGCACAAGTCCCTCGATCCAGGCAAGACCGTCACGCCGATGGGCAAAGCAGGTGGGATCCACGGTTACCACAGCCATGTCGTCGATGATCCTCGTGACGTAGTTGCTGTACGTCGCATGCTCCCCAGCATCGACCAGGGCGAACCCAAGTCCCGGATGCCAGCGTCGAAACTGCCGTGGCCGGGTGGGGTAGTACTCGAAAAGGAAGTCGTCGACCGGGTGCTTCTGGCCAGCTCGTGCCCGTTGAGTTCGCCCTCGAGTCCATGAATCGACTCGCGCCGCGTGCATCACCGCACGCTCCGACCAGGTCGGCTTGTCCAAGATGGTGACAGTTTCCATGCTGCACCGAGGTTATCGCTCCGCTGTGTGGCGCGGCAGATGGTTGGGTCGCGCCCTCGCTAGTAGTCTTCCCACGATCGAGTTGAGATAACTGTGAAAGGCCGGCCATCACCTTCCGGGTGGCCGGCCTTTCACGTGTCTTCAGCCAGTTGAGTCGAAGAGGCTAGGACGGACGTCCGGCCTTGATCGTGTCCTCAACATGTACCAGCGCTGCCGAGATGATGTCGAGAATCTCGTTGATGAGAGTCATATCAGCGATCAGCGGTGGTGAGATCTGAATGACTGGCTGATCGCGATCATCGAGGCGACACAGCAGACCTCGACGCAGCATCTCATCGGACAGCACTGTCCGAAGGATCCAGTCGGCCTCGGCCTCGGTGAACGGCTCATTCGTCGCCTTGTCCTTGACCAGCTCGATGGCCCAGAAATGTCCGGCACCTCGAACATCGCCAACGAACGGGAGTGCGCGCATTTGCTCCATGCGTGCACCAATGAGCGCCTCGTTGGCAAGAACGTTCTCCATGATGTTCTCGCGCTCGATGATCTCGAGCACCTTCAAGCCGATAGCCGTCGACAGTGGATGGCCACTCCAGGTATTGCCATGGGTGAACATGGTCTTACCGGTGCGGAATGGCTCCATGGTCTTCTCGTTGAGAATGACACCACCGAGTGGAGCATGGCCGGCGGTGACCCCCTTGGCGAAGGTGATCATGTCAGGTACGACATCGAATCGTTCCGATGCGAACCAGTGGCCGACGCGACCGAAGCCGGTGATCACCTCATCTGCCACAAGGAGGATCCCGTACCTGTCGCAGATATCGCGCAGACCCTGCCAGTAACCCTTGGGTGGCATGATCGATCCACCTGAGTTCTGCACCGGCTCGGCAATGAGCATGGCAACGGTCGACGGGCCGGTGAACTCCAGCACTGTCTCGATCTCTGCGAGCAGGTACTCGGTAAGTGCCTCTTCGTCATGGCCGAGATGGTGCCGGAACGCGTACGTCGGGGAGACGTGATGGGTGGGTACCGCAAGGGGTTCGAACTTCTCGCGGGCAAATGCGTACCCGGTGAAACTCATCGCTCCCATGGTGGTGCCGTGGTAGGCGTAGCGACGGGCGATTGCCTTGGTGCGCTGTGGCTCACCATTGGCCCAATGCCATTCACGCGCAATCTTCCAGGCCGACTCAACAGCCTCACTGCCCGAGTTGGTGAAAAAGACGTGCTCCATACCCTCGGGCGCTTTCGAGGCGATCTTCTCGGCCAACGCGATCGCTGATGGATGAGCAACTGTCCACGTGGGTGTGTAGACCAGTTCACTCAACTGCTGCTTGGCAACTTCACCGACCTCCTCGCCAAAGGAGTGGCCCAGGTTGGTGCAGAAAAGGCCCGACAGACCATCGATGTACTTGCGGCCGTCGACGTCGTAGATGTGGCACCCTTCGCCACGGACGAAGACAGGAACATCAGAGTCCGCGTAGCGGCCCATGTTCGTGAAATTCAACAACAAATGTTCGCGGAGGTTCCGCTGCAGGCCCGCCTTGTCGATGGCGGCCTCGGCATTCAGCTCTACTGAATGCTGGAGCGATGATGAATCACTCACAGGTGGAGCTCCGGTGGTGTGCGTGGCCGTCATGGCCATCCCTCGCATCCATCGCCGGTTTTGGAGGTGTATCCAAAAACATCCTGAACACTCGTTCAGGATGTTCCTCAGCGTACGACGATGCCTATGGGGTCTGTCAAGGCGCCATGAGGCTAGCTTTCATGTCGATTCTGCGTCAGCAGTTGCGGCTCGATGCTGAGTTCAATCGCCGCTGCCTCGAGCCAGAGCCGGTTCATCTCCTCATCCGGCACGTCCATATCCGCAAGGGCTGCCTGCACAGCCAAACCGTCCATGAGGGCAGCCAGGCGCAGGGCAGATGCCTGCGGATCGGGGCAGTTGAACGACCCCTCGGCCACACCTGACCTGATCAGTTCGGTGAGCGTGTGCCGCCAGCGAGTGTCGACGGTGTGACGCATCGCTCGCGCGCCCCCATCGCGCAGGGCTCGGACCCAGACCTCCATGTACAGGGCCCAGGTGCCAACGGCCGGGCCACCGACGGTGGCGAAGTAGCTCAGAATGCGCAGTCGCTCAACCGCGTCTGCGTCGGCCGGAGTGGCAGCTGCCACGTTCTGGTAGAAGTCGTCCTCAACCGAACCCAGCGCCTCTGCCAATACGCCGTCGAGGGTCTTGAAGTGGTAGACGACGAGTGCCGGAGAGGTGCCGGCCACGGCAGCAATGTCAGCAATTCGTGTACCGGCGAATCCCTTGCTCTCCAAGACCTCGATGGCCGCCGCCAGAATTCGTCGACGACGCTCCTGCGGGTCCTTTGCCGCAAGGGGTGACGGTTCTGACATCTGAACTCCGGTGGATCCAGGGTGGACAGAATCTTGAGTGATCGTTCAGGATCGGCTCTGAGGCGGGATCCTTCCACGCTTCAGGTGCGCCGCACCATCCTGACGCATGCAGCCGGTCGCTGCATATGCCGGGTCGCTGCTCGTCAAGGAATCTCGTCAAGGAATCACTGTGGACTTCACTGCACAAGAAGTAGACCTCGCCCGTCGCGCCCGTGAGTTTGTCGAGACCTGGTGTATCCCGTACGAGATTCAAGCCGAGTTGGCGGGGGGTGGGCTTCCCGCCGATGTCGTTGCAGATTTGCGAGCGGCAGCGATCGAGGCCGGGTTGCAGGGTGGGCTGCACCACAAGGAGCATGGTGGCAACTCCTGGTCACATGTTGAATGGATGCTGGTTGAGGAGCAGTTCGGTCGCTCGACGAATGCGATTTCCTGGTACGTCCCGAATGCCTACAACGTGTGGAGAGCGGCATCCCCTGAACTGCAGCAGCGATGGCTCGTACCGGCGCTGCGTGGCGAACTCCACGATGCGTACGCAGTTACCGAGCGCTTCGCGGGAAGTGACCCTTCGGGAATGACGACGGTGGCTCGACGCGTCCTGGGTGGCTGGGAGATCAGCGGGGAGAAGTGGTTCGTCACCTTCGGTGGGATCTCATCGGTGATCATCGTGGTGGCCTACGCACTTGAGAATGGAGAGTCACTCGAGGATCCGAACACCCCGCGTCGCACCACGCTGTTCGCGGTGCCTATCGAGTCGGCTGGGATTTCAACGCTGGATGATCCGCCGTTCACTCACAACTATGCGGACGGTCATCCGACCATGGTGTTCGATCGGGTCCGTGTCACTGACGCAGACGTGATCGGTGAGATCGGTGGTGGTGACGAGCTGCAGCGAGCCTGGTTCGTCGAGGAGCGTCTGGGCATTGCTGTTCGCTGTGGTGGCGCAATGCAGCGGCTGCTGGAAGAGGCGATGGAGTGGACGACCAGCCGTGAGCAGGGTGGAGCCCGATTGATCGATCATCAGGGTGTCTCGTTCCCACTTGCGGATTCGGCCGCCGATGCCGCGGCAGGGCGACTTCTTACTTTCGATATCGGTCGGCTGGTGGATGCTGGTGCTGATGCCAAGTTGATTCACGGTAAGGCGAGCATGGCCAAGTTGTTCATGTCCGAGGCCGCCTGCCGGTGTGCCGACCGGGTCCAACAGGTGTTCGGTGGACGGGGATACATCCGCACCACCACTGCGGAGAGGTTCTGGCGTGAACTTCGCGTTGATCGCATCTGGGAGGGATCGTCAGAGATCCAGCGACTGGTCGTCGCTCGATCACTTGAGCGCCGCGGTGTTGACGCGATGCTGTTCTAGGGATGTGGACATGAATGAGACACCTGATCCCATCGATGGCAATCAGGAGCCTGGCACTCAACCCGTTCGACGTCGACTGAAACTCGATCTGGATCTCGTACCCGAGCAGACGTCCGATGATCTGGCTGCCACGTGGGGGGACGGGACGCCTGATGATGCAGCAAAGAGGCAGAGCTATCTGGCTGAAAAGCCACCACACCACGGTGATTGATCGGGTTGGTTGATTGATCAGCCCGCAGTTCCTCGCAGGGCCAGCATGAGGGTGGACTGCCCGTTGGCTGCTGCGATTGCTGCGGCCTGAGCCGAACGTGCCACAACCACGACATCTGCACCACTGGATGTGGACGAAGCACCCATGACGGATGTCGGTGCTGAGCTCAGGGATGGGATAAGCACGAGGACATCGGAGGCCACGATCGCGCTGCTGGCGCTCTGAGCATCACCGGTCGGGTTCGCAGACAGAACATCCACATGGTCACCGCGCTGAACCACTGCGGCCGCAGCGGGAGTGACGTGCACCGGAATCGCAACCATGCCATCACCCAGCTGATTGATCAGGTGGAGGTCTAGAACATCACGTGCACGAACAACATCCCCATCGAACAGTGGTGTGACCAGGGGGTGTCGAAGCAGCGGATCAATCCGCGTTACCGCATCAGAACTGGCCGCATCAGTGCTCACCGATCTCAGCGTGAGATCTGCAGAGGTGAGAAGTGTGCCGGATGGCAGATCGTGACTTGCCACAACCACCAGCACGGTTCCCGATCTGCTGGGGTGCAGTTGGGAGAACGTCAGCACCGTGATCAAGAACCCGAGACCTGCCAGGAGGAGTCGTCGATGACGCAGGATTCGCCGCTGCCAGGGACTCGGACGACGTACAGGCAGAGCCGGTGGCGGGCCAGGAAAAGGCTCGTCGCCGGTGATGAACTGCTGGAGGACGGAGAGCATCCCCGCACCCTAGGTGCGCCAAGTTGCTACCCGCTGAGGAAATCCACAGCCTCAGGCTGCTGAGCCGGAACTCCCACCAGAAGGGGACGTTGACCCAGAAGATGACCCAGAAGAGGTCGGGGCGGGTGTTGAAGAGCCAGCTGACGAAGCGGAGCCAGATGATGAGCCAGACGAGGATGAGCTTGATGAGTTGGAACTGTCGCTGCTCGATGCAGTTGAGCTTGAACTCGTGCCCCGACTGTCATTTCGGTAGAAGCCTGAGCCCTTGAAGACGATGCCAACGGCGTTGTACAGCTTGCGCAGTGAGCCATCACATGATGGGCACACCGTGAGTGAGTCGTCAGAGAACTTCTGGACGACCTCGATGGCCTCGCCGCAGTCGTTGCATTGGTACTGATAGGTGGGCACGGACAACTCCGAAACTTCGTAGATCCCTCTGTCACACACCTGCGAGGTGCCCATTGGCACTCTCAGGCTCTGACTGCCAATGATGCCAAACAAGTGGCCTATGCGCCCAATCGGACGTCACCAGGCCATGGGCCCCTCAATCCAGTTCGGCCAATTCGGCCAGCGTTGGTGGATTGGCCCCAACGCGGGTGCACGTGATCGCGGCCACTGTGACGGCTCGACCGACGGCCCAGCGGAGTTGCTCGTGATCGCCGAGATCGGATCTGGTGAGTCCCCGCGATAACCAGAAGGCGAGGAAGCCTCCGCCAAAGGAGTCGCCGGCACCTACAGTGTCAACGACCTCCACAGACGGCACGGGGACGATGAACTCATCGTTGGGCGTGATCACGCACACCCCCTCGCCACCGTCTGTGAACAGGACCACGCTGACACCATGGTCCAGTAGGCCTCGGGCAGCCATGATGCTGTCTTTGTCCGGACTGAAGTAGGCAAGATCATCACCCGAGACCTTCACCACGTCCGCTCGTTGAAGCACCTCGTCCAAGCGCGCTCGATAACGCTGTTCATCGTTGATCACACTCGGTCGGCAGTTCGGGTCCACGAAGACCAGAGTTGAGTCGGATACCGCTGCGACTGCGGCGGCCGTCGCATCGGCAGCGGGTTCAAGGACCAGGCCCAGAGTCCCAACCGCAAGTGCGCTCAAGTCCTCTGGAAGTTGAACATCACCCACCTTGACCGCAGGAGCAGCGGTGCCCTCAACGTAAAAGCGGTACGTCGCTGCTCCGTCTTCGTCCAGGGCGGCAAGAGCCAGAGTGGTCAGAAGGCCAGTGCGAACCGGCAGTGCTTGGCGCACTCCGTCGGCGTCGAGCATTGCCGTGATCCGCTGGCCGAAGACATCGTCGGAGATCCCACCGGCAAAGGTGACGTCCACGCCGAGGCGTCCCAAGGTGCGGGCCAGATTGAAAGGTCCGCCTCCCGGGATGGCAGACACCTCACCAGAGGGCGTGGTGATGAGATCGACCAGTGCCTCACCGATGACGAGAGCACCCATGTCGAGATCCCTTCAAGTTGCAGGCTGTGCCGATGACGATGTGCGAAGTGCAAAGCAGATTCTGCCTGCCGTAGGCTCGATCTGGAAACAGGAGGTTTGCCGATGACTGTTGAAGCGATCGGATTGGGCAAGTCATATGGCACCACCCGGGCCGTGGATGACCTGTCATTCACCCTCGAGCCGGGAATAGTCACCGGTTTCCTCGGCCCGAATGGGGCCGGTAAGTCCACGACGATGAGGCTGATGCTGGGCCTTGATCGCGGCGACGGACAGACCCTGTGGGATGGCAAGAAACTCACAGACCACAAGCCCGTATCCAAGGTGGTTGGAGCTCACCTGGACGCCAAGTTCTTCCACCCTTCGCGCAGTGCCAGAAATCACCTCCGGCTGTTGGCTCAGGAGGCAGCTATCCCAACCTCACGGGTCGATGAGGTCATGCAACTGGTTGGTCTCGCCGATGTTGCCAAGAAGGGTCCGGGTGGCTTCTCGCTCGGAATGGGGCAGCGCCTGGGACTCGCGGGCGCGCTGCTGGCCCAGCCAAGGGTGATGCTCCTTGACGAACCGGCGAACGGTCTTGACCCACAGTCGATTCAGTGGCTGCGCGACTTCCTGCGTCACTACGCCAGCCTGGGCAATGTCGTGTTCGTGTCTAGCCATCTGCTCTCAGAGATGCAGCTGATGGCCGATCACCTTCTGGTGATAGCCAAGGGACGTATGGTGGCGAACGAATCACTCGCCTCATTCGTGGCTCGCAGCTCGTCCAATGATGTTCTGGTTCGCTGCAGTGATCCTGCGCGGCTAGCAGCCGCTATGGCGACCGTGGGCGTCCAGTCGATCCCCGAGGGTACGGATGGCCTCGCGGTACAACTATCGAATACTGACTGGATCGGTGATGCAGCCTTCAAGTACGGCATCACCGTTTACGAACTGACCAAGCGCACTGCGAGTCTGGAGGACGCGTTCCTAGAGCTCACGTCCGACGATCAGCAGTTCCAAGTCGGCAACCGTGATCGGGGGATGGCGTCATGATCGCGGCCCTTCGATATGAGTGGACCCGATTCTGGACGGTCCGTTCCACCTACATCATGCTCGCGCTGTCGCTGATCCTGAGCGCTGGACTCAGCTATCTCATCGTCCAGACTGCCCAGGGCATGGATTCAGGCGGTGCACCAGGGCTGATCGATTGGTTCACGTCGTTCTCTGCGCCGATGACCTTCGCTGCCGTTTTGGCCTCGGTGTTGGGGGCGCAGGCGATCGGCCAGGAGTATCGCTTCGGTTTGATTCGCCTTACTCTGACGGAGTTTCCGAACCGCATCACTATTCTCATCGCCAAGATTCTGATGGTGATTCTTGCCGGTGTGCTGGTCGCGCTGGTGTCATATATAGGCAGTTGGATCGGACTGGCACTTCATGGTCTGCCCACACCTCCGGCGGGAGTTACAGTTCCCGATTCAACATTCTTCGTCCGCGGCATTGCATTCGTGGTGCTGTGGGCGCTCAGCTCATTCGCACTTGCCGGGATCACCCGTCAGACGGCCATTGGAATCGCAGTGCCGATTGTCTCGGGCCTTATAGTCGAAAACATCTTGATTGGTTTCCTGTCGCAGAAGGCTGAGTGGCTTGTCCAGCACCTTCCGTGGAGTTCGGCTGCTCGGTGGGCCGGTGATCAAGGTTTCGGCAATGCTCCAAGTGGCTGGAGCGCTCTTGCCGTCTTCGGTGTTTGGGTCGGCGCACTTGTGATCGCCGAAGTGCTCGTATTCCTGCGGCGCGATGCCTAGTCCGACTGCTGCTCCCGCCATGCCTCAGGTGGATGAGGTTGTGGTGGTGGCCATCGGCGGGGTCGTGGGTGCGCTCGCTCGTGCAGGCATCGGCTGGCTGGTTCCACATAGTGATCCCGCCTCGTGGCCATGGGCCACATTCATCACGAATCTTGTCGGTTGTGCACTTCTCGGACTCGTCCTGGCCTTCGTGGACGGACGCCATGAGCGGTGGCTGGTGACTGCTCCAACAAGAGCGCGCCTCATCCGTCCACTTCTTGCAACAGGTGTGCTCGGTGGTTTCACCACCTTCTCCACGTTTGCCGTGGAGATCGTCCGTCTCATACGTGCTGACCGGGTAATCGAAGCCGGGCTCTACGCGGCACTCTCAGTTCTCCTTGGGATTGGGCTCTTTGCCATCACTCGCTCTGCGGCAGGCGGCTGGTTTGGGCGGACACCCATCGACCTGCGCGCGGATGAGGAGTTGTGATGTCGGCCGTACTTCTCATTGCCGTCGGGGCTGCTCTTGGCGCTTGCGCCCGCTTCATCATTGATCGTCGTCTCAATGGTCGGTGGCCGCGTGGAACACTGCTGGTGAATCTGCTGGGTTCGTTGATCCTCGGCATCGCCGTCGGTTACTCGCTGTCGACACCATCGGGGTCCGCATTGATGCTGGCCCTGGTCGGCACCGGGTTCTGCGGGGCGCTGACCACCTTCGGCGGCTTCGCCGCGCAGACGATGGACCTGCTCCAGCTGGGACGCCTGAACGTTGACGGTTCGACTCGGACAGCCGTCGTCTATGCCCTCGGCTCACTAGTTGGCTGTGTAGTGGCCGCATGGCTCGGCTTGATAACGGCTTTGAATATCTGGCCCGGTGCGTGAGTGCGGTGACCTAGGCTGGCGATGTGCGCATTGTCAAGAACATCCTCATTGGCCTGCTGATCCTCGCCCTCGTCCTGCTGACCGCCGGCATCGGTTACGGGGTGTGGACTGTCCGACGATCCTTCCCACAGACGACCGGTGAGATTGCCGCACCGGGCTTGTTTGCTCCGGTCGAGGTGGTACGGAACTCCCGCGGCATCCCAGATATCTACGCACAGACACCCGAGGATCTCTTCTTCGCCCAGGGCTACGTTCACGCGCAGGATCGCTTCTGGGAGATGGACTTCCGTCGTCACATCACCTCTGGGCGGCTATCGGAGCTGTTCGGCGCGAGTCAGGTCGACACCGACAAGTTCCTGCGCGTGATGGGCTGGAGGAGGGTGGCCGAGCAGGAACTGCCGCTGCTATCGCCGACGACGCGGCGAAATCTCGATTCGTACACACGCGGGGTCAATGCGTACTTGAAGGATCACCAGGGTGCTGCCGTCTCACTCGAGTACGCCGTCCTCGGCCTGCAGAACTCCGGCTACACGATCGAACCGTGGACGCCGGTTGATTCGATCGCTTGGCTGAAGGCAATGGCATGGGATCTGCGCGGCAACATGGTGGAGGAGATCCAACGCTCGATCATCAGTGCGAAAGTGGGCAAAGATCGCACGGCCCAGCTATTCCCGCCATATCCGTACCTGCGCCACCGACCCATCGTCACCCAGGGTGCGGTTGTGAATGGAGTTTGGGATCAGAGCGCGTCACCAACTGCAGCACAGGCGGCATCCTCGATCCCGCGGGTACCACGTGCGGCGATCCCCACGCTCACCTCGTTGAGCAAGGGGTTGTCATCCCTTGATTCGGTTCTTGGCCCGACGACGAATGGCATTGGCTCGAATTCCTGGGTGGTGAGTGGTGACAAGACCATCACCGGCCTGCCGCTTCTTGCCAATGACCCTCATCTTGAGCCCAGCATGCCGAGCATCTGGTATCAGATGGGCCTGCACTGTCGGGTCATCTCACAGGCCTGCCCGTACAACGTCTCGGGATTCACCTTCTCCGGACTGCCGGGTGTGGTGATCGGCCACAACAGCAAGATTGCCTGGGGCTTCACGAATCTGGGCCCCGATGTCACCGATCTCTACCTCGAGAAGGTGGTCGGTGATTCCTATCTCGTCGGCACGTCCAAACTGGCGCTGACGACCCACAAGGAGACCATCCGCGTCGCAGGTGGCGAGCCCGTTGATATCACCGTGCGGGAGACCAAGGATGGGCCGCTGCTGTCTGATGCCTCAGAAGAACTCACCACGGTCGGCCAGGTGGCTCCCAATGGTGTGATCGCCCCGCCACGTGGTGAGGGCTACGGGGTGGCACTTAAATGGACAGCGTTGACTCCCGGCAGAACCATGGATTCGGTCGATCAACTCAACACCGCGCAGAACTGGGACGAGTTCCGCTCTGCCGCCTCCATGTTCGAAGTGCCGGCACAGAATCTGATCTACGCCTCGGTCACCGGAGACATCGGCTATCAGACGCCCGGACGTATCCCGATCCGACAGGGCTATGACGGTAAGTACCCGGCGCTTGGCTGGGATCCGCGGGAGTCGTGGAGCGGCTACATCCCCTTCGCGGCCCTGCCCAACGTCAAGAACCCTGACGATGGATTCGTTGTGACTGCCAATCAGGCCTCGGTCTACCGGGACTACCCGTACTTCATCACCGATGACTGGTCGTATGGGGCCCGCAGCCAGCGCATCGTGGATCAACTGGTCAAGCTCACCGCAAACGGCAACCGGATCACTGCCGATCAGATCCGAACCCTGCAGTTCGATTCGCACAATGAAATGGCGGCCTTCCTGGTACCGAGAGTTCAGGATCTGCACCTCACCACCAATTCCTCGGCTGAGCTTGCACTCTTCAATGGCTGGGATTTCACCCAGCCTGCGTCCTCGGCGGCCGCTGCATACTTCAACTCCTTCTGGCGGCATCTGCTGGCGGACACCTTCGATGACGAACTCCCGGTCGGATACCAGCCCGATGGTGGTGATCGATGGTTCGAGGTGATCCGCAATCTGTGGGCAACCCCGGACGATCCGTGGTGGACGGATAAGTCGGCAGCCGCATCCTCGGGTGGTCGTGATGCCATCGTCAAGAAGGCGCTTGACGAGGCGACGGCCGAACTTACTGCCGCCCAGGGTGGTGATCCCACAAAGTGGACCTGGGGTCAGATGCATACGCTCACAGTTCGCAACCAGACGTTCGGCAAGTCCGGGATCGGGCCGATCGAGGCGATCTTCAACCGCGGACCGGTCGAGACTTCCGGTGGTGAGTCGGTTGTCAACGCAACCGGGTGGGACGCATCGTCCGGGAACTATGAGGTCACCTGGGTGCCATCGATGCGCATGGTTGTTGACGTGAGCAACTTCGATAACTCAACGTGGGTGAATCTGACCGGAAACAGCGGTCATACCTACTCGAGCAACTATGTGGATCAGCTCGACGCCTGGCGTGACGGAACAACGTTCCCGTTCGCGTTCACCACGTCGGCGGTGGCAGCGGCCAAGGTGGACACGCTCACCCTGGTGCCTCAGACGACCGGAATGTAGGAACGCCGACCGGGGACGCGAATGATCTGTGTCGGCGTGAGGATTGCATCGACAGGTAGATCGTGGTCCTCGACCGGAAGTGTGTCGACCACCTCATCGTCATGCACCACGGCAACAAGGAGTGGTCGGGCGTCGTGCGTCTCCAGATCGGCGAGGAGCCGATCGTAGAAACCGCCGCCCTTGCCCATCCGATATCCATGGGCGTCCACCGCGAGAGCGGGGACGAGCATGATCCGGCAATGCAGTGAAACGATCCCGTCAGCACCATGTGCGATGACATCCCCGGTTGGTTCTGGGACACCCTCGTAATTGCGCCCAGGTGCGGTGTCTACTGAGTCCCAAGCCCAGTCGAGGGTGAAGTCGGGGCGAATGATGGGCATCGCCAACCGGATTCCGGACGCGCTGGCGACGTGACGGATATGGCCCGTACCCGGCTCACCGGCAAAGCTGACATAGGCCGCGACACAGCCGGTGGCGGGCATGGTGAGCAGTTCAGCGAACTCGGGCAGGCTCGACAGCTGTTGGAGAAGCTGCTCGGATACCCGCTCGCGCTCTTGGGCAGGGCGGGCCTTGCGGGCAGCGCCGAACTCCCGTCTGATCTCGCGCTTGCGCTCGACCAGAGGGTTCGATGCGGGCGGGTTCTCGGACAAGTTCTCGGAAGTCATGAGGTCATCATCGCCGATAGGCCGTAGGGTCTACATCGTGCGTACCGTCGAAGAGCATTTGCAGACCGTTCTGGCCGGGGTGGTTCCACTGTCCCCGATCGACGTCACACTGCAGGACGCGCGTGGGTGCGTGCTCGCTGAATCAGTCACCGCCCCGTGGCCGCTACCGCCATTCGACAATGCCTCGATGGATGGCTACGCCGTGCGGGTTGCAGATGTGAACGCTGCCAGTGATGGCAAGCCAGCAGTCCTTGACGTCATTGATGATGTGCCAGCCGGATACCGGGCCTCGCAGGCGTTGCGGGAGGGTGCCGCGATCCGCATCATGACCGGTGCCCCCATCCCGGAGGGAACCGAGGCCGTTATTCCGGTCGAGTGGACCGACGCAGGTACCGAGCAGGTGCGGATCAATCGAGATGTGCAGGCCGGGGCGCATATTCGGCTGCGGGGTGACGATATTGCCCTCGGGCAGGTGGTGGCCACGGCGGGCACAGTTCTTGGACCACGTGAGATTGCCCCCTTGGCAGCAGTTGGCCGGGGTCGAGTCTCCGTCCATCCACGTCCGCGCGTTGTGGTGCTGTCAACCGGGAGTGAGCTGGTTGAGCCCGGCGGCACTCTCACACCCGGACTCATCGCTGACTCGAATGGGCCGACAATTGCTGCTGCAGTGGAAGAGGCCGGCGCCATTGCATTCCGGGTGGGCCCTGTCCCCGATGATCCCGAGTTGATGCTGTCCGTCCTGGAGGACCAGCTCGTTCGTGCCGACCTGATCATCACCACCGGTGGGGTAAGCGCTGGCGCCTACGACACCGTCAAGGCCGTTCTTTCCACCCTGGGAACTGTTGAGTTCACCAAGGTTGCGATGCAGCCTGGGATGCCACAGGGGCACGGCACCCTGGGTGAGGATCGCACTCCCATCTTCACCCTGCCCGGAAATCCGGTTTCGGCGTATGTCTCGTTCGAGGTGTTCGTGCGCCCGGTACTGCGACGCATGCTGGGTCACTCGCGGATCTACCGTCCGGTGGTTCGTGCCGTCCTGTCTGAGCCGCTCACCTCACCTGCGGGTAAGCGCCAGTTTGCCCGGGCTGACCTTAGGGTTGATGAGGGCCGCTACGTCGTCAGCCCAGCTGGGGGGCAGGGTTCGCATATGCTCGGCGCGCTGTCACAGTCCAATGCGCTGGTTGTTGTGCCCGAGGAAGTCACCGAACTGGCAGCTGGATCCCCTGTTGCAGTGCTGCGTCTGGATGAGGGATGAGCCAATGACCGAACGAGGGTTCACCCATCTCAACGAGTCTGGTGGGGCACGGATGGTCGACGTGTCGGCCAAGGAGATCACCACCCGAACTGCAACGGCCACGGGCAAAGTCAATGTGAGCGCGGAGGTCATCGGACTTCTGCGCGGGGCGGGCGTACCCAAGGGTGATGCCATCGCCGTGGCCAGAATTGCCGGGATCCAGGCGGCAAAGCGCACCCCAGATCTGGTGCCACTGTGCCACCCCATCGCGGTGCACGGAGTGGACGTCGATCTCGATATCCACGACGATCATGTGGCAATCCGCGCGGTCGTTCGCACTGCAGACCGAACTGGGGTCGAGATGGAAGCACTGACCTGTGTCGCGGTCGCAGGTCTCGCTCTGATCGACATGGTCAAGGCGGTAGATCCAGCAGCGGAGATCAACGATATTCATGTTGATGAGAAGACCGGTGGCAAGACGGGCCTGTGGCGGCGGGAGCATTAATGCGCGGCCTGGCTGTGTCGATCTCTACCCGTGCCGCTCATGGTGTCTACGAAGACCGCACTGGTCCGATGATCGTTGAGATGCTCGCTCGACTCGGTTTTGAGGCCGACGGTCCGACCGTGATCCCAGACGGTCCGGAGATCGAGAGTGTTCTGCTCGGTGGGGTACATGACGGGTATGACGTCATCATCACCACGGGTGGCACCGGCCTATCGCCAACTGATGTGACCCCGGAGCACACTCGCGAGGTGATCACGCGGGAGATCCCTGGGATTGCTGAGGCAATCAGAGCTGTGGGACGAGCAGCCGGGATCGAGACTGCGGCGCTATCTCGTGGAGTGGCCGGAATGGCTGGTCACACAATCATCATCAATCTTCCGGGTTCACCTGGGGGAGTGAAGGATGGCCTGTCTGTCATCGAACCACTGCTGATCCACGCTGTTGAACAGGCCAGTGGTGGTGGCGATCATCCGAGGTCGTCATGACCAACGGCTGGCCGGTTGAACTCAGTTACGGTGATATCGGTCTTCGACCGATCAGGCGACGTGATGCCCGCGAATGGCGTGAGGTGCGGTCTCGCAACGCGGAATGGCTTCGTCCATGGGAGGCCACGACCCCTGATCCGGTGCGCGAAGTACCACCGACCTACAACGTCATGGTTCGACGTCTTCGTTCTGAGGCTGCCGATGGCCGGGTGATGCCGTTCATCATTACCTATCGCGGACGGCTCGTAGGCCAATTGACTGTTGGCGGAATCTCATGGGGGTCGCTGCGTGGCGCGCATATCGGCTACTGGATAGATCGCGAATTCGCGGGCCGGGGAATCACTCCAACGGCTGTCGCATTGGCAACGGACCATTGCTTTTCCATCGGTCTGCATCGGATCGAGGTCAACATCCGACCCGAGAATCATGCATCTCGACGTGTGGCCGAGAAGCTGAACTTTCGCTCTGAAGGTCTGCGTCCGTCCTATCTCCACATTGATGGTGAGTGGCGTGATCACCTTGTTTTCGCGCTCACCTCCGATGAAGCTCGCGGCGGACTTCTCAATCGCTGGACAGCAGATAAACGCGACACGAACAGAATGTGACTGCTGTGATGCGTGATCCCAAAGCGATATAGACATACTCTTCGTGACGTGAGCGGATCCGGCGTCATCGTCCTAGTCCTCGTTGGGATGTGGGCGCTGGTGCTCGTCCCGATGTGGCTGCGCCGTCACGATCAGGCTCAGGAAGTTAAATCAGTCAATCGATTCGCCACCGCGATGGGATCGCTGCGCGGCCGTGGGGAACTCCCTGGACTTACTCGCCGCGATGTGGTGATGCCGGGTCGTACACGCGAGGAGCGTGAACAACGCGTCATGGTGAGCGGGGGAGCCGAGCCCTCTGTCTCCTCTGCTGCTGCTCGCCGCCAGCGCACCCTCATGGTGCTCGGCGGCTTCTTTGTTCTGATGCTCGCACTTCGTGTTTTCGGTCTGGTGCCTACCTGGTCGTTGGCTGTGCCGGTGCTCTTGATCGCTGGGTTCATCGTGATTGCGCGTCAGCAGGTGGCTGCGGCAGCTGAGTTGAAGCGCCGTCGCGAACTTCGTGACAACCTGAGCGAAGCCTCCAGAGCAGCAGCAGCCCGCTATGAAAGCAGTCCACGGGGAACGCGTCGTGGTGGACGGTCATTTGAGCCGGCGGCGAGCGCGCATCAGGAGAGCAACGTGGCTCCGCGTGAGGATTCCGTCGTGCCGGCGGCGACCGGAACTGATTCATGGAACGCAGTGCCAACCACGTTACCGACGTACGTCACGGCACCACGGGCCACGAGTGTTCCCCGGGTGATTGATCTACGCAGCCCTGGTGCGTGGTCAGGTGCAGAGATGGTGAAGCAGGCTCGTGAATCTCTCGCCCCCCAGCAGGTGGCTGATGGTGAGATGCGCATCGAGACCTTTGAGATCGTCGTCCCTCGTGAAACTGCACCCGCGCCAAAAACGCCAGCCACTCGAAACGGTCGTCGCACCTCGTCCTACGCCGAGCAGTACGTGGACGATGCGCTCGGCTTCGAGGGCCTAGACGATGAGGGTGAGCTTGAGGCACTTCTGACTGATCCGCGGACGGGTGTGCGACTGCCCACCTACCGCAAGGCCGCGAACGGCTGAGTCGCGCGCAATTCACTGCCCATTGTGAGCGGCAACCCAGTTCAGAACCGAAGGTGAGACGGGTACCTCGGCGGGGATATCCGGATGTGCAATGGGTTCGCCGGCAATTGTCTGAATCGGAATCACACCCACCCAGATCTTGGACAGGTCTTCTTCCTCATCAACATGTCCGGGCATGCCGGTGCGGATCTTCGCCGAAGCTTCGGTGATGGGAAGACGTAGAACAATCGTGGCTTTGAGCTCCTGCTCATCGGGTGCGATTGCCTCGGACCAACGTCCGGGAAGGATCTGCTCGGTGAACGCTTCCAGAGCGACCAACTTCTCTTCCGGTGATTCAACAAGTTCGGCGGTTCCGCGAAGCACAACTGAGCGGTAGTTCACGCTGTGGTTGAAGAGCCGGTGAGCAATCACAAGCCCGTCGATTGAGGTTACGGACACGCTCACATCGACCCCGCTGCCTGTCCGCTTGAGATTGCGGCTGGCTGCTGAGCCGTGAATATAGACGTTGTCACCCACTCGGGCGTGCTGATTCGGGATCACCAGCGGACGGCCGTCGGCATCGATGGTGGCGACGTGACAGACGATCGTCGAGTCGAGAATCGCGTCGATGGTTGCGCGGTCGTAGTGACCGCGCTCGGGGATTCGGTGGACGCGGACGGACTCTGCGATGGCGGGGTTCTCGGTCATGATCGGCACCCTAGCGCCTGCGCACAGGTGCCTGCCGGGTTGGGGCCTTCGTCGAAGGCTTGCTACCCTTGTGCGACGTAAGGGGCTGTAGCGCAGTTGGTAGCGCACTTCGTTCGCAATGAAGGGGTCAGGGGTTCGAATCCCCTCAGCTCCACAAATGAGAAACCGCCTTCGGGCGGTTTCTCATTTGTGTCGCTCGGGACGTTTCTTGGGCCCCCGCTAGCGACGGAGTCGCTAGTAGGGGACCTCAGCTCCACAAATGAGAGACGACCTGTGGGGTGCGACCCCACAGGTCGTCTCTCCTCTAGGCGACGAATGTCAGGTCAACCCGGTACGCGCCGCTCGGAGCAACCACACCGCCCTGGCGTAGGCCGTAGAGGTACAGCGAGACGTTGTAGGTCACTCCTGAAGTCAATTTGAGCATGACCGTGTTTCCAAACTCTCCACCATCGTGAAGCCACATGGGGTCACCTGCCTGAGATGAGCCCATAACAGCCCACACCGTGTAGAAGTTTGAAGTACCGAGTGGCTGCCCCTGGTAGTTCCACGTGAGTCGGGTGTATCCGCTGTTTCGGAAGTTTCGCTGGACGACGACGCCGTTGATGAGATTCATCGGAGTTTTCGCAATGGCCGGGGCCGTGGGGTAGTCGTTGTTTGCGACGAAACTGAAGTATGCCGCAGCACTCCGCAGATATGATCCGCTGTGATCGACATTCCAGGTGGCAACACCGATGGTGTAGGCGCATCCCGTCTGAACGGTCATCAGAATGCTGTGACTCTGGGTCACCTCGTCGTTGTTCAGAGTCCAAGAGTTGTGGCAGGAATCCGAGACGACCCACCAGTGAAACTCGACTGGTCCAACACCGGTCCCCGCTGATTCCCCGTTCCAATGAATCAACTCTCGCCCTGAACCCACGTAGTTTCCCTGTGCGGAGAATGTTGTTGGTGCGGTCGGGGGGATATCGATGGAGATCGGTGCGATGACCCCGGTCACGGATGCGTGGGCGGGGACCGCTCCGATTGTCGTGGCGACTGTGGCAGCCACAGCGGCGACGGTGAGACTGATCTTGCGGCGGAGAGTGAGGCCGGTGTTCATTGTGGGGCTCCTTGAGTGTGGTTGCCGGGCCATTCCCGGCGTCTGACCCAACAATCACTCAATGCCCGTGAGAGTTCTGTTCTCCGCCTGACACACGAACTGTCAACCTGCTAACACTCCCTGAGAGTGAGGGAGAAGCGATATGCGTTTGCGATGACGGTTCTCCCTGCCCCCACCTGTTAAGTAGAGTGCGGTTATGGACCTTCGAATCTTCATTGAACCGCAGCAGGGTGCCTCGTACGAGGATCAGTTGAGTATGGCGCAGCTGGCTGAGCGCCTTGGTTTCGATGCGTTCTTCCGGTCAGACCACTATCTGGTGATGGGTGACGGAGACGGGCTCCCTGGTCCGACCGATTCCTGGGTCACCCTCGGTGCGATTGCTCGTGAGACATCAACGATTCGGCTTGGCACCTTGGTCACGGCTGCCACGTTTCGTCATCCGGGAATCCTTGCGATCAGCGTCGCCCAAGTCGATGCGATGAGCAACGGCCGCATCGAACTTGGACTTGGGACCGGCTGGTTTGAGGAAGAGCACAAGGCATATGGCGTCCCGTTCCCGAGCACTCAGGAGCGATTTGACCTTCTGACTGAGCAGCTTGAGGTGATCACGGGTCTGTGGCAGACGCCCGTCGGTGAGCGCTTCAACTATTCCGGGACTCACGTCCAGCTCTCCGATTCACCAGCTCTGCCCAAGCCGGTCCAGACCCCACTTCCCATCATCATCGGCGGGTCCGGTCCCAGGCGAACCCCGGCGCTGGCCGCTCGGTTTGGCGCGGAGTACAACGTGCCATTCGAGTCCATCGACGATACGGCTGCGGCATTCGAGCGGGTACGTTCAGCGATTGCCGAGAGTGGACGCGCATCGGATTCCATCATCTACTCCGCTGCACAGGTTGTGTGCGTTGGTGTCGATGAAGATGAGTTCGTTCGACGAGCCGCCGCGATCGGCCGAGAGCCACATGAACTGCGTGAGAATGGCCTGGCCGGCACAGTTGACGAGGTGGTGGCAAAGGCGCGGGCCTTCGGTGAGCTTGGGGCCACGCGCATCTACCTTCAGGTGCTCGACCTCGCCGATCACGCACATGTCGAGCTCATTGCCGCCCGCATAATGCCGCTGCTTCAGTGACCCAGTCAGGGCGCCAAGAACCACAGGGCAGGCAGGCTGATCATCAGGACTGTGGCACCGAGTAGCAAAGTCTGTGACCACGATCGACTGCGCCAGCTGCCCATAAGGTTGTGGTCACGGGCAAGACGCCACACGAGGAACATCAACAGTGGTGCGGTAAGTCCGTTCAATATGGCTGCCAGATAAAGGAAGTGCATCGGGTTGATGCCGGCGTAATTGAGGATTAGGGCCACGACCATTGAGGCGATGATGACCCCGTAGAAGGCCTTCGCCTGGCCAGGTCGACGTTCTAGGCCCTCACTCCAGCCGAATGCCTCGCTCAGTGCATACGCGGTGGATCCGGCAAGAACTGGGACTGCCAGGAGCCCGGTGCCCAGAATCCCCATCAGAAAGAGCACGCTGGCGAATCGCCCCGCCAAAGGTTCCAGCGCTGATGCTGCCTGCTGGGCGGTCGTCACATCGGTGATGCCGTTCAGGTGCAGGGTTGCTGCAGCGGTGGCCATGATCGCGAACATGATCAGGACCGCTGACAGCATGCCGGTGAGTACATCCCCACGCATGGCAGTGATGTGTCGACGGGATACGTCCGGTGATTTGCCGTGCTCATCCTCAATCTCCTCGGCTGCCTGCCAGAAGAACAGGTACGGCGAGATTGTTGTGCCCGAAAGTGCGATAAGGGCCGTCATGGTGGGTTTCGTGAAGCTCATCTGCGGCAGGAGTGTGGAGCGGAAGACCTCCGTCCAGTGAACATGTGCTACCGCCAAGACTCCAACGTAGGCAAGCAGGGATAGACACAACCACTTGAGGAAACGTGCATATCGGTGATACGGGATCATCACTTCGGTCACTGCGACGCCGGCAGCGAAGAGGGATACGCCGACAACCTGTGGGATGGGGACGAGCAGGCCAAGGGCTGCTGACATCGAGCCGAGGTCGGCAGCGATGTTGAACGAGTTCGCGAGCGCCACTGCTGCGACAGCGAGGTACAGGACTGACCTCGGCATTCGCTCCCTGATGAGCGCCGAGAGCCCCTTCCCCGTTACGAGTGCGAGCCGCGCACAGGTCTCCTGAACCGCAAATGCGAAGGGCAGCAGTGTCGGAGCGGACCAGAGGAGCTGGTTTCCGAAACTGGCGCCCACCTGTGAGTACGTACCGATGCCTGATGGGTCATCATCGGCCGCACCAGTGATCAGGCCAGGTCCGAGGCGACGAAAATAGCCGTGTCCCCACAGTCTCAGGCGACGCGGATGGTGGTGCCGCATGTCAGACAGGGGCCACATGGTCCTGCGACCTCCGTCGCTCCAGTCTACGCCAGAGGAACACCGACACCAGCCCGGAGCCAAGTGTTACCAGCAGCGTGGTGACGCGCCAGATGATCAGGGCGGCGACGAACTGGGGTTCGTAGCTGTCACCAGCCACGTCAAGCCAGGTGGTGATCAGCGCGGCATCGAGAATGCCAAGCCCGGCCAGGGGGAACAACGTCAGCGGATACACAACCAGGAACGACCCGAAGACGAATGTCAACGACAGGACGTCCGAGGGAATCCCGACGGAGCGGACGGCGACCAGGAGAATCGCTGCGTCACTCAGTACCATCAGTACCAGGAACAATTGAATTATTGTCGATTGTATAGAGCGTCTAGTGAAGCTGCAAGTTCGATGCATGGTGGTGGTGGTATTGGTTTGGGGATTGGATTTTTCAATAGCGCTGGTAATAATAATAATGATTTATTACTTATATTTGCATCTCAAAAGACGGCGATAATTTTGACGCAGAGCCAAGTTTATCTCCTATTTGACTTGTTCTATATTTAGGTTTCAAAGTATCATTTTTAATTTCTATTTATGGGAGATGGCGGAGAGCTATACAACCAGATTGATATAGCCATCAGGTAGACTATAGTCTAAGACCTTGACTCACAAACAAACTTTTGCTTTCTTCAGCTTTCTTTGAATGCC
>CAXBQZ010000046.1:0-21740 GCA_963978055.1 uncultured bacterium
TCCGTCGGAGACGCAGACGCAGACGCAGAATCCGTCGGAGACGCAGACGCAGACGCAGAATCCGTCGGAGACGCAGATGCAGACGCAGAATCCGTCGGAGTCACCGTTGCCGAAGGTGAAGCTGAGCATTCATGATCATCGTCGCCGGCCTCACATGAGTGCGTCTCAGTCGAGGCTGATTCACCCGACCCCGACCCAGATCCGTTAGAGCCACCTGGGCACTGGAAGTTCCGATCACCAACCGGGCCAATGATGTCTTTCAAATGTCCGGAGTGACCGTTGAGCCCACTCTCGTCGATCACGATCCGGCGGTAGGAGCCATTATGTGCTGGGACCCAGTGGCAGACCACGACCTTGTGGCCATCATCGCCACTCGGCGTGGCATAAGCCGCCAGCCACGGAACGCTCGAAGCAATGAGCGTGACTGCAGCGGCTGTCCCTGCCGCGACTGCTGCGGATCGACTCCGCCCAATCGCCGTTCGGGTACGGATGACCATGGTGACCCCCTGTAGGTAAGAACGAATCTTCGTTTCTCACCAGGGCCGGTCTCACCACTAACTCCCTGCGACCTGCTCTTTCGAGCTGGTGACCGATCAACGGCCGCAGATCAACGTATCCCTAGTTACTCAGTTTCCCCGAGTCCTAACACCCTACGTCACCGGGATGAGGTCATGCCCGGGCTGTAGACCAAATGAAACGAGATTCATCCGTTTGGGTGAGCGACGGCGATTCGGTTACAGTCAGTTACATCAGGGCGTCAGGTGAGACCGTTCTGCGCTGAAGCCCACGCGGTCTGCCCATCAACACCTGCGCGAAGCAGCACCAACTGCTCGCGAACTCGCACCGGAGCCGTCCCCCCGAATGCCGATCGAGACTCCAAGGCGCCTCGAACCGTCAGCACTGAACGGACATCGGAGGTGAGCACCTCATTGATGGTTGCGAACTCCTCATCGCTCAGATCCCAGAGTTCGACACCTCGAGACTCGGCCCGTCTAACACAGGTTCCGGCAATTTCATGAGCCTCTCGGAACGGAACACCCTTGCGAACTAGCCACTCGGCGATATCAGTGGCCAGGGCGAACCCCACGGGAGCGGATGCGGCCATCCGATCCACATCGAACACCAACGTACTCACGCACCCTGTCATCGCCGGGAGTACCAACGTCAGGGTGTCGATCGCATCGAAGACGGGCTCCTTATCCTCCTGAAGGTCACGGTTGTAGGCGAATGGCAGGGACTTGAGGGTTGCCATGATTCCCGTCAGGTCGCCGATGAGCCGACCTGCCTTTCCTCGGGCTAACTCAGCCACATCTGGGTTCTTCTTCTGCGGCATGATGGAACTGCCCGTGGACCAGGCATCGTCGAGGGTGGCCCAGCGGAACTCCCGTGAGGTCCACAGGCAGATCTCCTCACCGAGACGGGAGAGGTGTACACCGATCATCGCCGCCACAAAGCAGAACTCTGCAACAAAGTCTCGGTCACTCACCGCATCAATCGAGTTAGCAATCGCATCGGTGAATCCGAGCTCATGTGCAACTGCGCGGGGATCCAATGGAAGGGATGAGCCCGCGAGCGCACCGGCACCCATCGGCGAGAAGGCAGCTCGGTCATCCCAGTCCTGAAGTCGATCGACATCGCGGCCAAGTGCATGAATGTGCTTGGCGAGTTCATGACCAAAAGACACGGGCTGTGCATGTTGCAGGTGTGTGAACCCCGGCGCTGGCGTATCAACGTGACGTTCGGACTGATCCAACAGCGCTCGCTCGAGATTGATCACGAGCGCTGCAAGCTTGCGGGCCTCATGCCGCAGGAAGAGTCGGAAGTCGGTTGCCACCTGATCATTGCGAGAGCGTCCGGCCCGCAACTTGCCGCCGAGATCGCCTAACCGCTCGGTAAGTCCTCGCTCCAGAGCCGTGTGCACATCCTCATCGGCCACTGTCGGCGCGAACGCGCCCGAGATCACGTCGATCTCCAGGCCGTTCAGCGCCTCGATCATGGCCGTGAGTTCATCATCAGTTAGCAGGTTTGCTCCGTGCAGCACCCGGGCGTGGGCTCGACTCTGACGTAGGTCATACACGGCCAGCCGCCAGTCGAAGTGCACCGAGGCGGACAGAGCCGCCATCGCGTCAGCTGGGCCGGACGCAAAGCGGCCTCCCCATAGACGCTGTGCCTGCTCATTCATAGACGACTCCGATCTGTGAGAAAAGCGCGCTGGTCATCGATGTGACTCAGCCAAGGCGAGCATCGCCGCTGCCACCTGGGCCCCGCCGTTTGGATCCTTGGTGACGAGTAACAACGTATCGTCTCCGGCCACAGTGCCAATGACGGACGGCAGCACACTGTGATCGATCGCCGAAGCCAGATACTGGGCGGCACCCGGGGGTGTGCGCAGAACAACGAGATTGGCGGAACTGTCAGCTGAGACAAGTACTTCACTTGCTACCCGGCCAAGTCGAGCGATGGTGGCCTCCTCCCCCTGTGCAGCAAGGAGGACCTGTTCGCCACCCTCAGCCGGGACGGCATACACCGAGATGCCCTCTGCAGTGGGGATCTTGACCGCGCCAATCTCATCGAGATCACGCGACAGAGTCGCCTGTGTCACAACCAGACCTTCCTCTGCCAGCAGCTCGGCCAGCATTGCCTGATTGGAAACTGGAATTCTCTCGATGAGCTGAGCAATCAGTGCACGTCGGGCGGCCTTCGTATTCGGACTACCCATGAGCGGCGTCCAAGATCGATGGCAGGGCGTCGACGAATCGCTGTGCCTGCTCGAAACTGAGAACGAGTGGTGGTGCCAGTCGGATTGTGGTCGGCCGAACGGCATTGACGAGAAACCCCTGGTCCCGAGCAGCGAGTTCAACCTGTGCCGCACGCGAATCAGTGAGTTCCAATGCGCGCCAGAGGCCCACTCCACGGTGCGAGGCAAGTAGCCGATGATCGAGTGCGGTGAATCCATCTGCCAGGTAGTTCCCGAGCTCACGGCAGTGCCGAAGCAGATCGTCAGCATCGATCGTGTCCAGAACAGCAAGTGCAGCAGCACACGAGATCGGATTACCACCAAATGTTGACCCATGGTCGCCAGGCTCGAAGGAGTCTGCAGCACCGCCGAGAGCGATAACCGCGCCGATGGGCAATCCCCCACCCAGACCCTTGGCGAGAGTGATGACGTCGGGAACCACGCCGGCCGCGATACTCGCCAGCCACTCGCCGGTTCGACCAATCCCGGATTGCACCTCATCGACGATCAGGAGAGCGCCCCGCTGAGTGCAGAGCTCCCGTACCTCGCCAAGGTAACCGTCCGGAGGCATGATCACCCCACCCTCCCCTTGGATGGGTTCAACGATGACGGCTGCCGTTTCGAGGGTGACAGCGGAACGCAGCGCATCTATGTCACCGAAGTCGACGAAGGTGACCGGCTCTACCAAAGGCAGGAACGGCGCCTGCTTGGCCGGACTTCCGGTAACAGATAAGGCCCCGAACGTGCGTCCATGAAAGCCACCATGGGTTGAGACAAAACTGGTGCGTTCACCACGATGGAATTTGCGCGCGAGCTTGAGGGCCGCCTCATTTGCGGTGGCACCGTCCTGACAGAGAAAGACCCGGGCCGGTGACGGGACAAGATCGACCAAGCGCTGCGCAAGTTCGAGCCCGGGCCGATGCATCGCGAGATTACTCGTGTGGGCCAGTTGAGTCACCTGACCGCTTACCGCCTCGATGATGGCCGGGTGTGCGTGACCAAGGGAGTTCACCGCTATGCCTGCCACCAGATCCAGGTACTCGCGGCCGTCAACGTCCCAGACCGCGGCACCTTGTCCGCGAGCGAGTGCCAGTGCGGGTATCCCGTAGTTGCGCATCATGACTCTGTCCCAGGTTTCGCGCAGTTCGGTACTGCCGACCTGCTGAGTCATGAGTGCTCACCACCAGAGACGGACCGAATGACCGTACCGACCGAATCACCGAGAAGAGCCTGCGGGATCAAGCCCTCTGGATGACGTCCGTCGATGACCAGAGCGCGGGCTACGCCACCGCGAACGGCGAGCAGGCACGCCTGCATCTTCGGCACCATACCGCTCTCCAGGGATGGGATGAGGTCTGCAAGCTCCTGATCAGTGATCGACTCGACAATGTCGGAGCTGTTGGGCCAGTCCGCGTAGAGCCCGGCAACATCGGTGAGCATCACGAGAGCATCGGCATTGAGCGCGACGGCCAAGGCGCCCGCCGCCGTGTCCGCGTTGACGTTGTATACCTGTCCGTCGCGGTCACAGCTGACTGAGGACACCACTGGGACATAACCCGCCTCGGTGAGCGTGTTGATCAGATCCACACGAACGCAGACAACCTCACCCACCAGGCCGATGTCCACCAACGTGCCGTCTACCTCGATTCCACGACGCTCGGCTGTGAACAGGCCTGCGTCCTCTCCCGAGATCCCCACCGCAACCGGATCGTGCTCATTGAGCAGGTTCACAACATCCCGCTGAACCAGACCAGTCAGTACCATGCGCACCACGGTCATGGCTTCCGGACTCGTGACTCGCTGGCCACCCCTGAACTCACTCTCGATCCCCATCTGATTGAGCATCGACGAGATCTGGGGGCCGCCACCGTGCGTCACGATGACGTTCACACCCGCATCACGCAGTTGATGTATCTGCCGAGCAAAGACCCGACCCAGAGCTTCGTTGGTCATGGCGTTACCGCCGTACTTGACCACCACAGTCAGTCCGGCAAGCGAGGCCAGTGAGTCCACGGTCATGTTGCGTAAGCCGAATTCTCATGGACGTACGCTGCGGTGAGATCATTCGTCCAGATTGCGGCCTCATGCTGGCCGGCGTTCAGATTGATGGTCACCACAACCTCTCGCCCCGACATGTCCACCAGCCCGCGGTCATCCCCCGCGGCACCATCTCGGCACACCCACACTCCGTTGAGCGCAACGCTGATGTTCTCCGGTTCGAATACAGCCTGGGTCATACCGACCTCCGCCAGGATGCGACCCCAATTGGGATCCTCACCATGAATCGCACACTTGACGAGATTTGCCCGTGCCACCGCACGCCCAACCTCAAGTGCATCAGCTTCGGAAGCCGCGTTGATCACATCGATCCGGACCTCCTTGCTAGCACCTTCTGCGTCGGCCACTATCTGCCGTGCAAGATCCGCACACACGGAGATGACCGCCTCGGTGAGTTCGTCGATCGTGGGACAGGTCTCCGACGCACCACTGGCGAGAAGCAGCACCGTGTCATTGGTCGAGGTGCATCCGTCACTGTCGACACGATCGAACGTGACGCTGGTTGAGGTGCGCAGAACGTGATCAAGATCCGAGGCATCTACCACTGCATCGGTGGTGACCACAACGAGCATCGTTGCCAGCGAAGGCGCCAGCATTCCCGCACCCTTGGCCATGCCACCAACGGTGAATCCACGACCGGAGAACGTAGCGGTCTTGGCAACTGTGTCAGTGGTCATGATTGCTTGTGCCGCGTGATCACCTCCCTGTGCAGTCAACTGCCGTACAGCAGCATCAACGCCGGGCAGGAGTCGGTCCATCGGCAGTCGAACACCAATCAGCCCCGTCGAACACACGGCCACTTCAGCCGCGTTCAACTCAAGCACGTCCGCTACATGCTCGGCAGTCCGATGTGTATCCAGGAATCCGTCAGGGCCAGTGCACGCGTTGGCACCACCTGAATTCATGATCACCGCGTGCACAGTGTGGGATGCCATCACCTGCTGTGTCCAGAGCACTGGTGCGGCTTTGACACGATTGCGGGTGAACACTCCAGCAGCATCGAATCGCGGGCCATCGTTTACCACCAGGGCGACATCGGGAGCCCCGGATGATTTGAGGCCAGCCGCCACACCTGCAGCGCGGAAGCCTTGAGCCGATGTCACGCTCATGGAGCAACTCCGATCGCAGACAAGCCCAGGCCCTCAGCCAACCCCAGGGCGATATTGGCGTTCTGAACTGCCTGCCCGGCGGCTCCCTTGGTGAGATTGTCGATCGCCGAGACGACGACCGCGCGCCCTGAGTGTGCATCAGCGGCAACCTGCAGGTGTACTGAGTTGGAGCCGAGCGTGGCACCGGTCTGCGGCCAGATTCCACTGGGCAGGACTGTCACGAACTGCTCATCTAGATAGGCCGAATGCAGCACCTCGTACAACTCCGTCGTGCTTACTCCCGGCCGGAGGCGTGCGGTACTGGTGGCCAGAATTCCCCTCGGCATCGGCGCAAGCATCGGCGTGAAGGACAACCGCACCGATGCATCAGCTGCCCGTGACAATGCCTGCTCGATCTCAGGAGTGTGCTGATGGGTGCCACCCACCTTGTACGTCGACAGCTGACCCATGACGTTACTGGCCAACAGAGTGTCGGTTGCCTTTCGCCCGGCGCCAGATGTGCCTGAGGCAGCGACCACAACGAGATCCTCGGGCTCAATGAGTCCGGCCGCGAGCAGCGGGGCCATACCCAGGATCACTCCGGTGGGATAGCAGCCCGGATTCGCAATTCGACGTGCAGTGGCAATTGCCTCGCGCCCAGTAAGTTCGGCAAGCCCGTACACCCAGGTTCCGGCATGCTCGCCCCCGTAGTACGTCTGCCACGCGTGGGCACTCTCCAGCCGATGATCTGCGCCCAGGTCGATCACCAGCGTGGACGACGGAAGGCGTGCTGCGAGTGCAGCCGATTCACCGTGTGGCAGCGCGAGGAACACCACATCGCTACCGGCAAGTGAGTCGGCGTCGGTGGCGATGAAGTGCAGATCACCCAAGGGCGCCAGTGCGGGATGAAGATCACTCACCCGTGCACCAGCATTGGAACCCGCCGCAAGGGGGCCCAAGGTCAGATGTGGATGGGAGCTGATGAGTCGGATCAACTCACCACCGGCGTAGCCGGAGGCACCTGCTATCGCTGCAGTGAATGTGGACACTCGAAAAGTATACACATATTCCGATATTCCTATCGGAGGGTGGCGCCCACCGCAGCGTGTGCAGCCTCGATCGCCGCAGCACGGGCCGCGGAAACCTCATCGACATTGAGAGTTCTGTCAGGGGCTCGCAGCCGCAGGGAGAACGCCAGCGACTTCTTCCCCCGCTCAATCTGATCACCGGCGTAGACATCAAAGAGGCGGACCGACTCAAGTAGTGGGCCGGCACCTTCGACCAGAGCGCGCTCAACAGCCTGAGTTGGCACGTCGAGGTCGACCACAAGTGCAAGATCTTCCTTGGCCACTGGGAAAGTCGACAGCGCCGTAGCGGTCACGACAGGTTCGGCCGCGGCGATCACCTGATCGAGATTGAGCTCCATCACACTAGTCCGCCGGGGCAGCCCCGCCTCCTCACACGCGCGTGGTGAGAGCTCCCCCGCATAGCCGACGACCTGATCGCCGACCACAAGTTCTGCACAACGCCCTGGATGCCAGGGTGCGGGTGTTCCACCCTTGCGAACAATCATTACGGCACCAGCGGCATCGGCCACTGTGCGCGCCGCCTCGATGGCATCGGCCCATGCTGATTCCGATGCAGCACCCCACCAGCCGGCTGGGGTGCGTGCCCCGGCAAGTGCCACAGCCACATGGGTCGGTTGATCAGGCAGGAGGGCCTCAATCGTCGTCAGATCGGAATCAGACGGACGGGACGCGACGGACGGACGCGGCGGTTCACTGATCCCTCGAGGGGGTTGACCATCACGCAGGAGTACCACTGCGCCGAGTTCGAAGATCGCGACGTCCGACATGCCTCGGCCCACGTTGCGACGAATGGTGCTTAGGAGTCCAGGCAGAAGAGTTGATCTCATCCCTGGCTGCTCATCGGACAGCGGGTTGGCCAGGAGTAGAACCTGTCGTCGAGGATCATCTGCCGGAATCGTGAGCTGATCGAAGTCGGCAGCACCTACGAATGGATAACTCAATGCTTCAACGTATCCGGCACTTGCCAGAGCGCGACCCACCCGACGTCGAGCTCGCTGACTCTGTGTGAGCCCATAACCCACCGGCGCCTGCGGTAGCGTGGTGGGAATCGCGTCGTACCCACCAAGACGCAGCACCTCCTCGACCAAATCGGCAGGATCGGTGAGATCCGGGCGCCAACTCGGCGGCAGCACAGTAAGGGGCTCGGCAAGTGGATCCACCACCTGGGCACCTACGGCCTCAAGCCTTTCCACCACCGTGGAACGCTCGATTGCCATCCCAGCGACCCGTCCGGGGAGTTCGGTCGACATGAGGATCCGAACTGGTTCCGCCGCCGCCTCGACACCGTTCAGGCCGATGTAGCTGCCGCCACCAAGCTCAAGCAGCAGGGCTGCCGCCCGGGCAGAGGCGTATGGAGGAAGCGCTCGGTCCACACCTCGCTCGAATCGACGTGATGCCTCGCTGGACAGTTTGTGTCGACGTGAACTTCGGGCAATGCCCCGGGATGGGAAGTGGGCCGCCTCCAGCACGATCGTGGTCGTGCTCTCGTCCACCTCAGTTTCCAAGCCCCCCATGATTCCCGCGAGGCCGATGCCTCCGCGATCATCAGTGATGAGCAGATCTTCCGACTGCAGCTGCCGCTGCACGTGATCAAGTGTCTCCATCGTCTCACCGGGACGAGCACGGCGGACCACGATCGGTCCCTGCAGCTTGCCACCATCGAATGCGTGCAAGGGCTGGCCAGTCTCGAGCATGACGTAGTTGGTGACGTCGACGGCCAGTGACACCGGACGCATCCCAGAAAGAATGAGACGTTGCTTCATCCAGCTCGGCGAAGACGCCGACGGATCAAAGCCAATGATCGTGCGGATGGTGAACACATCACAGGCATCGAGATCTTCGACCACACACTCATGCGGTTCACCAACGGCGGGCGCAGGAAGTTCAACCAGTTCAGTGCCCGGATCGCGAAGAGGTGAACCGAACTGATGAGCCAACTCCCTGGCCACACCCCGCATCGACAGGCAGAAGCCCATATCCGGGGTGACCGATACGTCTAGAACGACCTCACCAAGGCCAACGATCGGGTACGCGTCTGCACCGACCGGTGCCGCCGCCGGCGGCAGCACGATGATGCCGGAGTGCTCGTCACCGAGGCCCAGCTCGCGCTCACTGCAGATCATGCCGTCACTTATATGGCCATAGGTCTCGCGACTTGCAATGGCAAAACCACCCGTGAGCACGGTGCCAGGGAGTGCCACAACCACCAGATCACCCTCGGCAAAATTGCGGGCACCGCAGATGATTCCCCGCTCACCAGGTGTGTCAGGGTGTCCATGCTCAGCACCAACCGCAACCCGACAGAATCGGATGGGTTTCTTGAACCCGGTGAGTTCCTCGATGGACAGAACCTGTCCCACAACGATGGGACCGGTGTTGTCAGCCCCGATGTGAATGATCTCCTCAAGTTCCAGACCCACGGACACCAATCGCTCACCAATGGATTCCGGGGTCTCCCCTGCGGGAATGTCGACGTACTCAGCCAACCAAGACAATGGGATGCGCATCAGATCTCCTGCCCGAACTGAAGTGCGAACCGAACGTCACCCTCGACCATGTCGCGCATATCAGTGACATCGTGCCGGAACATCAGGGTGCGCTCGATTCCCATCCCGAAGGCAAAGCCCGAGTAGCGATCAGAGTCAATTCCACATGCCTGAAGAACCCGAGGATTGACCATTCCACAGCCGCCCCACTCGATCCATCGCGGACCGCCCTTTGCCCCTGGGAACCAGAGGTCGAGTTCAGCCGATGGCTCGGTGAACGGGAAATACGATGGACGGAGACGGGTTCGCGCATCTGGACCGAACATCGACGTGGCGAAGTGATCCAGAGTGCCCTTGAGATCAGCCATCGTGATGCCTTCATCTACGACCAGACCCTCAACCTGATGGAAGACGGGCGTGTGAGTGGCATCGAGTTCGTCGGTCCGGAACACCCGACCGGGGCACACGACATAGATCGGAAGTGGTCGGTCGAGCATGGACCGGATCTGCACTGGTGAGGTGTGTGTGCGCAGAACTACACCAGAATCCTCGCTGCCAACAAAGAACGTGTCCTGCATGGTTCGAGCCGGGTGATCCGGGCCGATGTTGAGCGCATCGAAGTTGTGCCACTCTGATTCAACCTCAGGGCCTTCGGCGATCTCCCAACCCATAGCGACAAAGACATCGGCGATCCGGTCCTGGATGGTCGTCAGCGGATGACGTGCCCCCTGCGGTCTGCGGTTGTACGGCAGTGTGACGTCCACTGCCTCTTCGGTCAGGACGCGCTCGTCGCGCTCGCGCTCCAACTCAAGCTGGCGCTGTTCCAGTGCCTGTCGAACCTGACCACGAGCTTCGCCCACCCGCTTACCGGCCTCAGCCTTTGCCGCCGGGGGCAGGGCACCAATCTCACGGTTGGCCAACGCCAGCGGGCTCCGGTCACCGCCATGGGCAAGGCGAACCGCCTTGAGGGCATCAAGATCAGCGGCCGCGGAGATCGCCGCAAGAGCCGAGATGACACTCGCCTCGATGGCCTCGGGGCTCAGGTCAGCGACCTCGACCGGGTCGTAGGACTTATTGGGTGCAGACATGGCGTGAAGAACTCCAGTTATGTGGTGACGACCGCAAGTCTAGGCATAGCAGACGCCCGGCACCTCATCGGTTTCCGGGCGTCTGACATATCGTGATTGTTGGGTGGCCGATGTCAGGCCTCGGACAGCCGCTCCATAGCCCGCAGGGTTCCATCACCAAAGGTCGGATCCTGGCCACGAGCGGCAAGGGCCGCCGCCCGAGCAGCCCGCTTAGAGGCCGCAAGCTCCTCACCCTCAGCAATCTGCTCCGGGGTCATCGGGTAGGACTCAACTTCGTCCACGCCGTGGTACTTCTCGATATATGCGTCCAACTCCGGACCGGACTCCCACGAGGTGATCAGGCAGTACCGCGCCACGTCGCCCTGATGCCACACAGCGTGGTAGAGCCGCTGAGTGTCGACGATCAACTGCGCACCGGCGGGCAGAGCGATGCGGGTTTCCGTGGACGGATCATCCTTGTCTTCACGAAGAACCATCACCGAGTCGGGGTTGTCCGTCAGGTTGAAGAATCCGCGCACGATCCAGCCGGTGCCCTCGGGGTTCAACCTGTTGTTATCGTCGCGGTGGAAGTTGTAGAGCGTCTCACCGTACTTGTTCGGCTGAAGTTCGATAACTCGGCAGCGGCCGATGTTTGCACCCGGCTCCATCGCGCGGCGGACCAGATTGGGTGCCTTCTCCGCATTAGCAGGAACCCACACTCCATCCTTGTCGGTCTTAGGCGGGGTGTGGTTCCAGAATCCGTCACACTCCATGTCACCGTATGCGGACGCGAGGGGGGCAAATCGAGTCTCACCCGAGGACTTCCAATCGACGTACTCGATATCCATCCACTCCTGCGGATCCGCAGCCTGGTCGTACATGTCCAGAACGACGTAGCCGTTCTTGCGAAAGGACTCGAGCTTTGTGTAGCCACCATCGGTGTACTGCATTTTCAACCTCGCACATTCATTAGGGCTGTCTGCGTCCATCATGCCGCACTATCTGACAATCGCAGCACATCTTGGTCGCCTACCGTGGCCCTGAATCAACGTCGATCCGGTCACATCGGTAAGGCTTACCTATGTGCCCGAGCCGAGGCGTAGAGGCACACGGCAGCAGCTGTCGCCAGATTAAGACTCTCTGCCGCACCGTAGATCGGCACCCGGACGACAACATCGGCCAGCGCCCTGGTCTGGTCAGGAAGCCCCCAGGCCTCATTTCCAAAGATCCAGGCTGATGCGGGGATCAGACTGCCGTCATCAGCCAGGTCATCGAGATCACTGGACCCCACGCCATCGGCCGCAAAGATCTTGAGTCCCGCGGCCCGGAACTCTGACACCGCGAACTCAACGGTCGGTCCGACCACGACTGGAAGGTGGAACACCGAACCTGCTGATGCTCGCACAGCCTTTGGGTTGTACGGATCAACACTTGCGTCCGAGACAACAACGGCGTCGGCGCCGGCGGCATCTGCACAGCGGATCACCGTCCCGATATTTCCGGGGTCGCGGGCATGGGCCAAGAGGACCACCAGTTGAGGCTGCATTGTGAGCAGCTGGTCGAGGGTGTGCTGTGGTTTCACGCACACGCCCACCATCCCCTGGGGTGTGACGGTGCCTGCCAAGGAGGACACCACCTCACCAGATGCCCAGATAACCTCCACCCCGTGGGCTCGCGCAGTGTCGAGGATATCGCCGTACTTGGCTGCCGCTTCCGTCGTTACGTAGAGGTCGATCAGCACACCGGGACGAGCCGCTGCCTCACGACAGGCCTGCGGACCTTCGGCAAGAAAACGTCCGTCCCGATCACGAAAGGAGCGCTTGATGAGGCGACGAGCCGCCGACACCCGCGGTGAGCGGGTTGAGGTGAGCTCTGAGCCGATCAATGCGATCCTTGCGATCGGGACGGACGGTGAGATTTCTACGAACAGTCGAACGGACTAGGCAACCGGTGCGTTTACATCCGCGGGCAGAGCCGCCTTGGCGATATCAACGACAGCCGTGAAGGCAGCTGCATCATTAACGGCAAGCTCGGCCAGCATGCGACGGTCGACCTCAACACCGGCAAGCTTGAGTCCCTGGATCAGGCGGTTGTAGGTCATTCCGTTTGCCCGGGCTGCGGCATTGATGCGCTGGATCCAGAGCTGACGGAAGTCGCCCTTGCGCTTGCGACGATCGTTGAAGGCGTAAACACCTGAGTGCGTGACCTGCTCCTTGGCCTTGCGGTACAGGCGTGAGCGCTGACCGCGGTAGCCAGAGGCCTGCTCGAGAACTTCGCGGCGCTTCTTGTGGGCGTTTACAGCCCTCTTGACGCGTGCCATGTTTCACTCCTACTTCAGAACGGGCCAGACCGGCCCGGCGATGGACGTCGGGGGTTGGCCGTCAGCGGCCGAGCAACTTCTTTGCCTTCTTGACATCAGCAGGTGCAAGTTCGGCATCTACTGAGAGTCGACGGGTGCGGCGGCTGGACTTGACCTCCAGCAGGTGACGCTTGTTGGTGCGCTCGTGCATGATCTTGCCCGAGCCGGTCACCTTGAATCGCTTCTTGGCACCGCTATGGGTCTTCTGCTTCGGCATAGTGGCCGCTCTCCTCTTACTAGGGGTCGTGCGCTGTTAGGTCGTTCTCTGTCCTTCGGTCGCGCACTGGCCCGGACGGCCAGTCTCGCGACCTGATTATTCGTCGTCCTCGTCGAACTCTTCTTCAACGTCTATCTCGGTCACAGTCAGATCATCGAGCTCAACTGCAGCCTCATCGGAGTCACGCTCTGTCTTACCTGACCCCTTATCGGACTTCTTGCGGACCGGCCCAAGCACCATGATCATGTTGCGACCATCCTGCTTGGGTGAGTACTCGACGAACCCATAGTCCGTCACATCCTCAGCCAACTTCTTCAGCAGTCTGAATCCGAGTTCGGGTCGTGACTGCTCGCGGCCGCGAAACATGATCGTGATCTTGACCTTGTCGCCCGACTTCAGAAAGCGGATGACGTGAGACTTCTTGGTCTCATAGTCGTGATCATCGATCTTCGGACGGAGCTTCATCTCCTTGATGACAGTGTTGACCTGCTTCTTGCGGTCTTCACGTGCCTTCACTGCAGATTCGTACTTGAACTTGCCGTAGTCCATGAGCTTGCAGACCGGTGGTTTGGCCATCGGTGCCACCTCGACGAGATCGAGGTCTGCCTCAAGTGCCAATCGCAGCGCATCCTCGATGCGCACGATGCCGACCTGTTCACCATTGGGTCCGACCAGTCGGACTTCTGGAACTCGAATCCGCTCGTTGATGCGGGGCTCGACGCTGATGTGTTCTCCTCAGGTTGACGTCTGCTGACCACATGAGTCCCGACATGGATCGAGGCCTCGTGCACGCGCACAAGGCCTCGCAGTCGTGGCACGCCAACGCGCACCATCAAAGCCCCCCGTCAGGGGCTTTGCGACCAAACCTGTCGGCCCTCGGGCTGATGCAGGTGGGAGCGAGACTCCGCTTGCGTGGTCGTGATCGACGTCCGATCCCGACCGGTCAACCACAGATTAGCGCATTTCATTGCAGCCAGGAAATCAGCAGACGGCCTGAAAGGCCAAGGTCACACATGCCAACGGGGCCCCCACCGGTGGGGACCCCGCAGCTTCTGACTTGTTGACGCGCCAGTAGACCTACTTCTCGCCCGCACGGGTGAGCGGGTAGACGAACGCTGCCACCGCACCACCGACCAATGGCGCCAGGATGAACAGCCACACCTGACTCAACGATGTTCCACCGGCCATGAGTGCCGGACCGAAGGAACGAGCTGGGTTGACCGATGTTCCGTCCAGTGGGATACCCACGAGATGAACCGCCGTGAGGGCTGCACCGATCGCCAGACCTGCCGTCGTGGCATTGGCAGCACGGTCAGTGACCAGCAAGATCACGAGCACGAAGGCGAACGTAAGCAGCACCTCAAGAACGAAGGCACCGGCCATGTTGATATGGCCGTTGTCATAGCCATTGCTTCCGAGAGCACCGGTCTCATCAGTGACTCCGAAGCTGGTGGTGAACAACTTCAGCACTGCTGCTGCAGCAATGGCACCAATGAACTGAACCACCCAGAACCCAGCAGCCTCGGCGATCGGCATCTTGCGGCTGATGACCATGGCGAGGGTGACGGCTGGATTGACATGTGCACCACTGACCGGGCCGAAGGCATACGCGGCCAGAATGAGGACGAATCCGAATGCGATGGCCACGGCAAGAACGCCGCTGGTCTTGATACCTACAACTGCAGAGCCGACTGCCAGCAGCACGAGGAAGAAGGTTCCGAGGAACTCTGCAACGAGATTCCGCGAATTCATGAGCTGTCCTTTCGACGGCATCGACATCCAGCCGATGGCACGATGCACCGACGGATTGTCGATGACGTCCCATGGTCCCGAAAGTAAAGTGTGCTTTTCTCGCGACACGCCCAAGAGGAATCCAGCCAAAAAGTTCAGCTTGGACGGGGCAGCCCGCGCACTCCGATCCCTACTCCACGTGAGCATCGATCACGGACAAGATCGATCTGCTCCAATTGATCAAGCAGTATCTGCGCCACCAGATCGGGGTGAGCACCCGATTCGACCTCGAGCATGATCAGGATGTCCAGCTTCTGCAGCCCGCCATCGATCACCTCATGCGCGGCAAGGCCACTGGTATTACCCGCGACCAGGTCGATCGCCGCGAGGATCTCCGGGTCAACATGGGGGTGCACCCAAACCCGTCCCTCGGCCACGGCCGAGAGTGCAGGTTCGGTCAGGGCATACAGCACCGGTCCAGCGACATCCAGAAGAACAGCATCCGCTTCTTCTGCAATCGCCGCCTGAGCCACCCGCATCACGCCCGCTGGAATACCGCGAGCCTCGGCGTCCCAGGTGTTCAGAGCCCGCATGCTGGTGAAGGCGAGCAGGCCACGCCGTCCATCTGGTTGAACGAGGGTTACGGTGGCCATGTGACTCGACTTTTCCCGAGCGAGCCCGTCATCACCGGTCTCGACCTCGTCAGCAACCGCCACCACAGGCACCATCAGACGCTGGCCATGCAACAGGCTGACAACCTCATATCCGGTTGCCTGCCCGGTCCACCATGAGTGCAGGACAGCCGCCAACTCAGGATCCGCCGATCCATCGTCACCAGCGAATTCTGGTTCCGGGATCGAGGCACCATCGAACTGGGACACGGCTACAACCGACAGGCGTGGATGTCGGTGACCAGGATGCCGCGGGCTCCGATGTCATAAAGCTCATCCATAACCCGATGCACCTCCTTGCGCGGAACCATGGCGCGAACTGCCACCCAGCCTTTGTCATGAAGGGGTGAGACCGTCGGCGACTCGATTCCCGGAGTGATGGAACAGGCCTGCTCAACATTCTCGACCCTGATGTCGTAGTCGACCAGCACATATGACCGAGCAACAATGACTCCCTGAAGGCGGCGGGTGAATGTCTCGACCGCCAAGTCCGGAGTTGCATCGGCCCGCTGAATCAGGATCGCTTCACTGACCAGGATGGGCTCACCCACAATCGCGAGCCCCGCCTGCCGCAAAGTCGTGCCCGTTGCCACGACATCAGCAACAGCATCGGCAACCCCAAGCCGAACTGCATTCTCGACGGCACCATCAAGCTTGACGATGTGAGCTGGCAGGTCCAGTTCAAGGAGCTTGGCTGCGAGAAGACCGGGATAGGCCGTGGCAATTCTCTTGTTGTGAAGGTCCGTGACAGATGCTGCCCGCCCAACCGGCGCAGCAAACCGGAAGGTTGAGGGCCCGAAGCCGAGATCGAGCAGGACGCGAGCTGTCGAGCCCGAGTCGAGCAACAGGTCCAAGCCGGTGATCCCAAGATCCAACTGGCCCGCCCCGACATACGTCGCGATATCCCGCGGACGCAGAAAGAAGAACTCGACGTCGTTCTCGGGATCCTGCACTACCAACTCACGTGCATCATGGGCGGCGGGGTACCCGGCCTCCCGAAGCATGAGTCGTGCCGGGTCTGACAGCTGGCCCTTGTTGGGAACCGCAACGCGCAACATATGAACTCCTTGGTGGGACGGACATCGGTCGAGAGCACTCAGCTCTACAGATGTCGATACACATCCTCGATGGAGACATCGGCGGCGATCATGAGCAGTTGAGTGTGGTAGATCAATTGCGCGATCTCCTCGGCAGTTCGGGCCGAACCCTCATATTCAGCAGCCATCCACGCCTCGGCTGCCTCCTCCACGACCTTCTTGCCCACCTCATGAATTCCTGACTGAAGTCGAGCAACCGAGGTTGAGTCCTCATCACGCTGAACCCATTTGGTCAGCAGTTCTGCATGCAGTTCCTCGAAAGTCTTCACGACCGAAAGCCTACGGCTCCCCGCGGAGCCATAGCCCGCAGGGTCAGTGCTGTGGCAACGGCGGCTTCAACGGCCTCGCGGCCCTTATCCTCAGCAGAATCAGGGAAACCGGCACGAGCAATTGCCTGGGCGTCGTTGTCACAGGTGAGGAGCCCGAAGCCCACAGGTACGCCGGTATCTATCGCCACCCGGGTGAGTCCATCGGTTGCAGCCTGACAGACGTACTCGAAGTGTGGGGTGCCACCACGAATCACCACACCAAGGGCCACGACCGCATCCGCTGAAGCCGCGGCAGCCTTCGCAACGATGGGAAGTTCGAAGGCGCCGGGAACTCGGATGACCTCGTAATCTGCTCCGCACTCCTCCAGCGTGCGCACGGCACTGTCGACCAACCCACCCATAACCACGTCATGCCAAGACGAGGCCACGACAACGACGCGCAGACCCTGAGCATCTGCACCTGCGAACGACGGGGCACCACTGCCACTCATGATGTGGCTCCTTCCATCGGGATCTCCTCGGTCAGATCGTCCTCGTGGATCAGATCCATGTCGAGCGGGAGGTCATGTCCCATGCGATCCCGCTTGGTACGCAGGTATTCGAGGTTATCGGCATTCGGTGCAATCTCAAGTGGCACTCGCCCGACAATCGACAGACCGTACCCATCGAGCCCTGCCCTCTTGGCCGGATTGTTTGTGAGCAGTCGCATCGACCTCACACCCAGATCGGACAGGATCTGAGCACCTGTGCCGTAGTCGCGAGCATCGGCCGGCAGTCCAAGTTCGAGATTTGCATCAACTGTGTCGGATCCGGCGTCCTGCAGGGCATATGCCTGCAGCTTGTGCAGCAGGCCGATCCCCCGACCCTCATGACCACGCATGTAGAGCACGACACCTCTACCCTCCTGCTGAACACGTGCCAGGGCTGCATGCAGTTGGGCTCCGCAATCACAGCGACGAGATCCGAAGACGTCCCCAGTCAGACATTCAGAGTGCACGCGCACCAGGATGTCCTCGCCGTCACCGATCTCACCGTAGATCATGGCAACGTGCTCGACTCCATCGAGTCGTGAGCGATATCCAACGGCCCGAAAAACTCCCATCTCAATGGGCAGGCGCGTCTCGGTCACTCGATCGACGAGTCGCTCGGTACGCCGGATATACGCGATCAGATCAGCGATCGAGATCATGACCAGCCCATGCTCATCGGCAAAGGCGCGGCACTCGGGTGCACGCATCATCGTTCCGTCTTCATTCATGAGCTCACACAGGGCCCCGGACGGAGTCAGTCCGGCCAGTCGTGCGAGATCCACGGCTGCCTCGGTATGACCAGCACGTCGAAGTACTCCCCCCTCCATGGCACGAAGTGGAAGAACGTGACCTGGGCGGGTGAGGTCTCGGGGCTCTGTTGCCGTGTCCGCCAGGACCTTGATTGTGCGCGCGCGGTCCTCGGCACTGATGCCGGTGGCCTTCACATCCTTGGCATCAACAGTGACCGCATAGGCAGTCCCCTTTCGATCCTCGTTGACCATCGTCATCGGCGGCAGGTTGAGGCGGTCAAGCTCACGTCCGGGCAGTGCAACGCAGATGTACCCACTGGTCCAGCGGATCATGAATGCCACCTGCTCAGTGGTTGCACGCTGAGCTGCAAAGATCAGGTCTCCCTCGTTCTCGCGATCCTCATCATCAACGACAACGACGCTCCTGCCCTCCCGCATTGCGGTAATGGCGTCCTCGATGGGATCAAGCCGAATCCCTGCGTACTGGTCCTCTGACGTACTCACTAGCCCCTCCACTGCAACATGCGTTCCACATACTTGGCCACAACATCAACCTCAAGATTCACCGGGTCACCTGCCGTTTTGTATCCGAGTGTGGTGAGTTCGAGAGTTGTCGGGATCAACGAAACCGAGAATGAATCCCGTTCGGCGTCGACAACAGTCAGCGATACCCCGTCCACGGTGATGGATCCCTTCTCCACCACATAGCGGCCAAGCTCGTCAGGCAGCGAGATGCGGACAATCTCCCAGTTCTCACTCGGCTCACGACTGATGATCGCTCCGGTTCCATCGACATGACCCTGAACCAGATGACCGCCCAGACGTGCTGCCAGCGTGACGGGGCGTTCCAGATTCACCCGGGACCCTGGTGTGAGGTCTCCGAGGCTTGAACGTTTCAGGGTCTCGTTCATGACGTCTGCGGAGAACTCCCCATTTCCAAAGTCAACAACCGTCAGACATACGCCGTTCACGGCGATCGATGCACCATGCACGGCATCAGATGTGACGACCGGTCCCGAGATTCGAATGCGGGCGGCATCGGCCAGTGGATCCACGGCCACCACCGTGCCGAGCTCTTCGACAATGCCGGTGAACATCAGGTCAACTCCTCATTCTTCAACGTCCTCGCCGGGACCGCCCCGGTGATCAGTACATCCATCCCCAATGACGAAACCTGCACATCCTCCAGGCGGCACACATCGGCGATCGAACGTGCACCGAATGCACCGACGGCCACCGGACCCTCGCCAAGAATGGCTGGCGCGATATACCAGCGCACTGCATCGATCGCCCCGGCCGCAAGGAATGCACTCGCGATGGTGGCGCCTCCCTCAAGCATCACGTGCCGAATATCACGTTGCTGAAGGGTCACCAGCACCTCATCAACGGAGTGCGTTCGAAGCCACAGCGTCTCTGCTGCGTCATCGAAGACCCGGTAGTGCGAATCAAGAGCACTGCGTCCGACGACGACGCGCAGTGGCTGGTGTTCGCGGCTCAGGGGACGCCCATCGATCCGGACGGTGAGTGCAGGGTCATCTGCCTGCACTGTTCCCCGACCCACCAGCACGGCATCGACGGAGCTTCGGAAATCGTGCACATCGGCTCGGGCCATCTCTCCGGTTATCCAACGACTGGTGCCATCTGCCGCAGCGATCCGTCCATCCAGCGTTGTCGCGACCTTCCAGGTGACATAAGGACGACCGTGACGCACCGAGAAGGCCCAGGCCGTGTTCAACTTCTCCGACTCGTCTTGAAGTACCCCGGAGACAACCTCGAGACCTGCCGCACGCAGGAGCGCGCCACCGCCAGCAGCAAGCGGATTCGGATCGGCGGCGGCAAAGACCACCCGTGCTATCCCTGCGTCGATCAGAGCCTGGGTACACGGCCCGGTACGACCGGTGTGCGCACATGGCTCGAGAGTGACAATCGCCGTCGCACCAACCGTTGATCCGGTTACATCGCGCAGGGCGACTACCTCTGCATGGGCTGTACCAGCACCGTGATGGGCACCCTCGCCGATGACGTGACCCGCGGCATCCACGATCACCGCACCCACCCGAGGATTACCACGCATCGGGCCGGGTGCAGATGCGGCCAGTTCCAGGGCGCGACTCATCGCACTGACCTCTTGAGGTAGTGCAGTCACGGGTCACCCTTCGGTCAGCTCACGCAGACGGGGTGAAGGAATACACGCGACCGGATCCGGCGGCGACAGAGCGCACGCCGATCACAGTTGCGCGCGTCACCTCCCATCCGGACTTTAACCGTCGGCTTCGGATGATCTGCCGCCATTGACAGCAGGTGACCGAATCCACCGACTCAGCGAGTCGGGTCGCGGGCTACACCGCCGGTTCGGAATTACACCGACCCCGGGACGCGCGAGCAATTGCTCGTACAGCATCAGTCTAGCCCTACAAAGCCCGGAACTCGCCGCCGGCATTGCGGCTAGTGGGTGAGATGGAGCACAGACAGCGGGTGGCGGAGCGATCCCACAGTTATGGGTGAGACCACCAACTGGAGTCCGTGGCCGATTCCGCTCGCCGGCGCAACCTGGAAATCGCCTCCGCCGGATCACTGGCTCCGTAGACGGAGTTTCCCGCCACGAAAACATCAGCTCCTGCCTCAGCGCAGATTTCGATCGTCTGCTCTGAGACCCCGCCGTCCACCTGCAGCCAGAGGTCGACGTCCCGACCCTTGATGAGTTCACGGGCTCGGCGGATCTTCGGTACCACGACATCAAGGAACTTCTGCCCGCCGAACCCGGGCTCGACGGTCATCACCAGAAGCATGTCGAGTTCTGGCAGCAGATCCGCGTACGGCTCGATCGGGGTCGCCGGCTTCAGCGCCATGCCCGCACGGCTGCCTGCCGCCCGCAGCGCTCTGGCCAGACGGACCGGGGCGGCCGCCGCCTCGACATGAAAGGTGACCGATGCTGCCCCCGCTTCGGCGTATGCCGGAGCCCAGCGATCTGGATCAGCGATCATCAGGTGACAGTCCACCGGAGTGGTCACCGCGGCCAGGAGCCGCTCAACCACCGGCAGTCCCAACGTCAGATTGGGGACGAAGTGGTTGTCCATGACATCGACGTGAAGCCAGTCTGCTGAGCCTGCGACCCGCTGACACTCGGCAGCCAAGTTCGCGAAATCGGCCGAGAGGATACTTGGCGAGATCTGTACACCCATGGGGTAAGGCTAGTGGGAACTCTGGCTGGCACCCGGGAGTTGCATCATTGCGGCGTCGTTACTTTGTGTGTTTGTGTGCATACAGAGTGTAAGGTGATCTAGGGTGCTCACTAGGGGGTGCCCAGCAGAATGAATGGAGCGGTGATGGAGTCACGGGGGGCTGGTTTCTTCGCCGTCGCCAACGATGACCCCACTGTTCGCTGGCGGGCCCGCAACGCGCTCCTGGTTCTTACCGGGGTGTGCCTAGCAGCAACTGGCTTGACGATCATCAATGCAATCTGGGGGTCGAGCGAGGTTGCCACCACCATGCTCGGCGTCACCGTGGCCAGTGGCCTGTCGGTTGCCCTGATCAAGGCCAACCGAATTGGACTGGGGCTGGGGATCTTCTTCATCGTCCCCCAGATCGGGCAA
>CAXBQZ010000047.1:0-21416 GCA_963978055.1 uncultured bacterium
GACGCCTCCGAGGCGTTGTGCACCACGGGGACGCAGCAAGGGGGCTGGGGTTACATCGCCCTGGGGGCATCGCATCTTCATGCGCTGCTTTGGTCGGGGGATGCCGCCAGCGTCCTCGACCTGCATCCCGCGGGCTACACCGACAGCCGGATCACGGCCATCACCCCCGCCCAGCAGGTCGGGGAGGGATGGGTCGGGGTGCCGGGTGCGGTCGGGTCCGTGCGGCACGCGCTCCTGTGGACCGGGATGGCCGACAGCGTCGTCGACCTGAACGCGTATCTTCCCGCGGGCTACACCCATGCGGTGGCGACCGGCATTGATTCCTCCGGAACCGTCGTGGGCTACGCCTACAACACCTATGTCTCCGGGGGCGGGGTTCCACCCGATGCCATTGCGGTGGTGTTCGCCCCTGGGGCCGCCCCTGCGGCCGGGCTCGCTGCCCTGACGCTTGCTCCGGGCAATGTAGCCCCCGGGGCCGCAGTGCAGGCGGTTGTCACCCTGGGAGCCGCCGCTCCCGCCGGCGGAGTGACAATCTCGTTCTTGAGCACCGCTGAGGCGCTTCTGGCCAGTCCCGCTCCCGTGGTGATTCCCGAGGGCGCGACGGGTACCACGCTTGCGCTGACGGCAGGAGGGGCGAGTCTGCAGGTCCCCGCCTCCCTGAAGCTCTATGCGACGGACGGAACGGCGAGCAGCGCTGCTCCCCTGATTGTGACTCCCGTGGTCGGGCTGGCCTCGGTGACCGCCAACCCGGTGGAAGGGGGATTCTCCACCTTCGGCTCGGTGAACCTGACCATCCCGGCGCAGGCAGGGGGGGCGACGGTGACACTCTCGAGCGGGAACCCGGGCCCTCCTGCCAGGCCAACTCCTGCTTTCCAGCGAAGTCTTCCTTGTTCTGCTTGATGAGCGGACCAAGGCCGACGGAGTGGGCCTGCGTGAGACCATCGGTGTCCTGCGACACGATGAAGTGACCCTTCTCAAGGCGCAGGATTCGCTGAGCCTCGATACCGAAGGGGGCAACGCCCAGATCCTTGCCGTTCTCCAGGAGTGCTTCCCAGACGTGCAGGGCGTAGGACGCGGGCACGTGGATCTCGTAGGAGAGTTCACCGGTGAAGCCGATACGCCAGACGACGCAGTTCTCGACCCCGGCAACTGAGCCTTCGCGCACCTTCATGTACGGGAACACCTCTGGATCGAGGTCGATCTCGGTGAGGCGGGAGAGCAGTTCGCGAGAGTTCGGACCAGCGATGTTGATACTGGCCATACCTGTGGTGACTGGGGTGATCATGATCTGCCAGTCGGGGTGAACTGTCTGCAGCCACATCTCCATCCACTCCCAGACGGTGGCTGCTCCACTCGAGGTGACCGTCATCAGGTAGCGATCCTCACCGAGGCGAGCGGTGACGCCGTCGTCCAGAACCACGCCATCCTCGGCACACATGACGCCGTAGCGGACGGAGCCGATCTGCAGGTTGTCCCACTGGTTGGTGTAGACGAGATTCAGCAGCTTGACGGTGTCCGGCCCCTGGATGTCGAACTTGCCCAGTGGCGTGACGTCGATGATGCCGACGTTCGTGCGGACGTTCAGTGCTTCTGCCTGCGGATCTCCGTAGTGCTCTGGGCGGATCCACTGGCCGGCGATGAGCGGCTCAGCACCATGGGCCTCATGCCACCCCTGCATCGGCGATACACGGACAGGCTCGAATGAGCGACCGGCCAAGGCACCCAGGCTGATTGGCGCGTACGGCGGGCGCCACACAGTGGTACCGGTTGACTGGAAGTCACGGCCGGTGGCATCTGCGAGGACCGCCATCGTGTTGACCATCTCGTACTTACCCTGAGCCGGGCCCATGGCCGAGGTGGTGAAGCGCTTGGCAAGTTCCGATGAGTCGTAGCCCTCGCGAGCTGCTGAGACGATGTCCTTGCTCTTGACATCCTCTGAGTAGTCGACGAAGCCAACGGTGCTGCTCTGGAACATGGACGGATGTGGGTCACGGCCGAGATCCGGGATCTCAACCGGGGCTGCACCCGTTGCACGCCGAGCAGCCTCAGCACCGACGGCACGTCCATGCTCGATCAGCTGCTCGGTGGTGCCATCACCAACGATTCCACCAGTGGCCATCACATTGCTGGGCAGATCATCAGCGGGGCTGAAGCGGGCGGCCGAGGTATCCCAGACCGGACGATCACCAGCCATGTTGAGAAGGCTCGTTGGTGCGGTCCAGCCGACAGCGGTGATCAGGAGATCAGCGGCAACCTTCGAACCGTTGCCGAGTTCAACTCCGGTGACATGGCCACGGCCCAGGGCGCGACGGATGGTCTCACCCTTGCGTCCGTCGACGACGCGCGCAATGGTGACACCTGCATTGGTAAGGCGCTCGATTGCCGCGTCGCCGGTTGGGTTCGCAGTGAGGACCACAGCGGTCGTACCCGGCTTGACGGCGTGCAGACCGGTGAGGCGCAGAGCTGCCGTCGAGAGCATGACACCGGGAATGTCGTTGCCCTCGAAGACGTACGGACGCTCGATCAGCCCGGCGGCCACGACCATGGTGCCCACACGGGCCTTGATCATCCGCTCCTTGGACCACACGCCACTGCGCTGGACGACGCCAACCCAGTTGTCGTCGTAGCGACCGGAGACAACACTGTCGGTCAGGACCTCGATGTTCTCGAGTGAGGCAACCTCGGCGCGCAGGGCGGCAAGATGAGCGAGTTCATCTGCTCCACCGAATCGCAGGTGGCCACCGATCTCGTACTCCTCCTCGACCAACATGACGGAGGCACCGGCACGTGCTGCGCCGATGGCGGCCGCCATACCGGCTGGGCCGGCTCCGACGACGAGCACATCCGGGTGGGCGTAGCGCTTGTCGAAGACCTCATGTGGAGTGCCGATCGCGGGTGGCTTGCCACCGGGAGCGAAGGTGGACAGCACCTTCTGGTAGGCCGGCCAAAGGGGCTGTGGCTTGATGAACGTCTTGTAGTAGAAGCCTGGGCCCAGGAAGCGGCCGAGAGCCTGGTTGACACTGCGGACATCGGTCTTCAGTGACGGCCATACGTTCTGTGCCTGGACGACATCGCCCTCCTTCACCAGACGGTGGGCGCCGCGAACATTCGGCTCATTGCCAACCTGGAAGGAGCAGTTAGGGTCGAAGAAGGTTGCAGTGAGCACTCCGCGGGGGCGGTGGTACTTGAACGAGCGCGACATGAGGTGCTCGCCATTGGCCATCAGCGCCGACACGATAGTGTCGCCGGCGAAGCCACTCATCTGGGTGCCGTTCCAGGTGAAGTTGACCTTCTTGGTTCGGTCGATGACCTCACCAGGCTGCGGTGCTAGACGCCAGTTGCCTGCCGCGCTCATGCGCCACTCTCCTTGTTGTCTGCATGGGTGCTGTCGGCCGGGCCCTGTCCGTAGGGGGCGATCCAGCGGAATTCATTGGTGACGGTGTGGCGCTCGGCGGAGATGAACCGACGACAGCCTGAGCCGTGGAACCAGGTCTCCCGCGTCCAACCCATGGGGTTGTCGTGGACGTAGAGGTAGTAGCGCCATTCGGCTGGATCCGAGGTCGCGATATCGCGCTTGTGACCGGCTTCGCCGGCATGGCGAAACTCTGTGCTGTTGCGTGGCCCGCAGTGGGGGCAGTCGATGACAATCACGTTGACTCCGAATCAGTGACCGACGGAGGCCGCACCCTTTTCGCCGACGAGGTGACCGTCAGCGAAGCGGGACAGCGAGAAGGCGGAAATAAGTTCAGGGGTCTTACCGGTGGCGACCAACTGCGCCATCTGCTCACCGGAAACCGGACCGGCCTTGTAGCCATAGGTTCCCCAGCCGACGTCCACGACGAAGCCCTCAACCGGAGTGAAGCCCATGATCGGTGAGTAGTCAGGCGTCATATCGCACAGACCGGCCCACTGACGCAGCAGCTTCATGGAGCCGATGGATGGGATGAGTTCGAGGATGTGCGTGGCAAGACCTTCGGTGAACTCCAGTGATCCGCGCATCGAGTACGACGGGTACGGATCGACGCTGGCACCGAAGACGAGCTCACCACGGTCGGTCTGGCTCACGTAGACGTGCAGTGACCCGGACACGATAACGGCCGGCAGGAACACCTTGACCGGCTCCGTTACAGCAGCCTGCAGCGGGTGGGTGATCAGCGGCATCTTCACCCCGACCATGTCGGAGATTGTGCTTGCCCAACCGGCGGTGGCGCTGACGACCATGTTGGTTGAGATGTGGCCGCGGCTGGTGTTGACGCCAGTGACCTTCCCCTCCTTGGTCTCGATACCCAGGACCTCAGTCTGCTGGTGAATCTCCACACCAAGGTGGTCAGCTGCACGGGCGTAGCCCCAGTTGACCGCATCGTGACGGATGATGCCGCCCGGTGGGTGGTAGAGCGCGCCAAGGATCGGGTAGCGGGTGTTCTTGGATACGTCGAGGTAGGGAACGATCTTGCCGACCTCTTCAGCATCGATCACCGAGGAATTGATGCCCTGCAGCTTGTTGACCTCTGCGCGCCAGGCCATCGTGCGCATTGACGCATCGTTGTGGGCGAGGGTGAGGTGGCCACGCTGGCTGAACATGACGTTGTAGTTGATATCGGCAGCGAGCGTCTCGTAGAGCTTCACGGAGCGGTCGTAGAAACGCACACCCTCAGGCGTGAGGTAGTTGGACCGAATGATGGCCGTGTTGCGTCCGGAGCCACCACCACCCATGTAGGCCTTGTCAAGAACGGCGACATTGGTGATGCCGTGGTTCTTCGCCAAGTAGTAGGCGCACGCCAAGCCGTGTACGCCGGCGCCGATGATGACGACGTCGTACGACTTCTTGAGATCGTGCTGGGTGAATGTCCGGGGCCAGTCTTCGTGCGTGACGCCACGCTTGAAGATGTCGTAGGCCGAGTAACGGGCCGGACGACCGGACGTGGACTTCTTCGCCGAGGCCGACGAACTACCTAGAGCCATTGCCATATGCCTTCACTGAGAGGAACTGAACGGGCATGGTGATCAACGTGCGGGGGCCGTGCGGGGCTTCACCGTCGAATTGCAACGAGTCGCCCGGTTCGAGCAGATAGGTGGAGCCACCGACTCCGTACTGCATCTCTCCACTAATCATGAACAAGAATTCAGTTCCCGCATGTTGGTAGAGCGGGAAGACCTCTGTTCTCTCGAGGAGAGTGACGAGCATGGGCTCCATAATGTGATGAGGACCACGTGTGGCGCCCAGAAGTTGGTAGAGGTGCCCGGCTTCACTGCGCGGGCTGAGTTCGAGGCCGCGACCAGCCTTCACCAGCAGAACGTCGGTCTCCTCATCGAGGCCTCGGAAGAATGCGGTGAGCGGTGCGTCCAGCGCGTTTGCCAGCCTGACAAGAGTTGAAAGACTCGGGGTGGTCTGACCGTTCTCGATCTTGGACAGCATGCCCTTGCTCATCTGCGTCTCGTCAGCGAGTTTGGCCAGAGACCATCCGCGACGGGTGCGCAACTCGCGCAACTGAGTCGCCAAGACGCGCTCGACCGCCTTCTCCAGGGAAGGCTGGCCGGGCTCGTCCGGCGACTCAGTTGTGCGAGCAAGTGCAGTCATAGCAGTGCTGTCACAGCCCCGATCCGGGGATCCAGTTGGTGCCAGCCAGCGGGACCTTTGCCATGGCGGCGGCCTCGATGGTGAGGGCGACGAGATCCTCGGGCTCGAGGTGGTGCACGTCGTTCTTACCGCAGGCGCGAGCCAACGTGGTGAGCTCCATGGTGAGTGCCTTGAGATAGTTCGTCATCCGACGTGCTGCCTCATCTGGATCCAGGCGGTCCATGAGCTCTGGGGTCTGGGTGGTGATACCAACGGGGCACGCACCGGTCTGGCATTCATGGCAGTAGCCGGGGGCAGTTCCGAGGGCGTGGTAGTCGGCGGTGACGTCGACCTTCACACCGTCCTTCTCGTAGAACGGCGAGTTGCAGCCGAGTGCGATAAGGGACGCGACACCGATGGACACGGCATCTGCACCGAGGGCGATTGCCTTGGCGATGTCGGCACCGGTACGGATACCACCGGAGACGATGAGCTGCACCTGGCCAACCATGCCCACATCGCGGATCGCCTCTGCTGCAAGGCGAACGGCCGGCAGAGTGGGGATACCGGTGTGCTCGATGAACACATCCTGGGTGGCACCCGTTCCGCCCTGCATACCGTCGACGACGACAACATCGGCACCAGCAGCGATCGCAAGCTTGACGTCGTTGTAGGTACGCGTGGCACCGCACTTGACGTAGATGGGGGTCTCCCAGTTGGTTGCCTCGCGAAGCTCGGCAATCTTGATGGTGAGATCGTCCGGACCCGTCCAGTCAGGGTGACGTGAGGCGGAGCGCTGGTCGACACCGGCGGGGAGGGTGCGCATGCTGGCAACGCGGGCGCTGACCTTCTGACCCAGGAGCATGCCACCGCCTCCTGGCTTGGCACCCTGACCGACTACGACCTCGATGGCATCCGCAGCGCGAACATGCTCAGGGCGGAAGCCGTACCGCGATGGAAGGCACTGGTAAACGAGGTGCTTGGAAGCGCGACGCTCCTCCTCGGTCATACCACCATCACCGGTCGTGGTTGAGGTGCCGACGTTGGTGGCAGCTCGACCGAGTGCGTCCTTGGCATGTGCCGACAGCGAGCCGAAGCTCATGCCGGCGATGGTGATGGGGATGGCCAGTTCCAGAGGCTTGCTGGCAAAGCGGGTGCCAAGCACCGTCTTGGTCTCGCAGCGCTCGCGGTATCCCTCGAGTGGGTAGCGCGACACTGATGCGGTGATGAAGGAGAGATCATCGAAGGTCGGCAGCTTGCGCTTGGCGCCCCAACCGCGGATCTCATACCGTCCCGTCCGCGCCATGGTCTGAACCATGGAGATCATTTCCTGCGGGAACGTGGCGCTCTCGCGCAACGCGGGATTGTCCTGGTGAGTCATCAGTACCTCTGGTTCTTGAGAGCGTCGAAGTTGTACAGCTGCTTGGCCGAGGCCACCTTGGTGACGTTTTCCGGATTGATGTGATCAAAGCCGGACTTCTCGACGAGTTCACGAACCTTGGCCACATCGGCCTCCGTGAGGTCCTCGGTGCGGGCGTCAGCCCCGAGTGAGCGAACCTTGCCACCCACGTAAACGACCGCCTCGTAGAGGGAGTCGCCGAGGGATTCACCGGCGTCGCCACCGATGAGCAGCGTGCCAGCCTGAGCCATGAACGCGCTCATGTGGCCGCAATCACCTGCAACGGCAAGGGTTCCACCCTTGAAGGAGATCGCGGCGCGGGACGAAACGTCGCCACTTACGATGATGAGTCCACCATGTGCGGTGGCACCCGCTGCACTTGAGGAGTTGCCGTTGACGCGGATTGTGCCGCTCATCAGGTTCTCGCCGAGGCCTGGGCCGGGGCTGCCGTTGACGGTGATGTCTGGGCCATCGCAGAGGCCACCGAGGTAGTAGCCGGTGCTGCCTTCCACGGTGATGTGGATCTTGTTGGTGAGGCCAACGGCCAGATTGTGCGCACCGCGGATCTGTGTGAGCGTGGCGGATGCACCATCCGGAAGGGCGCGCAGGGCGCGGTTGGCCTCGGTAACGCCCATCTCGTGGACGTCGAGGGTGATTGAGTCAGTCGTTGCAGTCATCTCGTTACACCGTCCACGTGTGGATTTCTTCGGGCTGTGGCTCGAAGACGCGTGCGTTCTCGATGCCAGGCAGTCCGGCTAGGGCGTGGTACTCGCTGGCAACTGCCACGTACTGGTCAGTTTCAGCAACAACCATGGGCTTGCAGGCGAACGCATCACGGACGACCGAGAAGGCGTTCTGGGTGCTCACCACGAGAGTGAAGAAGCCGTCAAACTCCTTGAGAACGTGGCGCATTGCGTCTTCGAGGGTGTCACCCTCGGCCATCCGCCAGCCGATGTACTGTGCGCAGACCTCGGTGTCGTTCTGCGTGATGCAGTTGATACCTGCGTCGGCGAGCTGACGACGGATCGTGGCGTGGTTCGAGAATGAGCCGTTGTGCACGAGTGCCAGGTCGGGGCGCGGGGAGAAGGGGTGTGCACCATCGATGGTGACGGCTGACTCGGTCGCCATACGGGTGTGACCAAGGGCCATGTAGCCCGTGACATCGCTCACGTCGTAGCGTTCGCAGATCTCACCCGGAAGGCCCACATCCTTGATCAGGCTCATCGCATGCCCTTCACCAACGACGATGATCTGCTCCTCACTCGCGGCGAGAGCTGTGTGAACGTCAGCAGCTGGAGCCGAGGTCGTGAGGAATGCCACGTGGCCGTTGATGTCGATCGCCGCACTCGTACCCGTGGCAGCCTCAACCTCAGCCTTGACGGCACTCCAGTTGGCATTGGGGTTGTCGGTGCGCAGCGAGTACCGGGTGGCAGAGGCGTCCACGCCGCGGTCGTAGATTGCCAAACCAGCGGAGTCCGGACCGCGAGCGGTCATTTCCTCCAGCATCGTGCTGAAGTACTGGCCGAGATCACCCTCGAGGGCTGGATCCCGCACCAGTAGTCCGACGATTCCGCACATGGGCGATGCTCCCGTCTGAGAAGAAAGTGAGACTAGAACCACCTGAATCCACCGTGACGGACGCAGGCAATGGGGTTGACCAACAGTATGCCGGGAAATACTAGAAATCAACCCCTTGATTTCTGGGCCGGTGTGCGGTTTCGTAGCGGCACCACATGTTCACTGAAAGTGGACGAGCCGACATAACGCCGGCGGTCGCAAAACAGTAGGGAGTTTTCTGTGACTGACAGCCGTGAAGAGCTTCGCAAGCGTGCGCAAGCCGACGGAATCGAGTTTTTCTTCGCCATGTTCGTTGATATGCATGGCAAGCCGTGCGCCAAGCTCGTGCCGGCGTCCAGCTTCGACCTGCTCATGGACGGCGGCGCCGGATTCGCCGGCTTTGCTGCCGGCCCGATGGGCCAGGATCCGTCTGACCCGGATCTGGCCGCAGTGCCGGATCCCGCGTCGTACACGGTCGTTCCGTGGGAGCCGGGTCTGGCAGTTCTCCAGTGTGATATTCACGTCGATGGCGAGCCGTGGCCGTACTCACCGCGCGTGATCCTGAAGAACCAGCTCGCGAAGCTTGAGGCCCGCGGTCTCACGGCAATGGCCGGTTTTGAAGCCGAGTACATGCTGGTTGACAAGGATGAGAACGGAAAGCTCGTCATTGCTGACCCGCTGGATACGGCCCAGGCCCCCTGCTACGACGTCAAGGCCCTGAGCCGTTCACTGGAGTTCCTCAAGACCACGTCGCGGTACATGAACCAGCTCGGCTGGGAGAACTATGCGAACGATCACGAGGATGCCAACGGCCAGTTCGAGCAGAACTGGAAGTACGCCGATGCTCTGACCTCAGCGGATCGCCTCATCTTCTTCCGCTACATGGTTCACGTGCTGGCTCAGCGTGAGGGAATGTTCGCCACATTCATGCCCAAGCCGTTCTCCAACCTCACCGGTAACGGTCTGCACATCCACACCTCGCTGTGGGAGGGTGACAAGCCTCTGTTCGTTGCCGAGGGCGATGATCCACGTGGTCTTGGCATCTCGGAGATGGCATACAACTACATCGGCGGAATCCTCGAGCATGCTCGTGCCGCTGTTGCGGTGACGTGCCCGACGGTCAACTCGTACAAGCGCATGGGCGTTGGTGCCCCGACCTCCGGTGCCACCTGGGCACCTGCCTACGTCTCGTACGGTGGCAACAACCGCACACAGATGCTGCGCATCCCAGAGGGCAACCGCGTCGAGCACCGTGGCACCGACGGCTCGGCCAACCCGTACCTCGCACTCACCGCCGTTCTCGCCTCTGGCCTCGACGGCATCGACCGCAAGCTTGATCCAGGTGCGCCAAACTCGGACAACCTCTACAAGTTGTCTCAGGCTGAGATCGCTGAGCGTGGGATCAAGTCGATGCCGGCAACGCTGGCTGAGGCGGCTGGAAATCTGGCCAAGGATGATCTGCTGCGTGAGGCCTTCGGCAAGGGTCGTGGTGAGGACTACCTCGACTACTACGTCAAGACCAAGCAGGAGGAGTTCCGCGCCTACCACTCACAGGTAAGTGATTGGGAGATCAACAAGTACCTCACGCTGTACTAGGCCGTAAGAATCGCTGGAGCCTTCCCTCCACGAGACCAAACCAGGGTCGACGTCGTTATCGGCGTCGACCCTGGTTTTTTGGGCCAGCCGTACCCGCAATCGCTCAGACGCGGATAATCAGGCCGTCTCCCTGACCGCCGCCACCGCACAGTGCGGCCGCCCCCACGCCACCACCGCGGCGACGGAGTTCATGGGCCAAGGTGAGGACGACGCGGGTGCCACTCATGCCGACGGGATGGCCGAGGGCGATAGCTCCGCCATTGACGTTGACCCGATCAGATGACACGCCGAGGGTCTGCATCGAGCCAAGTGCGACACCAGCAAACGCCTCGTTGATCTCGATGAGGTCCAGGTCGCCAACCGACAGGGAGCCCTCACGCCGCAGAGCGTCGTTGATGGCATTGGCCGGCTGGTTGATCAGTGAGGTGTCGGGGCCGGCAACGGTTCCGTAGGACAGGATCTCGGCAATCCATTCCAGACCGAGCTGCTCTGCCTTCTCCTTGCTCATCACGACAACGGCGGCTGCACCATCACTGAGCTGTGAGGCATTGCCCGGGGTGATGGTGCCTTCTTTATCGAACGCCGGACGAAGGCCACCGAGGCTCTCCGTCGTGGTGCCGGGGCGTACGCCCTCATCTGTCTCCAGAGCCAGATTCCCCTTGCGATCCAGAATGGGAACGATCTCCTCGGCCAGCAGGCCGTTCTTGGTGGCCGAGGCCGCGCGCTCATGGGACTGTGCTGCGAACTCGTCCTGCATTTCGCGAGTGAACCCGAACTCCTTCTGATGGCGCTCAGTGGCCGCGCCCATTGACAGTCCCTCGAATGCGCAGATGAGGCCGTCCTGATCAAGTGCGTCAACGATCTTGCCTGGGCCGTACTTGATGCCCTTGCGTGCACCCAGCACTTCGTGGGGTGCATTTGTCATCGACTCACAACCGCCAGCAACGATGGTGTCGTAGTAGCCGAGTCGGATCATCTGGTCGGCCTGGGCGATGGCAGTGAGCCCCGATAGACACAGCTTGTTGATTGTGGTGGCGGGCACGCCAAATCCGAGGCCGCCGGCCACCGATGCCTGACGGGCAGCATTGGGACCGACGCCGGCCTGTACGACATTGCCGAAGAGCACCGCATCGACCATGTCAGCAGTAACACCTGATCGCTCCAGTGCGGAGCTGATGGCAACTCCACCAAGTTCCGGTGCACTGAAGCCGCTGAGTGCTCCCAGGAGTCGACCGATCGGGGTGCGAGCCCCCGAGATAATCACGGACGTGGTCATGACGAACTCCTCGTGGTTGTGGCATGTGGCGGGAGATAGGAGACGGTGCAGGCAATCAATCTAAGCGAGGGACGAACGAGTGTCGACGTCCGTCAGCAATGAGGTTGAGCAATGTGCTCTCGCGATCCCAGTACCGGTACTACTGTGTATGCACAATGCTCGGTCCCCCGATGGAACAGGAAGATGTCATGGCCAGTGATGTGGTTCCAACGTCTGACTCACTCGACTCAAAGGCACTCAAGCTCGGCGATGTCATCATTTTGGCGCTGGCGAGTTCGGGGCCAACCCAGAGTGTGGCGGTCACGTTGGCCGCCCTGCTCGCGACGGTCAGCTATGCGGGCGTTGTTCCGATCTTCATCTCCTTCATCCCCATGATCGGTATAGCCATCGGCTATCAGCGGCTCAATGCCTGGCAGAGCAGTGCGGGCGCAACCTACTCATGGGTGGGCAAGGCATTGAATCCACATGCTGGATTCTTTGCTGGCTGGATCATGCTGATGTACTACACAGTCGGAACGACAAGTCTCACAGTGCCGCTTGGCACGTACACCCTCAGCTTCTTCAGTGATGATCTGGCAAACAACAAGTACGCAGTCGCTGCCGTTGGCACGGTGTTGAACCTCGTCGTTCTGTGGGTGGCGGCCCGCGGGATCAAGACCTCGGCGAAGTTCCAGTGGGGCTGGGCCGCCTTTGAGTACTTGGTGATCCTCGCGTTCGGTATTGCCGCGCTGGTGATGATCTATGGAAACCACCTCGATGGAGCGGTGAAGGTGAACTCGTCCTGGTTCACCATCGATGGCGCTGGTGGCTGGCCCGCGGTTCTCTCTGGAGTACTTCTGGCCATCTTCCTCTACTCGGGTTGGGACACCGCCGCGTACGTGAGTGAGGAGTCCAAAGGGCGCAAAGCTGGGAACGCCGCGGTGCTCTCGGTGATCATCCTGTTCTTCCTGTACTCCTTCGCCGTATTCGCATTCCAGGGAGTTGCGCCGTACCAGAACATGCAGGATCACGCTGACAACATTCTCGCGTATGTCGGGCAGCTGATCGGCGGGAACTTCTGGGCCAACGTCATGATCGTTGCCGTGCTCGGTGGCACACTGGCCAGCCTTCAGGCCGCGATCGTCAGCTCCTCTCGAATCTCGTATGCGATGGGCCGTGACGGAGTCTTTCCGAGATGGTTTGGCAAGGTGGACGAACGCACCAAGAGCCCGCTCAATGCCACAATCCTCCTCGGCTTGCTGAATGTCGTTTTCCTTTGGGGATCAACACTTTTCGACTCAATCGGACAGGCGCTCTCCGATATCGTGAGCACGCTTGGGTTGATGGCCGCCATCTTCTATCTGCTGACCGGGTTCACCGCCATCTGGTACTACCGCCGAACGATTGTGTCGTCGCCGAAGAATTTCTTCCTCGGTGGAGTGATGCCCGGCATCGGCGTGCTGTTCCTAGCGTTCGTCCTGGTGAAGTCGCTCACCAGTGGGGATCTCGACGCAGTGCAACTCACGTTCGGCTTTGGACTGGCAGCGCTTGGTTTGGTGCTTTCGTTCGTCTCCGCCTACAAAGGGAAGTCTGCTTTCTACCGGGGCGAGATTCAGGTGGACGAGTCATCACAGCTGTCGTGAGGTTCGAGTTGGAATCCTTCTCGGCTGTGGAAGACTGACGGCTATGACAAGCGTGGACTTTGAGTTGTCCGATGAGCAGATGCGCGCAACGGGGCTGCTGAAGTGGAACGTCCATGATTCGTCGGTTCTGCCGGCTTGGGTTGCCGAGATGGACTGTCGTCCTTGTCCGCCAGTGCATGAGGCAATCCGAATGGCGGTTGCGCGAGGAACCTTCGGCTACCCGAAGTTCGACAATCTGTCTGGACTCCCGGAAGCCACTGCCGAGTTCCTCGAGAGTCGCTTCGGCTGGCAGGTGGATCCGAGCCTCGTGATTGGCACTGCTGATGTGATGTTCGGTGTGCAGCTTGCTCTTGAGCACCTGTGTGAGGATGCACCCGTTGTCGTGCCAACTCCGGCCTATCCGCCATTCCTGAACATCGTTCCACTGCTCGGGCTGGAGATGAAGACTGTCGACTGTGTGATGAGCAACGGGCGATATGAGTTGGATCTCGAGGGGATCGACGCAGCCTTGGCGGCGGGTGCCCGAACGGTTCTGCTGTGCCAGCCGCACAACCCACTGGGACGAGCCTTCACGGTTGAGGAGTTGACGGCCTTACGCGATGTGGTGATCCGGCACGGAGCTCGAGTGGTCAGCGATGAGATCCACGCACCCCTGGTCCTATCTGGTGCCACGCACGTGCCCTACGCGTCGATTCCCGGCACTGCGGACCACGTCACGACGATCATTGCGGCCTCGAAGGCCTTCAATGTTCCTGGGTTGAAGTGTGCTCAACTGATCGCTGGAAATGCAACGGATCGCGACCACCTTCGATCCCTGCATTACGTTGCCAATCATGGAATGTCGCCGATCGGGATTGAGGCTACGGTAGCTGCCTATCGCTGGGGTGGCCCATGGCTGGACGGTCTGCTCGAACATCTCGACGTCCAGCGATCACTCACCACCAGCCTCATTGGCGAACTTCTTCCGCAGGTTCAATACATACCTCCGGAGGCCACCTATCTCGCCTGGTTGGACGTCCGCGGGGCGGGCCTTGAAGATCCATCGGCTGCCGCACACGCAGGTGGGGTTGAACTGAGCATCGGACGCGATTTCGGTGCCGACTATGCCGGTTTTGCTCGATTGAACTTCGCCACGTCGGCAGAGCGACTCGAGCGGGTCATCGGGCGTCTTGCACTCGCCTGGGGCAGCGCATGAGTCAGGCACATGTTGTGGTGGTTGGCTCCATCAACATGGATCTGGTTGCGGTAGTCGACCACATCCCGGCTCCTGGTGAGAGTGTGCTGGGCACTCAGTTCATCCGAGCCCATGGTGGTAAGGCCGGTAACGCGGCTGCCGCCCTCGGTCGTCTGAGGATTCACACCACGATTGTTGGTTGCATCGGCGATGACGAGTTTGGACGCGACAGTCGTGCAGGGCTCGAATCCGCCGGGGTGGACACGTCCAAGCTGCTGGTACATGAAACGGCAAGTACAGGGGTGGCCCTCATCTTCGTCGATGGCGCGGGAGAGAACGTCGTTGGCTCAGTCTCTGGGGCGAATTTCGAGCTCACCCCTGATCTGCTGGAGCGGCAGTTTGATGCCATCACCACTGAGGTCTCTGCGTTGATGATCAACCTCGAAGTGCCCATGCCGACTGTTGAGCGAGCGATCGCGCTCGCCCATCAACGTGGGTGGACGGTGGTCATGAATCCGGCACCTGCTCGCGCCCTGAACGATGAACTCCTCGCGATGGTGGATGTGATCACCCCAAATGCGGTTGAGGTGGATGCGATCCATCCCCAAGGCCTTGCCGGGGTGCTCGCTGCTGGCTGTGGTGCGATCGTCATCACACGTGGCGCCCACGGAGTTGAGATTCACCGTTCCGGGGCAGACCCGGTTGAACTGCCGGCCTTCGCGGTTGATGTCGTGGATACAACGGGTGCGGGTGATGCCTTCAGCGCGGCGCTCACCGGATCGTTGGCACAAGGGGAATCACTTGAGGAGGCTGCACAGATTGCAGCCGCTGTAGGTGCGCTCACGGTTGAGGTTGCTGGTGCTCGCAATCCACAACTATCGGCCGAAGCGGTTAATCGTCTGCGCGGTAGGGGATCAGGAAGTTCCAGTTAGTTCTTGGACGACCTACGGGATCAGTGCGAGTCGACCGACCGTGGTGCCATCGGCCAACTCCTGCATGGCCCGCGGCCACTCATCAAAGCTCAGCCGCTGACTGATCAGCGGAGTGATCAGACCCTCATCTGCAAGGGCGGTGAGCTCGGTCATGCACTCGCGAACGGCGGTCGGATCCTCGGAACGGTAGAGCCCCCAGTGCAATCCGAGGATGGAGTAGTTCTTCACCAGGGCATGGTTGAGGGCCACCGACTGGATCTCACCACTGGTGAATCCGATAATCACGATGCGCCCTTCGAAGGCAATGCACTTGGTCGACTTTCGGTACGTCTCCCCGCCCACGGGGTCGAAGATGACATCGGCACCGCGACCGTTGGTGGCATCCTTGACGATCGAGACGAAGTCTTCAGTGGATCGATCAACGACGAGGTCGGCACCAAGTGCCTGAGCCGTGGCTCGTTTGGCCTCACTGCCGACCACCGCAATCACGGTGGCACCGGCAGCCTTGCCGAGTTCAACAGCCGCTGATCCAACTCCACCGGCTGCAGCATGGACCAGAAGGGTTTCCCCCGGTTGGATCCGGGCTCGACGGTGCAGAGCGAACCAGCCGGTCTGGTAGCCGACCAGAAGTGCTGATGCCTGGGCATCATCAAGAGAGGCGGGCGCGACGTAGATCTGATCTGCCGGCATGATCGCCACTTCTGCGAACGAGCCGTGCGGTAGTTCGGTGCCGCCGATAATCCGCTGTCCGATGAGAGTGGGATCAACTCCCTCGCCCACCCCAGTGACCATGCCACAGCCCTCTACTCCCGGGACGAACGGGAGATCAGGTCGCACTTGATACTGGCCGCGGCACATCAGAACATCGGGAAAGTTGCCTGCGGCAGCGAGGATTCGAATGGCCACCTGTCCAGGCCCTGGAACCGGTTCGAGGGTGTCGACGAGGGTAAGAGAGTCGATGGGTTCACCGAGCGTGATTACCTGCAGGGCCTTCATCCCATTCACCATTCCTTACTATCGCTGGACGACGTTAGGAGCGTACGTCACCCAACTCAATGGGAGTTGGACGTGGCTTGTTGCGCTGCCGGTAGATGAGCCACGACATGAGCAGTGCCACTGAGGCGAGCAGACCGAACGCTGCCTGATCGCCAATGGCCTGGGTCGACAGTCCGCCGAGAAGTGGGCCGAGCAATCCGCAGATCGACCAGATGATGTTGGCCAGTGCCGACATCACCCCGACTGTGACGGTACCTCGCTCCACTGCCAGTAGGCCGAAGGGAAATGAGAGGGCTGCCGAGACGCCACTGGCAATGGTGGCTCCGCCGAGGAAGATGAACGCTGCCGCTGTACCGGGGAAGATCGTCGGCATCAGGGTACCGATGCCGAGGCCAGCCAGTGAGCCAGCCACAATGCGAATCTGCCTCCACTGCTCGGCCTTGCGAGAGACGAAGGCGCTGGTGCACACGAAGCACAGGGACGCCAGGGAGAAGATCACTCCGATCTGCGCCTCGTTGTAGCCATGCACGCTCAGGCGAAGTGGCACAAGAAAATCCGCCGTCATCCACACCACTGCAGCACCGATCGTGATCAGCATCATCACGCTGAGATCCGGATCAGAGTGTGTTGCGCGAAGCAGTTCTCGAGTGGGCGGTGCAATCTCCCTTTCCACCCCTGTTCCCGAGTCGTCAAGGACAAGAAGGATCAGCAGTACAACGAGCAGAACGCTCAGGCCGATGAAAGGTGCCTCGAGGCTGAAGCTGTGGGCAACTGTCCCCGCATAGGCCGGACCGAAGATGCCGCCGAGTCCTGCGATCACGGTGGAGCCAGACAGGACCCGCGCACTCTGATCACCCGCGGCATCGGCCAGCCATGCGATCAGCGCCACCCACAGCACACCGAATCCGAATCCGAACAGGAGTCGGTTGGCGATGATGAAGGCATAGTTGATGGCCACCGCCTGTCCGGCCAGGCCAATGCACATGAGCGCAAGAGATGCGTACGTCAGGTGGCGGGGACTCACGCGACTGGTCATATAGCCAGCCGGAAGGGAGGCGAGCAGGATGCCCAGACTCGCAATGGCGAGCATCATGCTTCCCTGTGAGGGCGTGAGGTTGTACGCCTCGATGTACGTGGGGATCAGGGGCGCCACACCCTGCCAGGCGATCTCGCCGGCGAGCAGAGCTACATACAGGAGAACGATCACATGTATGCGCACATCGGCCAGTATGCCCTAGCCACATAAGCCGCGATGTACGCGGACTATCGAGTGATAGTTTGATCCGGTAATCGGGCCGTGGTGCCCCAGGTTGCAGCGACTGAAATTGAGGATCACGTGGCTGACATTTCCTACCCTCATGTTGATCCGGCGCTCATTGCGCGCGCACGAGTGATAGCAGCGCGCGAATCCGAGGCGTTCAACCACCGCATCCCGCGCTCGCTGGCCTGGCTGGCCGAGGCTGATTCTCAGATGCCGGGTGGTGTGCCCATGGCGTGGATGCGTGGTCTCTATCGTCATTCACCTGTCGTGATTGAGCGTGGTGAGGGCTCAACTTTCACCGACATCGACGGCAATACATACATCGATTTCAACTCCTGTGATCTCGCTATGCCCGCAGGCTACGCACCAGAGCCGATTGTGCGGGCAACGGTGCAGCAGGCCGGGCGTGGCAATCACTTCCTGCTCCCAACCACGGATGCGGTTGACGTCTGCCGACTGCTCACCGAGCGGTTCGGTCTGCCCCAGTGGCAGTTCGCCATCTCGGCCAGCGGTGCCAACGCTGATGCCATTCGTCTCGCCCGGGTTGCCACGGGTCGAAACACCATCATCGTCTTCGAGGGCAAATATCACGGCCACCTTGATCAGACCCTGTGGTCCAGATCCGAGGATGGAACGAAGAACGCAGACCTCGCTGGGATCGATCCAGCCAGCGCCCGTTCGGTGGATGTGCTCGAGTACAACGATGTTGATGCACTGATTGAACGTCTGGCTGCTGAGGATGTCGCCGCAGTACTCATTGAGTCGGTTATGACCAACTGTGGTCTGGTGCCGCCTACGCCTGAGTTCGTTGAAGCGCTCAATACACACGTCCGTGCCTCGGGCGCCCTGCTCATCGTGGATGAGACTCATGTGCAGTTCGCCGTTCATGGTGGCGGGACGGCCGTCTACGGCTACACACCGGACCTGCTCACAGGAGGCAAAGGGATTGGCGGTGGCATTCCCATTGGTGTCATAGGGATGTCCGATGAGGTGGCCGCCGTGCTCACCGCACATCGTGGGGGAGATCCGGGCCTGGTCGATACCGGTGATGCTGAGTCGCTGGCCGTCGGTGGCACGCTCTATGCGAACGCGATGTCTCTGGCGGCGGCTCGCGCTGGATTGGCCGAGATCTTCACCGCTGAGGCAGGAGCACGAGTCGATCGACTGGGGTCGCAACTTCAGCGAGGTCTTCAAGGGCACGTTGATCGAGTTGGTCTGCCATGGACTATCGACCGTCTCGGTGGTCGGATCCAGTTCAGGCTCACTCCTGAACCGCCGCGCAATGGTGCGGAAGGATTCGCATCTGTCGTCCTTCCACTGGTTGACGCCCGAAAGCATTTCCTCCTCAATCGGGGGATCTGGGATGCGATTGCCACGGCCGGCCCATCGATCTCATATGCCACCACTGAATCCGATGTTGAGATCTACATTCAGTCGGCCGGTGAATTCCTGAACGATCTCACCGCGAGCTGAAGTTCGGCACTTGTCAGCTGGCTCCTGCTTCTTGAGGAAAACTTGAGTAATTCCCCTCGTTTTCCCCTAAAGCCCAAGATCATCTTTGTCGAATAGGCGTGAAATGCGCGAATCGGACATCTGAACGTGAGATCGATGAAGATCATGGGGGATCGTTCATGCTTGCAGGTATTCATGGACCGCGTTCGTTGCGCGCCGTGGTGGCCGGGGCAATTTTGGTGGGCTTGGTTGGGCTTTCGGTCGCGTCGGCCGCTCCTGCTCAGGCCGCTACTACCGGAGCAGTTTCGGTATCCGCTCCTGCGGAGGCGGCGCCCGCCAGTTCCATTGCCGTGACTCTCGAGGTGAGTTGCCCAAGCGCCGACTATGGAACCGGTCCGCTCCAGGTTCAACTGTCTGGCGACTTTGGGGATTCTGTCGATTCCGCCTTTGAAGATACAGCGACATCTGCCTTGGTGGATGGTGTGTATCACTGGTCAAAGCAGTACGTCTTAACGGTCCCGACCTTGTTGGCCCTCAGCACGCCTAACGTCGCTCATCTATCCGAGACGGTCTCCGGCCGTCCTTGTGTCGGCGATGCAGTCGGCGTTGCACGAGATGTAACAGTTAGTGTTCCCGACGCCCCGGCAACGCCAACGATCGGTTCTACCGAGTCGGCCGCGAATAGTGTGTCGGTTTCATTCTCCGCTGCGGCGGACTCTTCCATTTCAGGATACGAGTACTCTCTCGACGGCGGTCCCGCCGTGTCGTTCGGGCTGGCGAATCCATTCTCGATTCAGCAGCTCACTGACGGAGTTGACCATACCTTGGCGATCCGAGCCGTGAACATCACGGGTAACAGCGATTGGTCGACTGCAGTTCATGTGATGGCGGGTGTGGTCCCCTCGGCACCCACATCTCTGACCGTCACCCCTGGCGATGGCAGTCTCGTGATCGACTTTGCGGCGCCAGCTGAAGCGTCCCCCGCTGTCGACCACTATGAGTATTCGACTGATGGTGGAACGACATGGGCCACGACGGGTTCGGTTGACCCCTCGTTTTCCATCATCCATCCGAGTTCTGATCCATCGGGGACACTGACGAATGGTGACGCATACTCGGTGTCAGTTCGCGCACACAACGCCTTAGGGAATGGAGCACCGACGCAGGCGGTGACTTCAACTCCCAACGCCCCAGCACCTACTTCGATCGTGATTACTGCTGACTCTCCAACCGCCATTCGCTTCGGAGATCAGCTTCCCCAGGTCTCGTTCACAGCGGATGGATTCACCAATTGGAATACATCACCTGTCTGTTCCATCTATAGCGCGTCCGACTCGGCCTTCAGCTCACCGTTGTCCGGTGTCTTGGATGCTGGTGAGTACGTGACGCATTGTTCCGGTGGTGACGCCTCGAGTTCGACCATCACGTATATTGACGGCACCTTCTCCGTTCAGCCAGCGCCGACATACATTATTGTGACGTGCAATTCTGCGACCTATGATGGCTCCCCGCAGGAACCGTGCGCGGGCGATGTTCTGTCATCGGTGGATGACAGCTATGTCGCAAATGCCAGCCTCACATACTCGAACAATGTTGATGCCGGGTCTGCTTCGGTTGATGCACTTTTCGCCGGTGACTCCAACCACGCATCGTCAACCGCCACTGCCACCTTCGACATATCTCCAGCTACACCTATCGTCACAGCTGATACGCCAGCCAACATCGTCTACGGGGACACCCTTCCCACGATTGGGTTTACCACGGATGTTCCGGTGGCGTGGGACGTCCTACCCACGTGCGCGGTATACCTGCCAACGGACTCCATGTTTGTTACGCCGCTCACCGGAGTGGTAGACGCGGGGAGTTACGTGACCCACTGCGAGAGCGCTGGGCTATCAAATCTCAATCCAACCTACGTCGACGGGTCGCTGGTGGTTCAGGCGGCAGATTCGTATATCGATATCAGTTGCCCCTCCGAGGTGCCCTATAGCGGAACTGTCATAGAACCGTGCACGGCGAGTGCGTACGACTCGACCTCTGGTGCTTCACTTGGTTCAGCAATTCTCACTTACGGTTCGAACATTGATGCCGGCACCGGGACTGTGGATGCCTTATTCGCTGGGGATTTGAACCATAATCCATCGACTAATTCGAGCTCGTTTGTGATCACGCCCGCGGACACGCACGTTGTGGTGTGGTGTCCTGATGCGGTTCGTTATGACGGGTCAGCTCAGGAGCCGTGTTCGGCGGATGTGATTGATCCTGCTGGTCAGGTGGTGGCGTCAGCGGATCTGTCCTATGCATCGAATACGGATGCGGGGACCGCGGGCGTGGTGGCGTCGTTTGCGGGTTCCCAGGATTACAACCCCTCGACTGGGTCAGGTTCGTTTGTGATTAACCCCGCGGACACGACGATTGTGGTGTCGTGTCCTGATGCGGTTCGTTATGACGGGTCAGCTCAGGAGCCGTGCTCGGCGGATGTGATTGATCCTGCCGGTCAGGTGGTGGCGTCAGCGGATCTGTCCTATGCATCGAATACGGATGCGGGGACCGCGGGCGTGGTGGCGTCGTTTGCGGGTTCCCAGGATTACAAC
>CAXBQZ010000048.1:0-20667 GCA_963978055.1 uncultured bacterium
ACTGTCAGAGCGATGAACAGGCACGCCGCCACCACATACGGAGTGAAGTTGAAGGTGAACGATGAATCGATCTGAGCCTGCCGAAGTGCCTCAATCGGGCCGATGACAGATACCAGGGCTGTGTCCTTCTGCAGGGAAATGAAGTCGTTGAGCAGCGGCGGCACCACTCGACGAACGGCCTGGGGCAGCACCACGTAACGTGAGGTCTGCATAGCACTCAGGCCCAGGGATCTGGCCGCTGATCGCTGTGATGGATGGACGGACTCAATACCCGCCCGGAACACCTCGGAGACGTAGGCCCCGTACGACAGGATCAGCGCCACACCACCCCAGAACAGCGGATCGTTGGTGATGTAGTCACTGTTCAACGCAGGTACGCCGAATCCGAGCAGCAGCACCAGCAGGATGGTCGGGATGCCCCGGAAGATATCCGTGTAGAGCGTGGCGACCACACGAAGTGGAAACAGGACCGGCGCCGTCGACCCACGCGTCAGTGCAACGATCAATGCGAGAACGAGGATGAAGGGCTCAGCAATCAGGAAGATCTTTACGTTGAGCCAGAACGCAGACAGGATCTCCGGAAAGGACTTGCGGAACTCAGCTCCGTTGAAGAACAGGTCTTGAACTGTCGGCCAGCCGGGTGAGCGCGCGATAAGCACCACGGCCACCACGACGAAGGTGATGAGGCTGACCGAAGCAACCAGAGCGTCGCGACGCGCCTTTCGGCGAATGATGTCGCGACGCTCTGGATCCACGTATGGGAGTTCCAGATCGGTCGTCAGTGCGGACACCTCACGAAGTCTGCCCTATGAGACCGATCGGAGGTAACTAGCTGCTGAAGTAGGGCGCGTCGACGCCCGCGAGCCACTGATCCTGAATCTGCTTGAGCTGACCGGAGGCCGTGAGATCGGCCAGTGCCTTGTTGACACATGCCACCAGCGGGTTGCCCTTCTGGAACAGCATTCCGAACTTCTCTGCATCGGGACCATCAACGGCGGGGAACTGACCCACGATCTTGCTGTTGTCCAACTCGGCCGCGGTGATGTAGTAGGCGGTCGGCAGGTCGACAACGAGACCGTCGATCTGTCCATTCTTGAGCGCTGCCTCGGCACCAACTGTGTCGTTGAAGACCGAAGGCTGCGCGGTCGGCTTGATGTCGTTCTGGATGTAGAGAAGCGATGTGGTGCCCACCTGTGCACCGAGCTTCGCGCCCTGCAGATCGGCCAGAGTCTTGGCACCTGCGATCTTGGAGCTCTTCAGTGCCACGACGGCCTGATTCACGGTGTAGTAGCCATCGGAGAAGTCGACAACCGCGGCACGCTCTGGGGTGATCGAGATCTGGTTGATGTCGAAATCAAAGTTCTTCTTACCGGGCGCGTACGAATTGTTGAACGGCACAACTGACCAGGTGACCTGATCCTTCGTGAAGCCCAACTTGTCGGCCACTGCGTAGGCAACGGCAGACTCGAAGCCCTGCCCGTTGCTCGGGGTGTCGTCAACAAAGTAGGGCGGGTACGCCGGCTTGTCTGTACCGATCGTCAACTTGCCCGATGCCACCGTGGTGAGGGATCCGGGCGCACAGGCGTCAGTGGATGCCGATGGTGAGGTGACGGGGGCAGAGGACGTCGTCGACCCTCCACCTGAACTTCCACAGGCAGCAAGCACAAGAGCAGCCGCCGGAACCAGGAGCAACAACGATCGACGCACAACAACCTCCATGAGCAATCGTGGGCCCTCCCCACGCAGGACTATCCTGCCAAATCCCGCGCGCGCACATGACCGGTGGACCCCAAAATCACTGCCAATACGAGGTTTTGCAACCAATTTGAGATCAAATTCACGCAAGCGCGGTGAGGGGGATCCGTCGAGACACCCACGATCCACCCAGAGCCACCAGTGCCATCACCCACCAGATCCAGGTGAACGTCCACCCGGAGACAACTCCCCGGGACAGTGCGCTTCCGTAGATCACACCCGCAATTCCAATGAAGACGATCGAGCCTGTGCTGTCCAGCACCTGCAGGGCAGCGCTGTTCGCTCCCTGATCCTCCGGGGTGGACAGTTCGAGGGTGAGAGTGCCGATAGCCCCGAAGGCCAGGCCCATCCCGACAGCTCCGAGCATCCACGGGAGAGCTGCGACCCAGAACGAGACGGCGTTGGTCATCGCGATCGGCAGCGCGAACAAGCAGACGGCAACGAGGGCAGCGCCCCACTGAACCAGATGCCTACGCTGCATCTTCGAATACACCCGGCCCTGCACCTGCGAACCAACGGACCAACCCAAAGCACCGAAGGTGAGGAGCAGGCCACCTTGGGCCGTTGTGGCACCTCGCACCGTGTGCAGGGCCAGCGGTAGGAATGCCTCACCGGCAAAGAACGATCCCGCCAGAACTCCGCGCATCATCACGACGGTTGGAAGTCCGTGCGCGAATCTCAGTGCTCCATAGGGCAGCAACCGAGACAGGGTCGGCACCAAAGCGAGCAGTCCGACAACGGCCAGACCCGCACCGAGAACATCGCGCCGGGAGCCGGCTTCCTGGAGCAGTGCCAACGATCCTGCTGCAACACAGGCGAACAACAGCCGATTCCATCGCGGTGGATGATCCGCTCCCCCGCCGCCGAGGCGCTCAAGTCGTGAGGACATGAACAGAACCGACAGGCTGAACGGAACGACAGCCCAGAAGACAGCCCGCCAGGAGATGTGATCGGTCAGGAAGCCCGCAATAAACGGGCCGACAACCGATGGCAGCACCCACGAAGCTGAGAGCAAGGTAAATGCGCGTGGCCGAATCTCATCGGGAAACGCCCGCCCCAAAACGACATACACGCTCACGACTGCGAGGCCACCGCCCAGTCCCTGGATGACTCGTGCGAGAACGAGCACGGGCATCGTCCAGGCTGCGCCAGCGATCAACGCGCCGACTCCGAAGATGAACGCACCCGACATGAGTGGTACCCGTGGCCCAGCCCGGTCATTCCACTCACCCGCGACCACCATGGCAATCAGGCTTGAGACCAGATAGCCATTGAATGCCCAAGCGTATGAACTGAGACCATCGAGTGCTCGCGCAACAGTCGGCATCGCGGTGGCCACGCCGATACTTTCGAATGCGAACATCGTCATGACGACGATCACGCCAAGAGTGAAGGGGCGGTAGTCCGACTGCAGAAGTCGGGAAAGTGGGATTACCACTTGCGGAGTGACCAGCGCCTCCTGCGAAGGTTCGGAGGAGTCGCTCAGGAGTCTGCCCCACTGGAGTCGTCCGGCTTACCCGGTAGACCCTCATAAATACGCTTGCAGTCAGGGCAGACCGGGAACTTGTTCGGATCACGACCCGGCACCCACACCTTGCCGCACAGCGCGATGACCGGCGCACCGGTCACGGCCGACTCGAGGATCTTGTCCTTCTTGACGTAATGCGCAAAGCGCTCGTGATCACCATCACCGAAGGAGGTATCAGGTCGCTCGTCGATGAGCAGGCCACCGGCAGTATCCGGCTCAGGCAGGGGCAGCGGCTCCATCGGCGTCGTCATGTGCCCATCGTACGGCCACCCGAGGTACGGGGATCAGTTCAGCGCGGGATCATCAGAATGAGTCGCGACGAAGGCAAGGTCACCGGGCTGCCGACGCAGCACCCGACGCCAGAGCGTCCCAGGTTCGCCGTCGAAGACATCCGCGGCGTTCCCGTCAACGACGTACCAGGCGCCCTCGGCGATCTCATCGTCGAGTTGTCCCTCTTCCCAGCCTGCGTAGCCGCAGAAGATACGTACGGAGCTGAGTCCCTGCATCCGTGCATCGTCATCAAGATCAACCACACCCAACTCGACGGTTACCGCCCGTGAACTATCCGGTGGTGGGATCCGCCCATCAAAGCGTCCGACCCCCAGGGCGCTGTCTGGGGCCACCGGACCGCCGATGTACAGAACGTCATCGGCAACCGGGGAGGCACTCCATCCGGGGAGAACTGATTCGATCGTGGTGTCAGACGGGCGATTGATCACCACTGCGAACGATCCCGACTCATCATGTTCGAGGATCAGGAGCACCGTCCGGTCGAAATTCGGGTCGGTCAGCAACGGTGCAGCCACCAGCAACGCCCCAACCCGTGGTTGCGGGGTAGGCAATTCGAGGGGACGGAGCGTCACAACACAAATATGCACCAGACCCATCTGTCACGGAAATGTTGCGCTGAGTAACCCAAATGGGTGATTCCGGCTGGCAAAACCTTGTACAAACCGTCCGAATGGCCGATATCGTCAGTGATCACATTTAGTGAAGATATGTATACGTGGCGTAATCATCCACTACGCCACCTCGGTGAGATCGCAGCCTGAACAGACTGCAGGACCACTACCCGAGAACGACGAGTAGAAATGGAGCGGGTCATGCCACAGCAACCCCTCGCTCAAGTGCCCATGGACGCCACCTGGGATTGGCAGGAGCGCGGCGCGTGCCGCGATGCCGATACTGCTCTGTTCTTCCATCCGCAGAATGAGCGCGGATCATCACGTCTGCGCCGCGATCGCGCTGCCAAGTCTGTTTGCGGACGCTGTGAGGTCCGCCTTGAGTGTGCCGACTACGCGATCAGGGCCCGCGAGCCCTATGGCGTCTGGGGTGGGCTCACTGAAGAGGAGCGCGAGGTGCTCTACACCCGCCTCACCTCCCCCAACGCCGCCCGCGACCGCGGCGACGGGATTCGCGCCATCGGCGTTGACACCCTCAACCGGATGGCCGCCCTGTAACTCAGCGCACATGCGTACACTGGGGACTTCTCGCGGTCGATGACGCCCGCTCCCGTCCTCTTCCCCGGGGAGTGCCATGTCTGCTCAACTTCAGGTCCTGCACGACATCGACCTGCGCGGTCGCGATGTGCTCAAAGAAGCAGACTTCACCCGCGAAGAACTCACGTACCTGATCGACCTCGCCGCTGAGCTCAAGACCCACAAGCGTGCGCGCACGGAGCCGCGGCTGCTTCACGGTCGAAACATCGCGTTGATCTTTGAGAAGTCATCAACCCGCACCCGGTGTGCATTTGAGGTTGGTGCCTACGATCAGGGTGGCAATGTCACGTACCTCGATCCGACCTCATCACAGCTCGGCCACAAGGAGTCCGCCGCCGACACCGCGCGGGTGCTCTGCCGGATGTACGACGGGATCCAGTTTCGCGGCAGTGGCCAGGCAACGGTTGAGACCCTCGCTGAGTACTCAAGCGTCCCGGTCTACAACGGGCTCACCGATGACTGGCATCCCACTCAGATGCTGGCTGACTTCCTTACGATGACGCAGCACCTCGGCCGGCCCGCCAACGACATCTCCTACGCCTACCTTGGCGATGCCCGCAGCAACATGGGCAACTCGCTCCTGGTGATGGGCGCGATCATGGGTGCTGACGTACGCATCGCCGCACCCAAGGCGCTGTGGCCCTCACAGGAGGTTCAGGACCTGGCCCACGAGCGAGCTGCACTGTCCGGTGCCAGCATTCTGCTCACCGATGATCCGTCTGCCGCCGTAGCCGGCGTCGACTTCATCCACACCGATGTCTGGGTGTCGATGGGTGAGCCGGTTGACATCTGGGATGAGCGAATCTCCCTGCTGAAGCCCTATCAGGTGAATGCAGACGTGATGGCGTCCACCGGAAACTCCGGCACCCGGTTCATGCACTGCCTTCCGTCCTTCCACGACATGAACACCGTGGTCGGTCAGCAGATCGCAGCACGCACCGGTATGGTCGACGGACTCGAGGTGACGGACTCCCTCTTCGAATCAGAGGTCAACATCACCTGGGAGCAGGCGGAGAACCGACTGCACACAGTCAAGGCCGTGATGGTGGCTACTCTCGCCGACTGAGGCACCCCGCCTAGCTCTGCAGGCGTGCCTTGAGTGCGTCGAGCTGACCCACCAGGGCGGCGGGCAGGCGGTCACCAAACAACTGGAAGTACTCGGCAGTCAGATCTGCTTCGGCCAGCCAGGAGTCAGAGTCAACGGCGAAGAGTTCAGCCAGCACATCATCAGAGATGTCCATACCTGAGACATCGAGTGAACCGGCTGCTGGAACACGGCCGATCGGCGTCTCGACAGCCTCCGTCAGACCCTCCAACCGGTCGATGATCCACGCCAGAACTCGGCTGTTCTCACCGTAGCCGGGCCAGATGTAGTTGCCGGCCGCATCCTTGCGGAACCAGTTCACCTGATAGATCTTCGGCAGCTTCTCCGGTGCGGTGGCCTTGCCGACGGAGAGCCAGTGGCCCCAGTAGTCAGCCATGTTGTAACCGCAGAACGGCAGCATGGCGAACGGGTCACGACGCAGTTCGCCGACGGTGCCCTCAGCAGCTGCGGTCTTCTCCGATGCGATCGTGGCGCCGATGAACACACCGTGCTCCCAGTCGAACGACTCGTTCACCAGCGGAACGTTGGTCGCTCGCCGGCCACCGAACAGGATCGCTGAGATCGGCACACCGGCCGGATCCTCCCAGTTCGGAGCGATCGACGGACACTGGCCCGCAGGTGCGGTGAAACGAGCGTTGGGATGGGCAGCCAACTCACCACTGGACGGAGTCCAGTCGTTGCCCTTCCAGTCGATCGCATGGGCAGGTGCCTCATCGGTGAGGCCCTCCCACCACACATCACCGTCATCGGTGAGCGCGACGTTGGTGTAGATGCAGTTGGCGGTGAGGGTCTTGACGGCATTGGCGTTGGTGGCCATTCCGGTACCGGGAGCGACCCCGAAGAAGCCGGCTTCCGGATTGATCGCGTACAGACGACCGTCCTCACCAAAACGCATCCAGCAGATGTCGTCACCCACGGTCTCGACCTTCCAGCCGGGCAGTGACGGCTCGAGCATCGCAAGGTTCGTCTTGCCACAGGCTGACGGGAAGGCAGCGGAGATGTACTTGACGTCGCCATTGGGATGGGTGAGCTTCAGGATGAGCATGTGCTCGGCAAGCCAGCCCTCATCCCGCGCCATCACCGAGGCAATGCGCAGTGCGAAGCACTTCTTGCCCAGCAGGGCGTTTCCGCCGTAGCCCGAGCCAAACGACCAGATCTCGCGGGTCTCCGGGAAGTGCACGATGTACTTGGTGTCACTGCACGGCCAGGCCACGTCTGCGGCACCGTCAACTAGCGGGTGTCCGACTGAGTGCAGGGCCGGAACGAAATCGCCATCCTCACCGATGAGGTCCAAGGCGGCCTGACCCATGCGGGTCATGATGCGCATGTTGACCACGACGTATGGAGAGTCGGTCAGCTCGACACCGAGCTGTGAGATTCGCGAGCCCAGCGGTCCCATCGAGAAGGGCACGACGTACATCGTGCGGCCACGCATTGAGCCGGCAAACAGTCCCTTGAGGTTCTGACGCATCTCAACTGGATCGGCCCAGTTGTTCGTGGGGCCGGCATCCCTCTGATCGAGCGAGCAGATGAAGGTGCGGTCCTCAACACGAGCTACGTCACTCGGGTTGGAGCGGGCCAGGAATGAGTTGGGACGCAGGTCATCGTTGAGTCGGACGAAGGTGCCATTGTCGACGAGCAGCTGGGTGAGCCGGTTCCATTCCTCGTCTGAGCCGTTGGCCCACTCGATGCGGTCAGGCTGAGTAAGTTCAGCAACCTGCTCGACCCACTCGAGCAACTTCTTGTTGCGGGTAGGGGCGTTTTCGAGGCCTGGAATCACCGACATGACGACACTGTCCAATCGCGAAGCTGTATGTATGCCAAGAGTGCCCTAAGGATGCATGGAAATGCACATCACCAAAGGTCAAAATGGCCATGTGACTGGGGGTTTGTGACCAAAGGCACAGCCATCTGCGGCGCCGTACGCCGCATCGTGATCCACGTCATTGACGTACGTCACATTTGCGGGCAGTTAGACCCCTGAAACGACGAAGTGCCCACCCCCGAGAGGGTGGGCACTTCGATTGCGCATCGTGTTTCAGACAGCGCGGACGTTCTCGGCCTGCGGGCCCTTCTGGCCGGTGCCAACTTCGAACTCAACTCGCTGGTTCTCTTCGAGCGAACGGTAGCCGTTGCCCTGGATTGCCGAGAAGTGAACGAATACGTCCGTGTCGCTGTCGTCCGGGGAAATGAAGCCGTAGCCCTTTTCCGCGTTGAACCACTTAACGGTGCCTTGCGCCATTACTTGTCTCCTCATGGGACGGTTCAGACCGAGCGCTTTACTCGATCTGGGCTGCCTTGCCGTCGCCGTCCAGACCTGCCCATGGGGACGTGTCTTGCGCGAGTACCGTAGGAATCCTGCGGTGCCCAGTACGAACGAAGTACTGCAACCGCCCCCAGCATACCCACGATCCCGTCAGTTACACCATGGTCCAGACCGAACAACTGTCGTCCATGTTCGAGCGGACTGGGTGTGGGGCCATACAGAGGAGGAATGCCGGTCGCCCAGCGAGGCCCGATCTCGAGAGGTAACGTCAGCACATGAGCGAAATGCCACCCTTGCGTGCCCACAAAATTGAACTCCCGGCCGAACATGTTGTGGGGGTGCCGGCGGACTACGCCTCGGTCTGGCACACAGCCGAGTCGCTCGTTATCGACTTCCTTTCCGCCCGGGGACCAGCGCGTATCGATCAGGATGCGGATGGAACCACCGTCGTTCAGGATCTGGTCGTCAGCGCCCGGGTACGGATACCACCCACCCATGTGATCGAACTGATGAAGGCGCTCGAGCATCAGCTCTCAACCTGGGAGACAGAGACCGGCCGACGGCCGCCCATGGATCCGATCAGCCCCGACTTCTGACAGCCCGCCCCAGCAGCGTCTGTAACAGCGCGTTACCGGGTGTTCCCCTGCTGTCACATCGATTGATCCGGACGGCGGAGCAGGGCCGAAAATCGTTCCGACGCAGAACATATCCCGATCTGATGTTGCGCCAGCGGTGAGGTTCGACCGTCACTTTCGTCACTGCAGGGGTTATACCTCGGACGCAATCGACGCAACCAGATTGCTACGAGACCACAACATTCGGCCCTGTGCCGGATCACATATCGTTCGAGTGCCGGTCGCTCCACCCCCCCCTGATTGCGACCCGCTCAACCCGATGGTGAAGCGGCAATCCCCCGCACGCTTCACTCCCGTTGCCCCGCCTCACACCCCCCCCGAGGCGGGGCTTCGGCGTTCTCCGAGACCCGCTCGAACGGTGTCGCGTACGCTGCGGTCATGGCCATGCCCAACCTTCCCGAACGTGCCCGCGTTGTTGTGATCGGTGGGGGTGTCATCGGCTCATCCGTTGCCTACCACCTCGCAGACCTTGGCTGGACGGACGTCGTCCTACTCGAACGAGACAAGCTCACCTCGGGCACCACCTGGCATGCCGCCGGGCTGATGGTCACCTTCGGCTCGACCTCGGAGACCTCGACGGAGTTCCGCAAGTACACCCGGGACCTGTACTCAAGGCTCGAGGCCGAAACAGGTCAGTCCACAGGATTCATGCCAGTTGGCTTCATCGAGATCGCCACAGATTCCGGTCGTCTCGAGGAGTACCGACGGGTCTCGGCCTTCAACCGGCACGTCGGGGTGGATGTGCACGAGATCTCCGCACGAGAGGTGGCAGACCTCTTCCCGATCGCCCGGACCGATGACATCCTCGCCGGCTTCTACGTGGCCGAGGATGGCCGAGCCAACCCGGTGGACGTCACGATGGCGCTGGCCAAGGGTGCGCGCCTGAAGGGTGCAACGGTGATCGAGGGCGTACCGGTCACCGGAATCACCAAGAAGAACGGGGCCGTGACAGGTGTTGTCACCCCTTACGGATCGATCGAGGCCGAGTACGTCGTGAACTGCGCGGGTATGTGGGCCCGCCAACTCGGCGAGCAGGCCGGGGTCAACATTCCACTGCAGGCAGCCGAGCACTACTACCTCATCACTGAGGAGTTCGACGCGATCAACAAGTCGTTCCCGGTCCTGGAAGATCCGGCCAACTATGGCTACTTCCGCGAAGAGGGTGGGGGCCTCATGATCGGCCTGTTCGAGGCCGTATGCGCCCCGTGGAACGTTGGCCGGATCCCCGAGACGGCCTCGTTCTCCGAACTGCCACCTGACTGGGATCGCATGGGACCGTATCTGGAGGCAGCCATGAGCCGCATTCCGATCTCAGCGGAGGTCGGCGTGCGCAAGTTCTTCTGTGGCCCGGAGAGTTTCACCGCCGACCTTGCCCCCGTGGTGGGTGAGGCACCTGAGCTGCGCAACTACTTCGTTGCAGCCGGATTGAACTCCATCGGCATTCTCACCGGTGGTGGAATGGGTCGAGCACTAGCCCACTGGATCACCACGGGCACTCCAGACGTCGACATCACCGGATTCAACATCGATCGTCTGCACACCTACCAGCGCAATCCCGAGTATCGGGCCACGCGAACCGTCGAGAGCCTCGGCCGCGTTTACGCCTGCCACTACCCCGATCACTCGATGCACACTGCCCGTGGGGCCCGACTGTCCCCCATCCATGAACGATTGGCCGCACAGCGGGCGTTCTTCCGTGATGTAAGCGGATGGGAGAGTCCAGGCTGGTACGCACCACCCGGAGTGGAACCCACCCAGGGTGAGTTGACGTTCGGACGTCCAGACTGGTTTGAGTACTGGGCCGCCGAGCACCACGCTGCCCGCAATGACGTTGTGCTCATGGACATGTCGTTCATGGCCAAGTTCCTTGTTCAGGGTATGGACGCAGGCGCACGACTCAACTGGCTGTCGGCCAATGATGTCGATGGTGAGTGCGGGGTAATCACGTATACGCAGTGGTTGAACTCCAGTGGCAAGCTCGAAGCTGATCTCACCATCACCAAGCTCGATGACGATCGCTACTGGGTCGTGGCCTCAGATACCGCCCAGCGACACGTGGAGACCCACATGCGTCGTCACTTCGAGGGCTACCACGCATTCGCAACCGATGTCACGGGTGCATACGCACAGATCAACATTCAGGGGCCGCGGTCGCGCGACTTATTGAGCTCAGTGACAACCGTCGATCTCTCCAATGAGGCATTCCCCTTCCGGGCAGCACGAGAGATCGACCTGGGCTTTGCGCGTGCGCTGTGCATCCGCATCACCTACCTCGGTGAACTCGGATATGAGCTCTACGTCCCCGCAGAGCAGGCCGTCCATGTATACGACCGCCTCGTTGAAGCGGGTGCCGATTACAACCTCACACATGCGGGGCTCAAGGCGCTGGCAAGTCTGCGCATGGAGAAGGCTTACCGCGACTACGGACATGACATCGACAACACCGACACCGTCCTGGAAGCTGGCCTGGGATTTGCCGTTGCACTCGATAAGCCCGGCGGGTTCCTCGGCCGCGAGGCCGTTCTTGCGCAGAAGCAGGCGGGACTGCTGCGCAAGCGACTGGTTCAGGTGCTGGTGAACGATCCGTCGCCTCTGATGTTTCACGCCGAGATCGTGCGTCGGGATGGCGTCGAAGTGGGATATATCCGGGCCGCGTCATACGGTCACACACTCGGCGGGGCCGTCGGCCTTGCCATGATCGAGGCGGCTGAGCCGATCGACGACGCATGGATCAGCGCTGGTGAGTGGACCGTGCAGATCGCAAACTCGATCTACCCGGCCACCGTGTCACTGCGTCCGCTCTACGACCCGCAGAACCTGAAGATCAAGGCATAGCTCTCAGGACGGAAGGTCTGCCGTCAGAGCCGCAACGGATGAGCTCTTCAGGAAGTCTTCTGCTGCCAGCAGTTCCGGTGATAGGAAGCGATCCGTACCTGGCCCGGGGACGGTCTGACGAAGTCCCGCCAGCACCGCTCCGGTAACCGGCGCGGGTTGTAGTGGCGCGCGCAGATCAAGGCCGCGGGCCGCTGCAACCAGCTCAATTGCCAGCACTCGTCTGGTGTTGTCGACGGACTGACGAAGTTTGCGAGCTGCCGACCAGCCCATGCTGACGTGGTCCTCCTGCATCGCCGAACTCGGAATGGAGTCAACGGACGCAGGAACCGCGAGTCTCTTGTTCTCAGATACCAGAGCGGCCTGCGTGTACTGGGCAATCATGAGCCCAGAATCAACCCCGGCATCATCGGCTAGGAAGGGCTCAAGACCATGGGAGCGCGCGCGGTCCAACAGCCGATCAGTGCGGCGCTCAGAGATCGAGCCGAGATCGGCCGAGGCGATCGCTAGGAAGTCGAGGACGTAGGCAACCGGGGCGCCGTGGAAATTGCCATTGGACTCGACCCGACCATCGGGGAGCACAACCGGGTTGTCAACGGCTGCTGCCAGCTCTCGCTCGGCCACGAGCCGCGCATGGGAGATGGTGTCTCGCACGGCACCTGTCACCTGCGGCGCACACCGAAGTGAGTAGGCATCCTGGACACGATCATCACCCTCACGATGGGATGCCACGATCGGTGAATCGGCAAGGGCTGCAAGCATTCGCGCCGCGGACAGCGCCTGCCCGGGATGTGGACGCAGATCCATGTGCAGTTCAGGCAGGAATACCCGATCCGTTCCCAGGAGCGCCTCGACCGACATAGCACCGGTGACATCTGCGATATCGCAGAGCTCCTCGAGGTCGACGATTGCCATGCACAGCTGGCCGAGCATGCCATCGGTTCCGTTGATGAGGGCCAGTCCCTCCTTGGCTTCGAGGATTACCGGCTCGATTCCAGCCGCGGCCAGCAACTCTGCTGAATCCCGCTCAACTCCATCGGGGCCGGTCGCCCGACCCTCGCCCATGAGCACCATCGCACAGTGCGACAGCGGTGCCAGATCACCACTGCAGCCCAGCGATCCGAACTCGTGGACCACAGGGGTGATACCTGCATTCAGCAGGGCAGCCATGTTCTCGACGAGAACCGGACGCACCCCCGTTCGTCCAGATGCCAAAGTCTTCAAGCGCAGGAACATCAGAGCGCGCACAACCTCCCGCTCCACCGGAGCACCCATACCAGCTGCGTGTGAGCGGATCAGCGACCGCTGCAACTGCGCACGAAGCTCCGGAGAGATATGACGGTTGGCAAGTGCGCCGAAGCCGGTTGAGATTCCGTACTTCGGCTCAGCCGCAGCAGCCAACTCCTCAATGCGAGCACGGGCCACGGCCACCTGAGCGAGCACCTCTGCTGAGATGACCACCTGTGCATCCCGGCGGGCCACTGCAACAACCTCGCCCACGCTGACGACGTGTCCATCAAGGGTGACCATTGAGTGGGCTGACATGCTGGCTCCTCGTTTGCGATCTAACTGGGTTGTTGGTTGGTGTAGATCAGTTCTATGGACGGTGATCGTTGCAGGACTATCGGACGGGCACTCCGGCACGCCACACACTCTGCACCAGAGGAACTCCGGGGCGATAGGCCAGATGGATGTGAGTTGGTGCGTCGAGCAGGATCAGGTCGCCCCGGTTACCAACTCGGACTGAACCCACATCAGTGCGCTGGAGTGCAGCCGCACCGCCTGCAGTTGCACTCCACACCGCCTGCGCCGGAGTCATGTGCATATCGCGCACGGCCACAGCGATGCAGAAGGGCATATTGGTGGTGTAGCTCGACCCTGGATTGCAGTCGGCGGCAAGAGCCACAGTGACCCCTGCATCCAGCAGCCTGCGGGCGTCTGGATAGTTCGCCCTAGTGGAGAACTCCGCACCCGGGAGCAGGGTCGCCACGGTCGTGGACGATGCGAGCGCCTCGATGTCGTCATCGGTCACATGAGTGACGTGATCGGCAGAAGCCGCGCCAATCTCAACGGCCAGTTGAACCCCCGGGCCATGCTGAAGCTGATTCGCGTGAAGGCGGGGCTTGAGTCCCTTTGCCATTCCTGCGCGCAGGATCTGGCGTGCCTGATCAGCGTCGAAGGCACCTCGGTCGCAGAACACGTCTATCCAGGTGGCATAGGGCGCACAGGCGTCGAGCATCTCCCCACACACCAGATCAACGTACTGATCAGGTCGGTCCTTGAACTCAGTGGGAACAACATGGGCGCCAAGGAAGGTGACTTCATCCACCTGCTTACCCGCAAGCTGGAGTGACCGCATCTCGTCATATGTTGAGAGCCCGTAGCCGCTCTTGCTCTCAATCGTGGTGGTACCACTGGCATTGGCTTCAGTGACCAGTCGGCGCAGATTTGCACTGAGCGCGGCGTCATCGGCTGCTCGGGTCGCGCGCATTGTGGAGGCGATCCCCCCAGCCGTATATGCCTCCCCCGCCATCCGCGCTGCGAACTCGTGAGCCCGATCACCGGCGAACACGAGATGGCCGTGGCTGTCGACGAAGCCGGGCAGCACTGCGCGTCCCTGCGCATCAACCCTCGTAACGCCGTCAGCATCCGGACACTGCCCACTGCGACCAACCCACGCGATAGCACCATCGGTAACCAGCACCGCGGCATCGGAGATCAAGCCGAGTGGTGAGCCGTCATGGGTCGGATCGTTGGTGACGAGCTCACCAATATTATCGATGAGCAGTGAGGATGCGGTCACTCCGTGGCCTCAGTCGTGCTCATGCATCGGGATGCGAACACCGCGCTCATGTGCAACGTCGTCAGCAATGTCGTATCCAGCATCCACGTGACGGATGACGCCCATACCTGGATCATTGGTGAGCACGCGGGTGAGCTTCTGCGCAGCGAGGTCGGTGCCATCGGCAACAGCCACCTGCCCGGCGTGGATCGAACGTCCGATGCCGACCCCTCCACCATGATGGATGGAAACCCATGATGCACCGGAGGCCACGTTGACCATTGCATTGAGAAGTGGCCAATCGGCGATGGCATCAGATCCATCGAGCATTGCCTCGGTCTCGCGGTACGGTGACGCCACTGAGCCACAGTCAAGATGATCGCGTCCAATGACGATCGGCGCCTTGAGTTCACCAGACGCGACCATCTCGTTAAACCGAAGTCCGGCTAGGTGACGCTCGCCATAGCCGAGCCAGCAGATCCGGGCCGGAAGTCCCTGGAAGTGCACTCGCTCCTGCGCCATCGGGATCCACTTCTGCAGATTCGCGTTGTCCGGGAACAGCTCGAGAATCGCACGATCCGTCGCCGCGATATCTGCCGGATCACCTGACAGGGCTGCCCACCGGAATGGACCCTTGCCTTCGCAGAAGAGCGGACGGATATAGGCCGGCACGAATCCGGGGAAGTCGAAGGCGCGATCGTATCCGGCCAGCTTGGCCTCACCGCGAATCGAGTTTCCGTAGTCGAAGACCTTGGCACCCTTGTCCATGAATCCGACCATGGCCTCCACCTGACGTGCCATGGACTCTCGAGAGCGCTTGGTGAATTCTTCGGGATCCTTCTTCGCATAGGTGTCTAGATCCTCGACGTCCATGCCGATCGGCAGATACGACAGTGGATCGTGAGCCGAGGTCTGATCGGTGACGATGTCGATCGGTGCATCCATGGCGAGCAGTTGCGGGAAGATCTCTGCGGCATTGCCCAGCAGTCCGATCGACAGTGGCTTGCGCGCATCGCGTGCAGAAATCGCCAGCTGCAGCGCATCGTCGAGATTCTCGGCCTGCACATCGAGATAGCGGTGCTCGATGCGACGAGCGATGCGGGAGGGGTCACAGTCGACGCAGATCACGACACCGTCATTCATCGTGACAGCAAGGGGCTGCGCACCACCCATACCTCCAACACCACCAGTGAGGGTGATGGTGCCAGCGAGCGTCCCACCAAAGTGCTGCTCGGCCACAGCGGCGAAAGTTTCGAAGGTGCCCTGCAGGATTCCCTGAGTACCGATGTAGATCCACGACCCAGCCGTCATCTGGCCATACATCATCAAGCCAAGATGCTCGAGGCGACGGAACTCCTCCCATGTTGCCCAGTCGCCTACGAGGTTGGAGTTAGCAAGTAGCACGCGCGGCGCCCACTCATGGGTCTGGAAGACACCCACCGGACGTCCACTCTGTACCAGCATCGTCTCGTCACCCTTGAGCGAGCGCAGGGTGCGCTCAAGGGCATCGAAGGACGCCCAGTCACGGGCGGCCTTACCGGTGCCGCCATAGACAACCAACTTGTCAGGATGTTCAGCAACCTCTGGGTCGAGGTTGTTCTGCAGCATCCGAAGAGCTGCCTCCTGCTGCCAACCCTGAGCCGAGAGTTCGGTGCCACGTGCAGCACGGACGGGTCGGGGGCCAGGGGCCGTGGGCGTTGTCGTCATGGTCCACTCCTCACAGATGACGGCTGATAGGTCAATTGCAGCGGTCAACCGCCCCAAGCGCAGCGGCAATTTGAGGAGGAGTGTCTGGGATACCAGACACTAGGAGATCGGATGAGTCCACGTTCAAACGTTCCTGCGGCCCGACAGACGTTGTCGATCCTGAGTTACGTCGCGTCCCGACCCGGGCCGGTGGGCGCCGCAGCAATCGCCCGCGATGTCGGATTACCGCGTTCCACGACGTACCACCTGCTGAATGAACTTGCCGCCGCCGATTTCGTCACCCATTATCCCGAGGATCGAACCTATGGATTGGGTGTGTCCTCCTTCGAGATCGGCTCGGCGTACCTTCGTCATGAACCCCTCGAGCGCCTGGCCCGTCCGGTGCTGCGCAGATTGGTCGACGAGAGTGGACATACCGCACATCTGGGCATCCTTCAGGGCAGCGAGACCCTGTATCTGCTCAAGGAGCAGCCGGCCCATCCACTTACTCTGATCACCGATATTGGAGTTCGACTCCCGGCCCAGCTCACCGCAAGTGGACGTTCGATGCTGGCACACCTGTCCCCGGCTCAGGTTCGTGCCCTCTTCCCCAGCGCAGATGCCTTCCAGCACCGGACAGATCGCGGACCCTCATCACTTCGCGAGCTGCGGTCCATCCTTCAGGAACAGCGGACCACGGGCTGGTCGTATGAGGATGGTGAGGTCACTCCCGGTTATGCGTCCGTGGCTGCCTGCGTCTTCGATCACGGCTCACGTCCCATGGCGGCCATCTCGGTGACTTTCGCAGACGATGTAACACCCGCAAAGAGGAACCGCCTCGGGGCCGCCGTGGTGGCGGCCGCCGAGGCGGTGACTACTCGTATCTCAGGGCGACGACCAGCCTAGGGCTGGATCACATGCCCTTCGGGTTGGGGCCGTACTGGTTGGCGCCCGGCTGACTATCGCTCAGGCAGAAGAAGAACAGGATGATCGCTCCACAGCCACAGATGGCGGACAGCAACCACCACCAGCCCGAACGCCCGGTGTCGTGCAGCCGTCGGATGGTGACAGCGATGCTCGGGATCAGAACGATCAGAGCCACAATGGCGGCGACCGGGCCGACCGACACGCCGTTTGCGTTGTAGACGTGAAGGTGCAGCACGGCATCAACAATGCTGGCCACCGCACCAGCGATGAACGTGAAGAGCACCCAGTACCAGTACTCACTTCTGCGGGCACGTCCGCTGAAGGTGGCGAAATTGCTGAAAACAGATGAAACTGCCTGACCGAAACTCATGACTCTCCTCATCGACTTCTGTGACGCCCAAGTATTGCAGCCACTTGGCCTGAGATCATGGGATTCGACGAGTTTCACGGTCACAGTTGCCGCCAATGACGCAGATCACTGGGTTGATACGCCCAACATCAGACCCTAGGACCGCGCTGGCTGCCCCTTTCCAATACGGTAAGCACATGAGCGCACTGACCGACCGACTTTCACAACGTTCGTACCTTGTCTTCGATGGAGCCATGGGCACGATGCTTCAGGCCGCGGGCATTGAAGCAGGTGGCGCTGGTGAACTGTGGAACGTCGAGAACCCAGAGGCCGTCAAGGGCATCCACACCGCCTACCTCGAGGCCGGTGCGGACATCGTCACCACCAACACCTTCGGCGGCTCACGCCCCCGACTCGATATGCACGGTGCTGGGGATCGGGTTCATGAACTGAACAAAGCCGCTGCGCAGCTCGCCAAGGAAGCCGCAGAGCCATTCAACGCACTCGTCGCTGGCGACATCGGACCATCCGGTGAACTCTTGGAGCCTCTGGGGATCATGACTCCAGATGAAGCACAGGCCGTGTTCGAGGAGCAGATCACGGGATTGGTCGATGGTGGGGTGGACCTGATTCTCATCGAGACCATGAGTGATCTCGAAGAGGTCGGCGCTGCGGTCCGGGCTGCCCGCGCAGTCGCGCCTGAACTGCCGATCGTGGTCACCCTGAGTTTCGACACCAAACTGCGCACCATGATGGGCGTCACGCCCGCGATGGCGGTCACTGAGATCGGGGCCATGGGAGTTGACGCTGTCGGCGCCAACTGCGGTCGCGGACCGGAGGAGATGCACACGATTCTGGAGCAGATGGTCGCGGTTCGCCCCGAAGGCCTGCTGCTGATCGGTCAGTCAAACGCCGGTCTGCCACATCTGGTCGGTGACCACTTCGAGTACGACGCAGACCCAGCAACCATGGCCGCACATGCCAGCGACGTCCGCGGAATGGGCGTTGACATCATCGGCGGCTGCTGCGGATCCACCCCCGCCCACATCTCAGCCATCGCGGCAGCACTTACCTCCTGAAAGGATTACCACGCATGTCCGAGCAGGTCCGCGGAATCGTTGCCAAAGCCAAGGGTGAGCCCGTCAGCCTTGAAACGATCATCATCCCCGATCCGGGACCGGGTGAGGCGAAAGTGCGCATTGCTGCGTGCGGGGTGTGCCATACGGATCTGCACTACCGACAGGGAGCAATCAACGACAACTTCCCCTTCCTCCTCGGCCATGAAGCGGCGGGATACGTTGAAGCTGTTGGAGATGGCGTCACCGACATCGCCCCCGGCGACTATGTGATCCTGAACTGGCGCGCTGTATGTGGCGATTGTCGAGCCTGCCGTCGCGGACGTCCGTGGTACTGCTTTGCGACGCACAATGCCCACCAGCCTATGACGCTGCTCGATGGAACCCCGCTGAGCCCAGCACTCGGTATTGGCGCCTTCGCCGATAAGACCCTGGTTGCTGCGGGTCAGTGCACCAAGGTTGATCCAGCCGCACCGCCGACAGTTGCAGGTCTTCTCGGCTGCGGTGTGATGGCCGGGCTCGGCGCCGCGATCAACACTGGCGGAGTGAGCCGTGGCGATTCCGTTGCTGTCATCGGATGTGGTGGTGTGGGTGACGCCGCCATTGCGGGTGCACGCCTTGCCGGTGCTCGTACCATCATCGCTGTCGACATCGACGACCGTAAACTCGAATGGGCCAAGGATTTCGGTGCCACCCACACCATCAATTCATCGCGCCAGAACCCGGTTGAGGCTATCGCGGCACTTACCGAGGGCAACGGCGCCGATGTGGTGATCGAAGCGGTTGGACGTCCGGAGACCTATGAAACCGCGTTCTATGCCCGGGATCTGGCTGGAACCGTTGTACTCGTTGGAGTCCCGGATCCGACCATGCGACTGGAGTTGCCGCTGCTTGACGTGTTCGGTCGTGGCGGCTCACTCAAGTCGAGCTGGTACGGAGACTGCCTGCCTTCACGCGACTTCCCCATGCTGATCGACCTCTACCTACAGGGCCGGCTGCCCCTCGACCGCTTCGTCTCCGAGGAGATTGCCCTCGATCAGGTTGAAGCTGCGTTCGAGAAGATGCACCACGGAGATGTGCTTCGATCGGTTGTCGTTCTGTGAGCAGCGCGCGGGTTGAACGCCTGGTGACGAGTGGAACATTCTCTCTGGACGGCGGCACCTGGGATGTAGACAACAACGTCTGGTTGATTGGCAACGATGATGAGGTGATCGTCGTTGACCCGGCACACGATCTCGAGTCGATCCTCGCAGCTGTGAATGGACGAGTCGTGGTCGCGATCGTGTGCACGCACGGGCATAACGATCACATCGGACAGGCGGTCGCTGTTGCCTCAGCCACCGGCGCCTCGATCTTCATGCATCTCGATGATCTGATGTTGTGGCAGACGGTTCATCCCGACCACACCCCCAACCAGATAGGTGATGTCATCTCGGTTGCAGGTGTGGATGTCACGGTCATCCACACACCGGGCCATTCCCCCGGTGGTGTGTGCCTCTACATTCCATCCCTGGACACCGTGCTGACGGGAGACACCCTCTTCTGTGGAGGTCCGGGGGCCACCGGCCGATCATTCTCTGATTTCCCGACGATCCTGACGTCGATCAGCACCTCGCTGCTCACCCTTCCGGCAACCACTCGAGTGCTTACCGGTCACGGAGATGAGACCACCATCATGGCCGAGGCAGCCGACTACGAAGTCTGGGTTGCTCGGGGTCACTAGCGTTCGGGCCGCAGTGGGGCCCGCTACCTAGACAAGCTCCTTCGCAGCATCCTGCAGATCAGGCATGGGGCCGGGCCGACCGAAGTAGTAGCCCTGTCCAAAGGCCCAACCCTGGTCGGCAAGGATGCGTGCCTGCTGTGAGGATTCAACTCCCTCAGCAATACCGGCAAGGTCAAGTCCTCGAACCAGTCCGGCCAAGCCACGTGACAGCGCATTCGCAGCTCCATCACCGGTGCTAACGTCCTGGACAAATCGCCGATCCAACTTCACTCCGGTGACGGGCAGGTCGCGCAGGATGGAGATGGATGAGAACCCGGTTCCGAAGTCGTCCAGGTGCAGCCCGACTCCTCGACTCGTCAAGGCACGGATCGCAGTCTTCGTGGTTGGCAGCATGTCCAAGACAGCCGTCTCGGTCATCTCGATGATGAGTCGCTCAGGATCGATCAGGTATCTGTTGATAAGCGCGTTGAAGTTCTTGCCCCAGTTCGCCTGAGCGAGTTCCAC
>CAXBQZ010000049.1:0-20334 GCA_963978055.1 uncultured bacterium
TTTTTCAAGCAGAAGACGGCATACGAGATTCCGAAACGTGACTGGAGTTCAGACGTGTGCTCTTCCGATCTGTCCTCATCGGGAACGTCGAGCATTCGGGCCAGTACCCGGATCGGGAAGTCTGCGCTCACCTCTCGAACGAAATCGAACTCCCCCCTGGCAAAGGCCGCATCGAGGGTGCTCGCCGTAAGCCCCCGAAGGAAGGTCTCATAACCCACGAGCCCGCGCGGCGTGAACTGATGCTGGAGCAGGCGACGCAGGGCCCAGTGTCGCGCTCCGTCAGTCTCGAGCATCGATTTGCGCACCTCGATCTGCTCGTCATCGAGCTCCTCGAGATTGGCGCCGCCCAGTTCAGAGGAGAACAGTTCCTCATCACGAGTGACATGGACGATGTCGGCATGTCTGGTGACGGACCAGAATCCATGATTGGGCTGCGGCTCATCATTCCAGTGAAGTGGCTCCTCCTCGCGGAGGGCATCCAGCAGCGACCATGCCTGATTCTGCTCGAACACATCGAGATTTGAAAGATCGATATCTGCTCGCGACATGACTCTCCAAGTTTCGTTCGGATCCGAACGAAACACTAGAGCCCGGACGACGCCCCGGGCAAGACTTTGCCTGAATTACCCGACCCGATTTGCGGACAGGGCATGGCTATTGTTTGGGTCCGAACGGTACGATCTCACTGGTGACGCGCTTTCGCGCCACATCCGTCCCGACAAACTCGGTGGGAGTGCTGTGAGCAAGTACGCCAACGCCACCCGCAACGGCGACGGCCAGGTACATCACACCCTGGCCGAAACTGAGGGTGCTGTCGCAGAACGCCTGGGCGGAATGACCGTCGATGTCGAGTCCATGGCGGCAGTTCAGAACATCTACCGGGCAGCCAACAGCATCCGCAATCACCTCGAACAGACAGTGCTCGCCCCACATGACCTCACGTGGACCGGATGGGTGGTGCTCTGGGTCGTCTGGATCTGGGGTGATATCGAAACCCGACATGTGGCCCTTGAAGCCGGTATCTCCAAGGGCACCCTCACCGGAGTCATTGGCACCCTCGAGAAGCGGGATCTTCTGCGACGCAGAGTGCACCCCGATGACGCCCGTCGGGTACTGGTATCCCTCACCCCCAAGGGTCGCAAACTCATGACCACTCTGTTCCCTGTCTTCAACGCTGCCGAGACTCAGGTGACCTCAGCTTTGAGCAGTAGCGACAAGCAGCAACTGGCCACATCACTGCGTGCCGTTGTCGCCGAGGTGGACGAACTTTAGCCGCACAGAGCACTTGACCCCTGTGCGTCACGGCAATACGTTTGGAACCGAACGATCTCCCGACCTTGTCGCCGATGCAGCGTCGCGGTCAAGGCACACATCTGAAGGGTCCATGTCGTGAGTATTGCTGTGGTCGCGGGAGTCGAGGTCGACACTCGGCACTGGATCGGTGGTGAGCGCATCGCGAGTGCAGGCAGTTTTCAGGATGTCTCCCCTCTCACCGGACAGGTCATTGCAGATGTATCTCGCGGTGGTCAAGCGGAGGTAGATGCCGCCGTTGCTGCGGCCAAGGCTGCGTTCACCGACTGGTCACGCACCCCAGCCCCAGAGCGCGCAGCAATGCTGCACCGGATTGCTGACGGGGTGGAATCGCGTCTGGAGCAGCTGGCTCAGGTCGAGACTCTCGACAATGGTTCCCTCCTTCGATCCCACCGACGTGGCGTGATGCCACGCGTGGCGATGAACTTCCGATTCTTCGCAGACCACCTGCTGCGCCTGCACCATGATGACTTCGACACCCGGGGACATCGCAACCACGTCTCTTGGGATCCCGCCGGAGTCACAGCGATCATCACTCCCTGGAATGCTCCGCTCATGCTCGCCACCTGGCGGATCGCGCCAGCACTTGCGGCAGGAAACACGGTCGTTGCGAAGCCACCGGAGTGGGCTCCGCTGACCGCATCACTTCTGGCTGATATTGCCGCCGAGGCGGGCCTTCCCGCAGGTGTCTTCAATATCGTTCAGGGTCTGGGTGTTGAAGCCGGCGCCCCACTCACGGCCCACCCGGATGTTCGACGCATCAGCTTCACCGGATCGGTACCGACAGCGCTGAAGGTCGGCGAGGCCGCCGCAAAGAACGTCACCCCGGTGTCCTTCGAACTCGGTGGAAAGTCACCACTGCTCATCTTTGCCGATGCCGATCTCGATCTTGCGGTGAATCTGGCCGTCGAGCAGTTCGACAACTCAGGTCAGGTATGTCTGGCTGCCGTACGCATCCTGGTCCAGGACGAGATCGCAGATGAGTTCCGCAGCAGGTTCCTGGCCAAGGCAGCCACCGTCGTCCAGGGCGACTCGCGCGAGGAGTCGACCGGCATCGGTCCACTGGTAAGTAAGACACACTTCGATCGGGTGGACGGCTTCGTCCAGCGCGCGAAGGCTGCGGGTGCCACGGTGCTCCTCGGCGGGGAACCCAACCATGAACTGAATGAGGCAACCGGCGGATTCTTCTACAGGCCAACCGTTTTCGCCGATGTTGATCCGACCATGGAGATCGTGTGTCACGAAGTCTTCGGCCCGGTTCTCACCCTCCAGACGTTTGGATCTGAAGAAGAGGGAGTCGCCATGGCCAACGACACCGATTATGGTCTGGCCGCGACGCTGGTCACCGGCAGCCCCGAGCGCGCCGAAAGAGTCGCGTCCCAGTTGTCTGCAGGTACGGTCTGGGTCAACTGCTTCTTCGTCAGAGACCTGTCCGCACCATTCGGCGGAAATGGTCGCTCCGGTATCGGCCGTGAGGGTGGTACCTGGTCATTCGACTTCTACTGTGATGTGAAGAACTCCGTGTTTGCCCCACAGGGCTGGACGACCGAGGAAGCGAGAGTCTGACATGGGCGAAATCGTCGGAGCGGGCCTGCTGGCACATGTGCCAACAATCATGCTTCCGGAGGAGATCCGTCGTGAGCTGAACAAGGGTGAGGACTTCTCACTGGTGTCTGGCCTGGAACAGCTCCGTACGGATGTCTTCGAAACGCTCGACTACGACACGGTCGTCGTCTTGGATTCACACTGGGCCACGACCGTCGAGTTCGTCATCACTGCACAGGATCGACGTGCGGGACTCTTCACCTCCGAGGAACTCCCCCGCGGTATGTGCCGCATTCCCTATGACTTCCGAGGTGACCCGGAACTGGCCCACCTTGTCGAGCAGGCCGCACCACAACGCGAGACCTGGGTGACGGCCATCGACGACCCATACCTGCCCATCTTCTACGCGACGATCAACCTCTGGCACTTCCTCGGGCGAGGCCTCGACAAGCGGTGGGTGTCGATGAGCGTGTGTCAGACAGGTGATACCGAGGACTTCCTTCGTTCAGGTCGAGCTCTCGGTGATGCCATCGCGGCCAGTGATCGCAAGGTGGTCCTACTGGCATCTGGTGCACTGTCACATACCTTCCACTCACTTCGAAACCTGCGCCAGCATGAGGCCGCGGGTATCGAGCATATTTACAGTCCCGAGGCAGCTGCGGCAGATCTCGAGCGCATCGACTGGTTCAAGGCTGGTGATCACGCCCGCGTCCTGGACACGATGGGAGAGTTCGCGGCCTACAAGCCAGAGGCAAAGTTCTGCCACTACCTGCAGATGATCGGTGCGATGGGTGAACATGCCGTCACTGCACCCGGTCGTCAGTACGGTGAATATGAGAACGCCATCGGTACCGGACAGGCACACATCTGGTTCGACCGTCCCGCCCTTGGGTGGCATTCCGAGAGAGCAGCGTGAGCGCGATGACTGAGTACCGTCGAATCCTGCTGGATGGAGCAGCCGTGCAGGTTGTCCGTCGAGGAGATGTGCTTGTTTCCGCTGATGGGCGCGAGGTTGGCATCGATGATGCGATTCACCTACCACCCACGGAGCCGACCAAGATCATCGCTGTTCACCTGAACTATGACAGTCGCACCCAGGAGTTCATGACCAAACTGCCACCGGCGCCCACCTACTTCCACAAGCCGATCACCGCGATCAACTCCCATAAGGGCGCTGTCGTGCGACCACAGGGCTGCAAGTGGCTCAACTATGAGGGTGAGATCGTCATCGTGATCGGGCGTACCGCTCGAAACATCTCACCTGATGAAGCCGGTGACTACATCGCGGGCTACACCATCGGAAATGACTACGGACTCCATGATTTCCGCGATACCGATGCCGGATCGATGTTGCGAGTAAAGGGCAGTGACACACTCGCTCCTGTCGGTCCTGGTCTGATCACGGACTGGGACTTCCACAACAAGGTGATCCGCACACTGGTCAACGGTGAGGTGAAGCAGGAGGCGTCCACCGCCGAGATGGAATGGGATATGCACTACCTCGTCGCCGATATTGCGCGCACGATCACGCTGTCCCCCGGTGATCTGCTCTTCTCTGGTACTCCGGCACATTCCCGGCCGGTACAGCCAGGGGATGTCGTCGAGGTGGAGGTGGAAGGTCTGGGTCGACTCACCAACCACATCGTCACCGGTCCGACACCGATCCGCACAGATGTCGGCGCCCAGCCGACGGAGAGTGAGGAAGTGGTCTCAACCGCCCTGGGCGGCGATTGGGAGTTTCGCGGAATCCGCACCCCCTCGAAGGATCTGTACCCTTCAACCGTCACTGAAAAGTAGTCGGAAAATCCAGTTATCAGCATCCAACTGCAGCATGCACATCTGAATGAGGAGTAGAGATGGGTCTCAAGGTCGTTGTCGATATGAACGTGTGTCAGGACCACGGTCAGTGCGTCTTCGCGGCACCGGAGGTATTCGAACTTGACGACAACGGACGTCTGGTCGTCCTTGTGGAGGAACCGGACGAGTCATTGCGTTCCTCGGTCGAGGATGCCGCGGACGTCTGCCCCGTGCAGGCCATCACCATCGAGGGCTAATCGATGACATCTCAGCGCGTTCTGATCGCTGGTGCCGGCCTCGGCGGATTGCGAACTGCTGAGGCGTTGCGCGCCAACGGGTTCGAGGGTGAGGTTCTCATCTTCGGAGATGAAGAACACGCTCCCTACAATCGACCCCCGCTGTCGAAAGAGGCTCTCTATGGGGAGATCTCCCATGAGAAGCTCGCCTTCCGCGTGCGCAGCACTGCCACGGACCTGCAGTGGCGACTCAGTGATCCGATCACTGGGGCAGACCTGGACGCTCACACCATCACTCTCGCGTCTGGTGAGACCATTGCCTACGACGCGCTTGTGGCAGCCACCGGGGTCAGCGCTCGACGCCTGCCCATCCCCGGTCCTCCGGCAACGGCCGCCGCTGGACGTCATGTCATCAGAACCCTTGATGACGCACTCGCTCTGCGAGCATCCCTGCGACCTGGTGCACAGGTAGTCGTGCTTGGTGCCGGTTTCATCGGCTGTGAGGTGGCCGCAACCGCACGGCAGCTGGGATGTGAGGTTCACTGCGTCGCAATCGACAGTCATCCGATGATTCGCCCGCTGGGGATTGAACTCGCAGCCGAACTTCAGCGTCGACATGAGGAACAGGGTGTCATCTTTCACCTCGGGGTTGGACTGACTGCCTTTGAGGGCGAGGATCACGTCACCGGTGTGGTTCTGAGCGACGGCACGATCCTTACCGCGGATGTGGTCGTCGAGGCACTCGGATCACGCTGCAACGTTGAGTGGCTCGACGGACAGGGTCTTGATCTGACCGACGGAGTGCTCACCGACAACGCGCTCCAAGTCCTGCGTGAGACATCGGGAGAAAACCCAGTTGCCGTTGACAGCGTGGCCGCCGTCGGGGATATCGCCCGCTTCCCAAACCCACGGTTCGGGTCCGGAGCCTGGCGCATCGAGCACTGGAATATCCCCACCGATACGGGGCGCCGTGCAGCTGCGGTGATCACCGCCTACCTCAACGGATCCGGTCACGAGGAGCTGACGAGCACGCAATGGGATGTCCTACCCGCGTTCTGGTCGGACCAGTACGAGATTCGAATGCAGTCCTATGGAATGCCAAGCCTGGCTGATGCTGACGGAATCCGTTTACTTGAGGGTGATCTGCAGGGTGAGTGTGTGATCGGGTACCACCGCGGAGCTGATCTGGTCGGAGTCGTTGGTCTTGGCATGCTCAAAGTGGTCAACACCTACCGTGACAGGGTCGGCACATCGAGCTGGGTACGCGAGAAGGCGAGTTCGTGACCACTGTGGCGCCATCAGATCGGACGAGACCACCGATCCGGTTGAGCATGGTGCTCACCGAGAACGACGCGCTCGTGGACCCACGGGACCTGCGAGGCCTTGTGGATCTGGCAGTGGCCGCGGAGGGAGCCGGAATCGATTCGGTGCAACTCAGCGAACATATTCTGCTCGGGCCGAGTGCCGGTGCCGCGGGCCGCATGCTGAACTGGCGCGACTATGCCGCACCCGGTAACCAAGACCCAGCAACACCGTGGCCCAACTCCCTGGTCATGATGTCGGCGATTGCCGCGCGCACCACCACCCTGCGTCTGGTTGCCGGCGCAATTCTTTTCCCGCTGCGCCACCCGCTACTTCTGGCAAAGGAGCTGGGCACCCTCGATCTGCTGTCCGAGGGACGACTCATCGTGATTCCCACAGTGAGCTGGCATGAAGACGAGTACGCCGCCCTTGGCGTCCCCTTCGCCGAGCGGGGCAAGATCATCGATGAGCAGCTTGAGGTGTGGGCCAAGGCCTGGGGGCCGTACCCGATTTCACATCACGGCCACTACTACTCATTTGATGATGTGTGGCTGGAACCCGGTGCCTATAGACCGTCTGGTCCGAAGCTGTGGCTTGGTGGAAGTGCTCTGCACCCAGCGCTGATACGTCGCATCGTGAAATATGCGGACGGGATCAACATGTTCGGCTCCCTGTCTGATGATGACTTCACCGCTCTCACCGAGACCATGGCGCAAGCGGGCCGCGATATGTCGGAGCTGGAACTGGTGGGCGGCATCCGCGGCACCTTCCACGAGCCCGACGACATCGCAGATCTGGATCAGGCCCTTGAGTCGATTCCGCGACAGCTCGCCCAGGGCTACTCGACGATCTGCTTCAAGCCAGCCATGTTCGTGCGTGATGTGGCTGATGTGCCTGACCTGTGCCGGGAGCTGAGCCGCAGAATCAACGCGCTTGCCGCTGCACTCTGACAGCAGACGTATCAACGGATCTGTGCCTCCACGGATCGTTGAATCCAAAGCCACCAAGGATTCACAACACCCCTCACTGTCAGGGCTGCCTACAGTTTCGGCACGTTGAGCCTGGCCTCTGGCACCTACCGCATCTCCACGGTCGCCGATGGTTATGCCGGCGTCGGCTCGAAGACGTTCAAGATCTGAAGAACTTCTCGATTCAGCACTAACAAAGCAGCAGGGGCGCTGGAGTTGATCCGACGCCCCTGCTGCTTTGTCATTCCTAGAGCTTCTGCGGTCCCTGCTCACTTCCAGCGAGATCTGTGAACTCGTGGAAGTCATGATGGGAAATGCGGGTGCCTCGGGTGAGGAAGGCCATCAGCAATCCGATGACCAGAACCGTGACAACTGCATACGCCGCACCCAATGAGGGCTGTGGAACCTGGTAGAACGCACCGAAGATTCCCAGAGCCGTGACGGCCATACCGGCCAGTGCAGCAATCCACACCAGCCATGGCTTCTCGTGATTCTTCAATCCACGCAGAGCACCAAGTGAAACCAGGAAGTAGATCGTGGCAAGGGCCAGACCACCAAAGGCCGCACCCCAACTGAACATCGCGAAGTAGTGCGGGAAGCCTGGGATCGCAAACAGGTGGGTGAACTGACGAGTGACGAAGATCCAGAGCGCGTAGAAGGCCAGCACGAGCATCGCCGCGTTGAGCGGAGTACCCCGACCAGAGACAGCGGCGATCGGCTTGGGCAGTCGACCATCGCGGGCCATCGCGAACAGGCCACGGGAGGAGGCCACCGTGCAGCCGATCAGAACGGCGAACATGTCAAGGACGACCACGAGTTCGAGCAGACGTCCGATGGCAACTCCACCGTAACCACCGGCCTCCGAGGGTGCGGCGAGAGCGAACAGCGGTGCTGCGGCATTCTTGCCCATGGCCGCCAGATCAAAGCCGAATCCGGCAACCTGCGCGTATGAACAGATCATGTAAACGACGGCCACCACGATCACTGAGGCGATCGCCGCACGCGGGATGTCACGCTTTGGATTCTCGGTCTCCTCGGCCAAGTTGGCCGCGGTCTCGAAACCGGTGTACATGAGAACCGCGTAGACGATGCCGAAAAGGAATCCACCCCAACCGGTCGGGGATGAACTCGGATTGAACGCCTGCGCGACGTCATTCTTCGAGCCCACGGCGATGATCACGTGAATGGAGAAGAGCACGACAGTCGCGATCGACAGCAGTGCCAGGATCAACTGAGCACGTGTCGAGAGAGCAACGCCGAAGTACGAGATGATGGCAACCAAAACGAGCAAGATCAGTGACCAACCGGTAACTGGGATGCTCGTGAACTGGAACTCCGCTGCGAGAGTGTCATGGATTGTGCCGGCGATCAGCGGTAGCAGAGCGGCACCGAGGATCAGAATGCCGACGTAGTAGAGCAGGCCAGCAGCGGCGCCGACCTTGGTGCCCAGTCCATCGGTGACGTAGTCGTAGAGAGAGCCCGCGGCATGGATCCGCTTGGCGTACTGGCTGACGATGTACGCCACACCCAGGATTCCCAAACCAGCGACGAGCAGGGCCAGCGGCGCTGCCGTTCCTGCGCCCTGACCTGTGACGGAGATCAGACCGACGACCAGCGGCACGAGGAATGCCATCGAGAAGACCGGGCCGAGGAAGCCGATCGACTGGGCGACAACGTCCAGAACGCTCAGCTTGTTGCCGGTTCCACCGAGTCGTTGGGTGTCACCAGATGTTGAAGTGCTCATTCGGTCTCCTTGCGAGGCCTGTTGGAAGGTACCTGACAGATGGGCAGTACATGTCGATGGACGTGCTTGTGATTCCGGAAAAGTCGTACGGATCCGAATGATCTGTAGATTGTCGGGAATCTGGCTGCGAGTCAAGGGTTTCGGGGAAACTGACACCAACTACGTCAATGACATCGCCTGATTCGAGTTGGCAGGTTCCGTGCTACTGGCGAGTAGCAATTGCAATTGGTGAATCCCCTGCGTGGTCTGGTGAGCAGTTCCAAAGACGACTTGCTGAAAGGCGAGTCCGTCCAGTGCAGCGAAGACCAGCCATGACAGCGACTCCCCTTGAAAGCCAAGAGCGATGAGCGCAGCCTGCGTTGCACTCCGGTAGCCCTCGTACAGCCGTTGCGCATAGGGCAAGAGTTCGGGGTTGCGGCGGGACTCCAGAACCAACTCGAATTGGAACGCCTGCAGATCGGGGTCCAGATCGATCAGTGCGGCAAGTGAGGCCGCGAATTCCTCCAGGGATGTCAGCGACGGTCCGAGCGAGGATTCGGACAGACTCTGCTCGAGCGCATAGTCCAGGGCTGCCTCGATGAGGGCATCTCTGGAACCGAAATGGTGGCGAACCAATCCGTGGGTGACACCAGCCTGTGCCGCGACCGAGCGATATGTCAGGTTGCGCAGACCACCCTCACTTACCACCGTGATCACCGCCCGAAGCAGTGCCTCACGTCCGTGGCCGTACCTGGGCCTGTCCTCAACCACCGTCATGTGGTTCATTCTATTGACAAACTATCCATTTGGATAGATTCTTGCGCAGACAGATCTGTCTCAGTGAACGGTTCTGCTCAACGGTGCAGTCATCCACAACGAATGATGAATGAGAGTTCAGATGAGCATCCCCGAAGGCCTCCGATCCACTCCCTTCTCACCACGCTACCCAGCTGGTCTTCAGGAGTGGATCGACGTGTACGGCTTTGCGGTACCCCTGTGGGTCACCGATCCCGAGTCTGAATACGAGGCCGTGCGCAACCGGGTCGGAGCCATCGAATACTCCATGCTCTTCAAGTGGTTCGTCGAAGGTGACGATGCGCGCGGCATCGTCGACGCAGCCGTCTCCCGCGACATCCAAAGGCTCCCGGTAGGACGCATTGCCTACGCTGTGGTCGTCAGTGATCAGGGCACCATGATCGATGACGTCACGGTGACTGTGTTGGCTGATGACCTGATTGTCGTCGCCGGCGGCAACGCCACCACCGAGCAGATACTTCGGGCCGGTGCTGGTGAGTCGACCACGTCCATCACCGAGCGCCGCGATCAGCTGGCGGTGCTGTCCCTTCAGGGGCCGCGTAGTCGAGATGTGCTAGCTGCCCTGACCTCACAGGATGTCTCGAATGAGGCCCTGCCGTATTACAGCGTCAGGCAAATCGAGCTCGCAGGTATCCCGACAACGGTGAGTCGACTCGGCTTCACAGCTGAACTCGGTTATGAGCTGATGGTTGATCAGGGACAGGCACTCGCACTCTACGATGCGATCTTCACCGCCGGTGAGAGCCATGGGATTGCGGCGTTCTCCGCTGCCGCACTCATGATGTGCCGGGTCGAGGCCGGAATGGTGATGGGTGAGATCGAGTACGACCACACCGTCAGTCCCTATGAGTGTCGGCTCGGCTGGACGATCGACGAGAAGCCGGGGTTCCACGGCAGCGAGGCCCTCCTGGCACGCAAGGACTCAGATGTCGGACGGGTCGTCACGCTCCGCATCGAGGGTGATCCTGACGGCTTGGACGCATGTGCGGTGCACGATGGGGACGAGGCACGCGGAGCAGTGACGATGGCCGTCCCCTCGCCAGTTCTGAACGCGGCGACGATCGCGCTGGCACGCGTCCATCGAGACCTCGCAAGTCCGGGTACCACTGTCAGCATCGTCACCCAGGACGGCACGCGTTCTGCCGAAGTGATCGCAACACCCGTCTTTGATCCCGAGCGCATCCGAGTCAGGAGCTAGTCATGACCACCCTCAACGACGCCCTTGTGGCCACGAACGATGCAGAGGATCTGCTCCCCTTCGCCGATCCCATCTATCAGGCGGATCCATATCCCTACTACGTTGCTGCTCGAAATCACGGTCCGGTCTATGAAAGCCCGCTGGGCGTACACGTGGTCACCCGACATGCGGACATCTTCAAGCTGCTTCGCGACCCACGCATGAGCTCACGTCAACTCGACTTCGGGATCGCCAGCGTCTTCCACGATTCAGTCCTGGGACAGGACAGCCCCGACCACGGCCGACTGCGCAAGATCTCCGCGAGCTGGTTCACCCCCGCGATGGTTGAGAAGTGGGCGATCAGCATGCAGGGCTATGTCGATCGCGCACTTGATGATGCCTTCGAACGCGGATACCTCGACATCACCGACGATCTGGCCTTTCCAGCCACGTTCGGAACAATGGCCGACATTCTTGGTGTCGGACAGCATGATGCCGAACTCTGTCGGCAGGCCACTCTCGACATTGGCAAAGCCCTTCGTCCATCTGCCGGTGACGATGACATGAGAATCGCGACGGAGGCCTTCGCTTGGTACGTCGACTACATCAACGATCTGATCACCTTCAAGCGAACCCATCCCGGTGACGGACTGCTCGACACCTTTATTGAAGCTGAGGCGGCCGGCGGCATGACCACTGCTGAGGTGAGTGCCACGGTGACGCTCTTCTACGCAGTCGGACACCTCGACAACTCGTTCCTGATCGAGAACGGCGTACGCATGCTGCTCGAGCACCCCGAGATTGCTCGTACATTCGTCAACCAGCCAGAGCAGCGTTATCAGATTCTGGCCGAGATTCTTCGGCACGATACGCCAGAACAGTTTGTCACCCGCTACGTCACCGAGGATATTGATGTTGACGGTGGCCTACTTCCCGAGGGTTCAGTGGCCGTCCTTCTGATCGGCTCCGGGAATCGTGACGAACGCAAGTACGAGAACCCCGATTCCTTCGACATCACCCGTCCCGATGTCCAAAAGACACATCTTGCATTCAGCGGTGGGCAGCATGGCTGTGCTGGCCAGGTCCTCGCTCGTACCCAAGGGGATGTGGCAATCGCTCGACTCTTCCAGCGGTTCCCTGACGCCCATCTCGGCGGTCCAGTCGAGTACGAGCACACCGAATTCATCAGGGGGATCAAGCATCTCCCGGTGAGTGTGCGCTAGCCCTCCCGAGAGTGCTACCTGCCCCTAACTGGGGGCAACAACATCCTGCCAGTAAAGCTCGGTCACCTTCGGGTGTGCACGCAGCCAGCCCTTAAGAGTGTTGTTGCCGAAGTTGGCGAGCAGCGGGTTGTTGGGATCATCGTCCATCCCAGAGGCCTCGGCCTCGAGATCGGGTGGCAGCACCAATTGCGGCATCACCGTGTCGAGTCGCGGACCTAGGAAGAACGGCACTGAGAAGCGCTCGATATCACCAGGTGGACTCGTCACTCGGTGGACGGTGGCCCGCAGATACCCGCGCGAGGCGATCTCGAGCAGTTCACCGATGTTGAAGACGAAGGCACCTGGAATCGGAGTTGCATCGAGCCACTCCCCACTCTTGGCCTCAACCTTCAAGCCACCCAGATCGTCCTGCAGCACGAGAGCCAGGAAGCCGTAGTCTTTGTGTGCACCGACCCCTTGCTCATCGGGTGCATCACCACGCCCGGGGTAGCGCACCACCTTTAAGTGAGTGTGCGCCGTCTCGTCGAACCACTCATCGAAGTAGGTTTCCGGCTGCCCAAGTGCCACGGCGAGTGCACACAGAACCTCCCGGCTCACCCGATCTGCTTCGTACTGCCAAGCCAGCACCGCGGGTTTGAGCTCAGGCATCGCGGAGGGCCACTGGTTGGGTCCGATCAGACGCCAGTACGCAGGTGCGTCCGGACCAAGCTCGAGGACCTCGCGCTCAACCCCCACATCGAGTTGATCGCGACGATCTGGGTGTCCGTTTGTGTGCTCATAGCCAACCCTGGTGTACCCACGGAACTGCGGTGACTTCAGGTTGTCGATCTCCAGCCGATCCTCCAGCGGGAGGGCAAAGAACTCACGTGCTGCATCCATGACGCCCGTGGTGACGGACTCTGGAACTCCATGGCCAACGATGTAGAAGAACCCCACATTGTGTGCAGCATCGCGCAGGTCATTGAGGAACTCCTCGCGCTGTTCGGTGGTTCCTCGGAACTTGGAGATGTCCAAAATCGGTAGAGCAGGCTCAGTCATGGCCTCATGATTCCATGTCTGCTCGCCCAACCGTCAACGAGCCGGTAGGTACCTATCGATCAGGTCTTTGATGTAGGGGTTGAGGATGTCCTGGGTGTGGCCATAGATCGAGCAGTGACCCATCCCGTCGAACAGGTGAAGCTCCCCCTTCGCAGCCAGCTCCGCCACCTCCTCACCGTCCTGAGGCACGGCCTGAACATCCTCATTGAACGCGATCACATGCATCGGCACTTCACACTGCGGCAGCGCCTCGCGATGATCAAAGAGAACGCACGGAAGCCACTGAGCGATCAACGAGTCCTCTGCAGTATCCGTCTCGTAGTACTCCAGAAGCTCATCTCGGAGCTTGGGCCAGAGCACACGATCACCCAGAACTCGAGCCGGGTAGTACATCGCGGCGTAGTGCGTGACGGCCATCATGCCGTCGAGGCGGTTGCCGGCTCGCCGCCACTCGATCTCGGCCATCTGGTAATCCCAGGTCCAGCCCTCGCTCACGGCCCCCGTGCCCATCGGGATGGCAACAGCGACCAGTTCCGGGTAGTCGATTGCTACCTGCTGAACGATGCCACCTCCGAACGACAGGCCGACCAGAGCCACCGGCGGCTCACAAACCTCTCGGATCAGATCGGCGACATCAAGGGCGAAATCCTCGATCATCCAAGGCAACGGTTTATCGCTGGTAGTAAGTCCAACTCCGCGACCGTCGTAACTGGTGTTTCGATAGAAGTCCCTGAAGTACGGGATCTGGTACTGATCCCAGGAGTTGATGGTGCCACCTGCTCCCGAAACCCACACCACATCTGGACCCTCACCAACCTGCTTGTAGTTGATGATTGCTTCCGAACCATGCAGAAGGGGCATCGGGACTCCTTACTCAGACGGGCTGCTCAGCCGGACTGCTCAGCGGTATCGCTCAGATGGGCAACTTGCGAAAGAGTGCCCGAGGCACGTGACGCAGTCCGGACATCACCACACGGAGTGTGGCAGGCACGTACACAACGGTTGCTCCACGCTTGAGCCCAGACACAACTCCGGCAGCCACATCATCCGCCGTCACCGACAGCGGTGCTGGTGGCAGATGTGAGGTCATCGAGGTGTGAACGAAGCCGGGACGGACAATCAGGACGTGAACTCCGCTGCCATGTAGCGAGTCGGCCAGACCACTTGCCAGTGAGTCCAAGCCTGCTTTCGTCGATCCGTACACGAAGTTGCTCCGACGCGCCCGCTCCCCCGCCACACTCGACAACACCACGAGTGCACCATGACCCTGCTGCTTCATGCGTGCGGCAGTGCGCAGACAAACGGACACACCACCTACGTAGTTGACCTGAGCTGCTTCGACCGCGTGATCGGGATGCTCCTCGAAATCATGTTGATCACCAAGAACACCGAAGGCCACCACCACAACGTCCAGATCACCTGAGCCAAAGCACTCGTCGAGAACCTGCTCATGGCTCGAAGTGTCAGCCGCATCAAAGTCGACCACCTCAATGCCTTGGTAGCCGGCCCGGGTCAGGTCAGCGATGACCTCCTCACGTCCCGCAGATGGACGCGCGGCAATCACCACCCGACGCAGCAACGGGCTCCGAAGTGCATGCAGCGTGGCCAGAGCAATCTCGCTGGTACCGCCGAGCAGCAGGACGGAGGTGGGCCGCGACAGGGCGTCGGTCATATCTGAAGTCTCCTTGCCAGATCTGAGGTGAAGACACCATGTGGGTCGAGCTCGGTCCGGACGGCACGAAATTCGGCAAGCTGCCGATATCCGCGTTCGAGTGTTGAGGGAAGCATGCGAGAGTCCTTGGCCAGATAGAGGCGACCACCGGCGGACAGGACCAGCTCGTCGAGTGAATCAAGTACCTGCGCCAGACCATCAACCCTGGTCGGTACGTCAACGGCCAATGTCCATCCGACCATCGGGAACGAAAGGGGTGAGCGAGCCCGCCCCGGACCAAACCTCTTCAACACCGACAGGAACGAGGGTGCGCCGATCGCGCCAAGCTGCTCAAGGGAGGTTCGCACAACCTCGGCCGCCGCATCAGGTACGGCGAACTGGTACTGAAGGAACCCACTCGGTCCGTAGACCCTGTTCCACCCGCCCATGACATCGAGAGGGTAAAAGAAGGGTGCCAGGCCCATAAGTTCAGCGGCTCGACTCTTGGGCGCACGCCGGAAGTACGCCTCATTGAACAGCGCGATACTCATGCGGTTGAGCGGGGTGACGGGCAACTGCGGACTGGCCAGCTTGGGTGCAGCACTGGTGGGAACTGCCTTGGGTAGCTGACCGACCATCTCATCGAGCTCGGCATGATCCCCTCGAGTCAGAACCCCTCGCCCAAGTTTCGACCCTCGGGCTGTGCCGTCGATCCAGGCCACCGAATAGCGGTAGTTGTCATCCCCACTGACCATCGCTGCCATCACCGAATCGAGATCATTGAACCGATCGGTATCGACTCGGACGGCTGTTGTGGGAGCACTGATCGTGTCAAAGCAGGCTCGGATGATGACACCCGTGAGCCCCATCCCACCGAGTGTGGAGTAGAAGAATCGCTGGTCCTGAACCGAGCCGTCACGGGAGAGCCGACGACACTGCCCATCAGCAGTGACGAGATCGATCCAGCGGACATGATCACCGAAGGCGCCGTCTCGGTGATGGTTCTTGCCGTGGACGTCCGCTGCGATAGCCCCGCCGACGGTGATGTACCGAGTTCCCGGAGTGACGGGCAGGAACCTGCCCTGCGCAAGGAGGTCTGGAATCAGATCACCCAGGGTGACCCCTGCGTACGCGACTACCGAGCCATCCTCGGCGATGTCGAAAGTGCGGCGCTGGGTGAGGTCGAGAACCAGACCTCCAGCATTCTGTGCGGCATCTCCGTAGGAGCGCCCCGCCCCCCGTGCCAGTACGCCGCGGGAGCCAGCAGTTGTGATTGCCTCCGCAGCCTCGTCCTCGTCATAGATAGACAGCACCTGAGCGCGACTTGGCATGGTCAGGCCCCAACCGGTGAGTGTCTGAGCCTGTGCTGCACTCATGTGACTCTCACCATCCGTTCATTGTCAGCGCGGTATCCAACTGAACTACACCTTACCCGCGCCTTTCAGGTACGAATTCCATCTCTTCGGCAATCCATCCGGCTTCGTCAAGAACAGATGCCTATTCTCGACACTATGGGGGTACAGAGGATCCGAAGAAGCACCGCTCACCGAGGAGCATCACATTCGCAATGGCGACGCGTGCACGCATCTGCCGTTCTGCGCGGTGGGGTGAATGTTGCGGCGTGCACCCTGCTGCTCGGCTTAGGCATTGCCGGTCCGGCTTCTGCAACTCTGCAGAGTTCTAGCACCCAGACATCGATAGCCGCGTTGCCCACCACACCACCCCTCACCTGGCAGGCGCGCAAGATCACCGCTGGTGGGGTCACTCAGTGGATCGAGTGTTCAGGTACCGGCCCACTGACCGTCGTTGTGATTGCCGGGCTGCACGCTGACCATCGAATGTGGTCGCTCGTGCTGCCATCGTTCGCATCCATGACTCGCACCTGCATCTACGACCGCCCTGGCCTGGGTTCATCCCCCAATCGCAAACCCCATGCCACGGTCACGACCACCACACATGCGACCGAACTTCACGCATTGCTCGAAGCAGCTGGTGAGCACGGTCCGTACATCATCATCGGCCACTCATATGGCGGGCTGCTCGCGCGCACCTTCGTGGCCATGTACCGCCCGAAAATCGCGGGCCTGATGCTGATCGAGGGGGTCGGCCCCAACGATGATGTCAATCCGTATTGGGGTGAGGGTGGGGACCTGGTCGACATGCGGACATCCCTCAAGGCAGCAGCGCGGCTCAAACCCAGTTCACTCCGACTCGTGGTGGAGGCCGCACAGGATCCCGACCGCAACTACTGGGGTGGGCCCTCGTACGGTGAGACCGCAGCAGATCTGGCGCTGTGGAGATTGCACCAGAAGCAAGCCGCACAGCTCTCAGACCGGGCAACCTTCGTGATCGTCAATCACAGTGCCCACGTGATCGAACATGATCGACCAGATGCCGTCATCGCCGGAATGCGACTGCTCGTCAACACAATCAAAGGTCACCATCGACTTCCTGCCTGCGCCCTCGGCGCCTACGGAGCCCAGCCGCTGTGCTGACGGCCCTGCTGGCTCAACTCGAGCCGATCAGATCCCGGCCGCCCCGAGTCCGAACATGACCAGCCAGATCACGGCCAACACCTGAAGTGCCCGGTCGGCGTGGGCGATGTCCTCTGGGGCACCGGCATCCCCGCGATCGATATCGAGGGCGTACCGCAGAACTGCCAGAACGAATGGCACAGCCGACCATGAGGCCAGCGATGATCCGTTCGTATGCGCAGCCACCTGGAATGCCCACAGGCAGTAGCCCGTGAGCATGATGGCAGCGGCGACCGTCCAGACGAACCGCAGATAGGTGGCTGAGTACTTGGCCAGCGCCGGGCGCATCGTCGCCGCATCCTGGCCCAGAGTGACGAACTCTGAATAGCGCTTACCGGCAGCCATGAACAGTGAACCGAAGGCAGCGACCGTGAGGAACCATGGCGAAATCGGAATCCCCGTTGCCGTACCACCAGCAACCGCTCGAAGGACGAATCCCAGAGCGATCAATCCAAGTTCGATGACGGGCTCATGCTTGAGTCCGAGCGTGTAGCCGAGGGATGACACCACATAGACGCAGAGAGTCACGAGGAATGCGGGGTAACCAGATGTGGCCGCCACCGCAAGCCCCAGCAGCGCCAACACTGCGGCCAGGGCCCAGGCGATCGGGATGGGAAGCTCACCCGCGGCGATCGGCCTGAATCGCTTCTTGGGATGCTCCCTGTCGGCAGCTACATCCAGAAGGTCATTGAGCACGTATACGGCACTGGAAATAAGACAGAAGGCAATGAAGGCCCGGATGGTGTCAGCGAAAATGTCCCTGTGGAACAGCTGGTTGGCTGCAAGAGGCACCGCGAACACGAGCAGGTTCTTCACCCACTGGCGGGGTCGCATCGATACCAGCATTGCGACCGGCAGCGAGCGCTTGGGGTTCATGTGCCTATCCAACCGCATTCGGCACCGCTCGGTACGAGCGCACTCAACTGAGGTTTGCCTGAGAATCCATTATGAAGGCCACCGATGGCTGTCAACGACAGCTCTGACGGACCGAAACTGTGGTCGAATGAACTGGTGAGCGCATCCAGGCCTCGCAGATCAGTCGATGGAGCGATGACGTGACCACCAGACCCCTCAGTCGGCCACGTGCATACCGCAGTACCCCACGCTGGGTGTTCTGGATTCGTCGCATCGTCGCAGCCGTCGTGGTTATAGCGCTCGTGAGCACTTCTTGGTCCCTGGCGTCCGCACTTAGAGCTCCCGGCACCGACGACGTACCGACCCGACTCGCTGAGTGGGGTCGTGACCACTCCATGGGTCCTCTCGTCACGTTGGCCGAGACAGTCCAGTATCGAATGAATCCACCGGCCACCGGAGGTGCCCCCGACACGAGTGTGCTCGCACAGGCAGCGACCGACGGAAACGCCGCGAGTACACCCAGTGGCAACACGGGAACGCAGATCCAGATTCAGCCTGCGCTCAGCACTCCGGTCACGCCAGCCCTTCCCGGTGAGGGTCGATTCGTTCATGCTGTCACGACGGCCGAGGGTCCGGCGGTACAGATCGCGTATGTCCGGCCGGATGGTATCCACACCTCGTACCTCACAGGTATTGCGTGGATGTCGCATACCCTGCATTTCGTCCTTCACCCAGGCTTCGAGGATCCTGGCACCAACGGGATGTCAGAACCCGACAGGATCCAACCGAGGCAGTACCCAGGACTCGTGGCCACGTTCAACAGCGGATTCAAGCTCAAGGATGCCAATGGTGGCTACTACGACAATGGGCATTACGCTGCTCCGCTGGTCAAAGGTGCCGCCTCATTGGTCATCTACAAGGACGGCCACGCCACAGTTGGAACGTGGGGAGCTGACGTCCACATGTCGTCCGACGTGGCCTTCGTCCGCCAGAACCTGCTTCCATTGATCTCCCACGGTCAGGTGGCTGCAGACCTCAGCCAGAACGTCCAGAGCAACTGGGGGGCGACGATCGGTGGGGCCTACTACGTCTGGAGATCAGGTATCGGAGTTACCGCATCCGGTGACCTTGTGTACGTCATGGGTGAGGCCCTGTCGGTCTCGAGTCTGGCCGATATTCTGCATCGCGCCGGTGCGGTAACTGCGATGCAACTCGATATCAACAAGCTCTGGACCAGTTACATGTACTACAAGCACCCGAGCACAACGCAGGTGCAGCCGCACAAGATGGGTAACTTCGTTCGCCCGGCTGATCGATACCTGCAGGAAACCTCTCGGGATTTCATCGCCGTATACGACCCCAAGGCGGCCTGAGCCGCCCCGACGCTGCACGAAGCCTCCGTAGAACCCACGCGTAGCGCACACAGCTGCTGATAACTTCAGTTGACAGTCGCCGAGCGGAGCGCGGACGGCAGCAGCGGAAGGAGTCGAGATGCCATCACCAAGGCCCCTCCTTACCAGACCTCGTCGCGCTGGCCTGCTCGCTGCTGTAGCCGTGTATCCGCTCAGCCGCCTGGCCGGAACCCTACCTCGACCCGCAGTGGACCGAGCGCTCATGTCCGGAGCGACGATGGGCATTGCCTATCAGACAAGTGCTGCCCTGGCCGGATCACTGACGGGATTCGCAGGCCTGGCCGCGGGTTCACCCCGAGCACGTGCAGGCCAGGTGGCACTGGTTGCAGCGTGTGCCGCTGCCGCCGGAGTCGCCGTCAGCGCCAGAGTTCGCGAGCAGGCCCGGGTCAGGGCTCTGGACGGAGAACGCCAGTCGGTCACCAACGGGTCCATCGGTGCCGTGGCGGAGATCGTTGCGCTCGCTTCGGGGGCGACAGCCCTTGTCTCCATAGCCGATGTGCTCGGCTCCGAACTCCCGGCCAGTGTCCGACCGACCCATCCCGTCATCGTCACCCTCGGCACCGTGGCAGCGGGCGCCGCAGTAGGTATCGCAGCACGCGACCATCGATTCCTCGGGTTGCTCGCGCTCCCTGAGCCACTTGGGTCGCCCTCCCCTGAGCCGGATTTTCAACGTGGTGCCAGTCTGCCGGTAGCCGCCGGCCGATCTGCGGTCGTTGCGGCGGGGACCGTAGCCCTGATCTCCGCTG
>CAXBQZ010000050.1:0-20329 GCA_963978055.1 uncultured bacterium
GGGTGCACCAGGATGGGCTGGTGCACGTGAGCCAGCTGGCGGACCGTTTCATCAAGGATCCGTCCGAGGTGGTGAAGGTGCACCAGCGGGTGATGGTCACCGTCACGGAGGTTGACCTGCCGCGAAAGCGAATCGCCCTTTCGATGAAGGCCAACCCGGAGATTGGCCCCGCGAAGTCGGGCGATCGCACCAGCCCGGCCCCTGCCCGCGGTGCGGGTCCGCGTCCCCCCCAGAAGCCCGCCGCCCCCCCGGCGCGCGATTGGTTCACCGAGGCGCTGATGAAGGGGAAGCAGCGGTCCAATTAGGCAGCAGCTCCCCGGACAGCTGAACACCGCGTATCGAGTCACATCGACGTCGCGCATCCAGCCGCATATTCAGAATTCGGGAACCGGGATGAAGCCAAGGCGCACAACTCTGTTGCCTGCCCGGGTTCAGTTCTTGTCATTGGGTGCTCTTTGCGGCTGGAAGAGACTCTGGGTGTGATCGGTCCCGGGTGCAGGGACAGAGCGCACTTGCGTCAAGGGGGTCGAATCTCTGGGGCCAGGAGCTTAGGGTTGTCTCCCGAGACCGCCGACATTCCCCTTTCAAACTCCCACCGTGTTCAGCAGAATGCTGCAGGCGATGCGGAACGAGCACAACGATCCTCAATCCGAAATATCCGAAGGACTTCGGGATAAGGCCGTTCGTCTTTTCACATATCTCAAGGAAGTTTGTCAGCTTCGCTTCATAGTGGTGCGGGATTGTCGCAGTTACGAGCAGGTTCTTTGGTTTCACGCCATCCCGCGCGAGCCGGAGTGCTTTTGCATTGTTTGGAACGGGGCCACAGAAGCGAACGAGTCATGGATTGAAGTTCACCGCAGTCCGGAACCGTCGTGTCCGCCTGTTGCGCCTTCCTGCAAAGAATGGATTAGCCAAGCGGCATTGCTAAACAGCGCAGAGACGCCAACCCTTCGTGAGCGTATTCTCGCACCCGTGCCGGAGGGCCCGTCTCCAAGTTACATTGAGCTTTCGACAAAGCCGGACGTTCAGGCGATGTGGCGGGAATATCTGGGCACAAAATGGGAACCGTGGGCGAAAGAACATCGGCGGTGGAAAGGCGTCCAACAGGCGTACGGAAATCTATTCAGTATCTACCAGCAGCAGAAAAGGCTTGGTGAATCTTTTGAGCTTCGGGTTGGACTCGGTCTACTGAGTTGGCAGACGCCGACGGGCGAGCGGATCTATCGTCACATTTTGGCCGGACAAGCCAACATCAACTTCGATGCGAGTCGAGGAGTCATTTCGGTCTCCGCCGCAGCCGAGGGAGTGAAGCTGACACTTGAGCATGACATGCTCGACCCCAGCCAGCTTCCGACACCGGAGCAACATCAAGCAGTCGAGGATGGTGTGCAGGCCAACGCCGAGACGCCGTGGGATCAGAATTTGATTGAACCGCTTCTTCGCCGATGGGTTCATGCCATGAACGAGCGCGGACGTTACGAGAATTCACTGCAACCACCGGTATCCGCAAGCCCCATCCCGCAGGTCATATTTGCGCCTGCCTTGATTCTTCGCCGTCGCACCGCACGAACAATTGTCAAACTTCTCGACGACATCACGAAGAATCTGGAGCGAGACGGCAAGATTCCTTTCGGAGTCCGCCGTCTATGCCAGATCGTGGATGATGTTGTTCCCGATGCTGACGACGAATCAGCGCACGCCCCAACAACTACGCAGCCCGCAGATACGGAGACTTATTTTCCGCTGCCCGCAAATGATGAGCAGAGCACGATTGCGCAACGGTTAAGCACAGGCAGAGGTCTCCTGGTTCAAGGCCCTCCCGGTACGGGCAAAAGTCACACGATTGCCAACTTGATTTGTCACTTGCTGGCGAAGGGCAAGCGCGTGCTGGTCACGAGCCAAACGCCGCGCGCCCTCAAAGTTCTTCAAGACAAAATCCCACAAGAGCTTTCTGCGCTTTGTGTGAGCATCTTGGGTAATGACACTGGTGCGCTTAAGAACATGGAAAACTCCGTGCTTGGCATCACGGAGCGTCACCATGCTTGGGAAGCTGGTGGAAAGGAACGCAATGCGCAGAACATACACCGCCTTGAGGCACGCCTGCTTACGGGACGAAAGCGACTTCAGGAAATTGAAACGCGATTGCGTCAGTTGCGAGAGATTGAAACCTATCGCTGTACTGGTTCAGCGTGAAACGCCGGTTTGAGGAAAAAGCTAACGCACTTTTGCCGCCGGTTTTCGTTTTGGTTTGATCAGGGAACGACTCGGGGGACTCTGTCCCCCAAACCCCCTGGGATTTTCCGCTTTGCTGTCGCTCCCGCTTCGAGCCGACCCGGGCGGCCGAAGCCGCCCGGGCCCGCGGTCTGCGAGTCCACTCCGGCGCTCGGGTTGCTTCCCAGCAGAGCCCTATCCTCCGAGTCGACGTCCTCGAGCCTACCGCCGCCCCGTCCATTGCCAAGCCCCTCTTCTTCATGCGAACACCGATGGCTTGGCGCGACACTGACGTCGATGCTCCCTTGCCGCCTCGAGCTTCAGGTCTCTCGCGGCGTAGATTTCCAGGTGCCGGCGCTCCAGCCGATCCTGCGGCGTGACATAACCCAGGGCGCTGTGCAACCGCACCGTGTTGTAATGCTCCACGAACTCCCCCACCACCCGCCGTGCATCCTCCACCGTCAGCGGCGTCTTGGGCCGGATGGCCTGCTCCTTGAGGGTTCGATGGTATCGTTCGAGCTTTCCATTGCTTTCGGGGTAGTACGGGCTCGTCCGTACGTGACTGGTTTGCCACTGCCTCAGGAACTCTTTGAAGTCCTTGGCCACGAATTGCGGCCCGTTGTCTGAGATGATCCTCGGCCTCACCTGGGGATGCTTCTCCCGGGCCCTTTGCAGCACCAGCTCCGCATCCGATTCCTTCATCGATTCCCGGATCTCCCAGTGCACGATCGAGCGCGAGCACCCGTCCAGGATGCTGCACAGGTAGTAGAAGGTTCCCCCCACGTTCACGTAGGAAAAATCGATGTGCCAGTGCTCGTGCGGCTCCAGTGGCTGGACGAACCCCGTGCCCTTGCGCGGGGGCTTGCTCCACCGGTCCCCCAGCAACCCTTCGGCCTTGAGCACCCGGTAAACGCTGGCCGGGCTGACCGCCACGATGTCCCGGTCGAGCATCATGAAGCAGAGCCGACGGTATCCCTCCAAGGAATACTTGCCGTGGAACTCCACGATCGCCCGCTTCTCCCAGTCCTCCATCCAGTGATCCCGAGGCACCAGGTAGTTGTGCTCGTTGGCCTTGCCGTAGCGGCACCGCCAGTCCCGGAACTTCCGGGACGAGAGTGGAATCCACCCCAGCAACCGCTCCAAGCAGATCTCTGTCCGCTCCGACCAGTGCCGGATAAAATCCACCAGCTCGTCCCGGATGTCGTGGCTCACCCATGTGGCTTTCAGATCTCCCCAAGATCTTTTTTTAAGCGGATGTGCTCCTCCATCAGCTCGGAGAGCACCTCGTTCTTGCGCTGCAGTTTGGACTCCAGGGCCTCGATCTGCCGCTCGAACCTGGTCTCAGCCTTGGGGGTGCCCGTGCCATCGAAGGCACGGGAGCCGTTCTCGAAGAACGTCCGCTGCCACTGGTAGAACAGGCTGGGGTTGATCTTGTGTTCCTCGCACAGGGCGGAAACCGCCTTACCCTCCACCAGGTGCATCCTCAGGATTTTGACTTTGTCTTCGCCACTAAAGTGGCGCCGTTCAGGTTGACTCATAGCACGGTCCCTTTCTAGGCGACTTCGTGCGTAAGCTCAATTTGCAAACCGGCGTTTTCAGCTGAGGCAGAACAGTATAGCCCCAGAGCTCCTTACCATCCGCCGTGCCACTCGTGCTATCGGCGTAGCCGCGGATCGTCACCCTGCCGAGGTTGTCGAAGAGATTCGTCGACCAGATCCCGGTTCCAGGGATCAGATCCTGTCATCGCCAACAGCGCAATACACCCGGGATCTGCTCGCGGCTGTACCCGTACTGGGGTCGACGACATGACCCAGTCACAACTCCAACTCGATCACGTAACGCTGGGCTACGGCAAACGATCCGTCGTCCACGACCTCAGTCTGGATATCCCAGCAGGGCCAGCCGGTATCGCGTTGGTCGGTGAGTCTGGATCAGGTAAGACCACAGTCGCACGGTCCCTGCTCGGGATGCTCGAGCCGACACAGGGTCGCGTTCTGTTTCAGGGCCGGGACCTTTCCGAGTTCTCCCGCGCTGACCGAGCCACTTATCGACGGACGGTACAGCCCGTGTTCCAGGATGGCACGGAGGCGCTGGATCCACGGATGTCGATTGGAGCAGCCCTCGCTGAAGCTATCTCGGTGTCACCTGACTCCCACATGCGCGGGACGCAGCGGTTGGCACGGATCGATGAGCTGCTTGATGATGTCGGCCTACCCTCAACCGTTGTAGATCGCCTGCCGCACCAGATCTCCGGTGGGCAGCGCCAGCGCGTGTGCATCGCTCGTGCGCTGGCTGTTCGCCCCAAGGTTCTCCTCCTGGATGAACCCACCAGTGCACTTGATGTGACCGTTCAAGCTCGAATCCTCGAGCTCCTCAAACGACTGCAGGGGGAGCATTCGCTCACCTACCTGCTCATCACGCACAACCTGGCCATCGTTGAATCGCTATGTGAGTACACCGCTGTGATGTTCGCGGGACGAATCGTCGAGCAGGGACCTACAGCTGACGTTCTGACGGCTCCCGCTCATCCATACACTGCATCACTCATCGCGGCTCTTCCACGAATGGGTGGCCAGATTCCGTTGGCTGTTGGCCGCGCAGATGTTGGATTCGCGGAGTCCGGATGCAGCTTTCGTCTCCGGTGTCCCATTGCCGTTCAAGCCTGCGTCGAGTCACCCGTTCTGCACGGTCAGGGGCGACGCGAGGTTGCCTGTGTTCGAGCAGCCGAGGTTCTGCACGATCGTTCGATCCTGAGCGCGAAGGGGAGTTAGCTGGTGACCGTCGTTATTGGAGTGGATGTCGGGGGTACCTTTACCGACCTGGTGATGCGAGATCAACGTGACGGTCACGTGACGGTCGGGAAGGTACCCACAACTCCGCAGGATCCGGAGGCGGGCGTTCTGAACGCGGTTGATGCCGTTCTCTCCACGGATGAGATCGCTCGCTGCTCCCACTTTCTGCACGGTACGACCGTTGGCCTCAATGCACTCATCGAGCGACGGGGCGCAACTGTCGGCCTGATCACCACAACAGGTTTTCGGGATGTTCTGGAGATTGGGCGTGGTGACCGACCTGACCCCTACGACCTTAGGCCACTGCCGAAGGATCCCCTCGTTCCACGGCGACGCCGGATGGAGGTCCAGGAGCGGATCTCTGCGCGAGGCACTGTCGTGCGTCCCCTTGACCTGACGTTGGTTCCGTCTATCGTCGAGCAGTTCGCCGCGGAGTCGGTGGACGCGGTCGCGATTGTCCTGATCAACAGCTACGCCAATCCCGAGCATGAGGTGCAGCTTGAGGCCGAACTCCGCAGGCGCGGGTTCACCGGAGATATCAGCCTGTCGTACCGAGTCAGTGGTGAATATCGCGAGTACGAGCGAACTACCACGACGGTGATTGATGCCTTCGTCCGTCATCGGATGGGTCCGTATCTGCGCAAACTTCGCGATGGCCTGCGCGAGCGCGGCTTTGAAGGGGAGTTGCTGATTACCAGGTCCGGCGGTGGAGCCCTCACGGTCGATGAGGCGCTTGCTCGACCCTTCGAGACGATCCTGTCGGGACCGGTCGCGGGGGCAGCGGCCACTGCTCGTCTTGCTCAGGATCTCGATCTGGCACTTGCTATTCCCGCAGATGTGGGTGGGACAAGTTTCGACACGGCGGCCATCGTGGATGGGCGACTTCCGCTCAACTTCGAGGGAGAGGTGGATGGACTCCCACTGCAGTGTCCGTGGGTGGACGTCCGATCGATTGGTGCGGGTGGTGGTTCCCTCGCGTTCGTCGATGAGGGCGGACTGCTGAGGGTTGGGCCGCGAAGTGCAGGGGCGGTCCCTGGGCCAGCGTGCTATCAGCGGGGTGGCACGCAGGCCACAGTCACCGATGCTGCTCTGGCACTGGGCATGCTGGCATCTGGTGAACTCAGTGGAGGAGTGGGACTCGACCTCGAGGCAGCCCACCGAGTCTTGGATGATCTCGTAGACGGTAGTGGTCTGCCCGACAAGATTGCGGTTGCTCAAGGGGTGATGCGGATTGCTGCATCACATATGGCTGAGGCAGTTCGCGGAATCACGGTTGAAAAGGGGGTGGACCTTCGCCAGGGCGCACTTGTTGCCTTTGGTGGGGCTGGTCCGCTCTTTGCAAGCCTTCTGGCCAATGAGATGGATGTGGACACCGCCGTCATCCCGTCGAATGCGGGGAACTTCTCGGCCGTCGGGCTCATGCAATCGGACGTGTCGCGTAGCGCAGCCCGCACCTATCTTCGTCCGTTGAGCGACGACACCTTGGCAGCCGTGGTCGTTGTGGCTACAGATCTGGCCTCAAGCTTCGGTCCCGCCACCGACGCTGACTCCTACGAACTTCTGCTCGACCTTCGCTATCGAGGTCAGGAGCATTCACTGACTACTGCCTTCCCCTGGTCCTACGGGGGCAAGCCGCCAGCGGTCGAGGAGGTGCAGCGCAGATTCGAAGCCGACTATCGCGCCGCATATGGGCTGAATCTGCTCGAGTCGGTCGAGTTGGTCAATGTACGGGTGCAGCGACACACATCCCTCAGTGTCTCCAGGGATGCGGTTACTGCACCGCCGTGGGTGGATGCCGTTGGTCTTGGAGTTCGGCCCGTGTGGTCGTTCACGAAGGGCGCGTGGGCAGATACTCCTGTGATCGAGCGAAGTTCAGTTCCGTCCGAAGGCATGTCTGGTCCTGTGCTGGTGGTTGAGCAGACATCGACCACCGTCGTCGATGCTGGATTCAGGGTGCGTCCACACGCCCATGAGACCTTGGTGCTGACCAGAGAGCAGGGAGTGTCTTGATGAGTACCTCAGCGTTGTCTTGGATGAATCCATCTGAACCGGTGGTGAGTTCATCATCGCGCTCGGTCCGAACCGGATTGGGTGACACAGCTGACCCGATCACCACTGAGATCATTCGTCAGGGACTGAACGCCGCTGCCGAGCATATGAAGCGAACTGTCATTCGGACGGCGTTCTCGCCGATCATTTACGAGGCCCTCGACTTCGCAGTTGCTCTGTACGACGCAGATTTGTCGATGCTTTCACAGGCTCCAACCCTCCCGTCCTTCATGGGCACCTTGGGATTCTGTGTTGAGGCGGCTGTCACCGCTGTTGGCGGACCGGAGAATCTCGAACCGGGTGACGTGGTGCTCTACAACGATCCATTCGGCACGGGCACTCACCCACAGGATGCGGCGCTTGTCGTGCCGATCTATGCCTGTGACACCTTGGTCGGTTATGCAGCGATCAAGGCGCACTGGCTCGATATAGGTGGCAAGGACCCCTACTGCACCGACACTGTGGATGTATTTCAGGAGGGGACGATCTTCCCGGGCGTGAAGCTCTACGAGGGAGATGCACTTGTGGATCCGATCTATCGGATGGTTCTGGCGAACTCCCGGATCCCAGATGCGGTGATCGGTGACATCAATGCGATGGTGGCGGGTGCCCGCTCAGGTGGTGCGGCGCTTACGCGCATCGTTGAGCGGTACGGCCTCGAGGAATTCCGTCGCTGTGTCGCCCGAATCTTTGATCATGGTGAAGCCATGGTTCGTCACTGGTTTGAGCAACTCCCCGACGGGGTCTACAGCGCGAGCAGCGTGATGGACGGTGATGGTGTGATCGGAACACCGATTCCGTTCGAGGTAACCGTTCGGGTACATGGCTCATCGGTGACGGTCGACTACACCAACGCTCCGGACCAGACAGTTGGCCCGATCAACTCCCCACTCCCGTCGACTGTTGCGGTCAGTCGACTGGCTATTGCGTATCTCGTGGGTAATGAGGCGCCCAATGAGGGCCACTTCAGGCCGCTTGAGGTACTGACTCGGCCGGCCTCGATTTTCCACCCGATCCGTCCGGCTCCGTCATTCATGTATGGAGTTCCATCCGATCATGCAATCGAGATGATCATCACCGCGCTGGCTCCGGCACTACCGGATCTGGTCCCGGCATCCAGTGGTGGAGATATCTGCTCGCTCGTGTGGTGGGGAACCCGTGAGGAGACCGGTGAGCCGTGGGCTGATGGGGCACCGCACCCTGTTGGCCTGGGAGCGAGTCGGCAGGGGGATGGTGCAAGCACCATGATCTTCCACTCTGAGTCGGCCACGCGGTTCACCCCTGCTGAGATTTGGGAGGCCCGTAATCCTTGGTTGATCGAACAGTGTGCCCTTGCCGAAGACTCCGGTGGTGCTGGCCAGTTCCGAGGTGGACTGGGATTGAATCTGTCCTTCCGCGTACTTGAGGACTGCTACATCACTGTTGCCGTGGCTCGAACAAAGTTGAATCCGTGGGGACTTGAAGGTGGACGTGAGGGCCGCCCCAACGATCTGGTCATTGAGTTCCCTGATGGGCGGATCGAGTCGCACTCACTGTCAACGAGAGTGACACTTCCAAAGGGCACCGTGGTGCATCTGCGTTCAGGAAGTGGTGGTGGTCACGGCGATCCAGCGTTGCGGGATGTGGCATTGATCAGGCGCGACCTGGACGAGGGTTACATATCCTCGGCCCACGTGGCGGAGAATTACCTACACTTCAGCGAGATCGACTAGGGACCCTCGGGCAAGGTTGGACTTCAGCGCGCGAGGAGGGCGTTAGCGTCGATCCGCTGATCGACAATCGCACGCTCAAAGTGCTCGATAGTGTCTCGAACTCCGTCTCGCAGCGGTCGATCAAACACTTCCGCGCCAACAACCGTGCTCAGATTCCCGTGAGGGACTTCTGCTGGGAACGCCAGTGGATCACCACTGATGGTGATGGTTCCTCTCACCCCGGGTCGAACTTCTTCGATATCGGCGATGATCTCGTTGATGCTGACTGTACTTCCAGCGAGATTGGCAATCTGTGCGCCCTTTGCCGCGGCCATACTCGCCTGGATGAAGACTCGAGCCGCATCTTGGGCGTGCTGGAACTGGGCGGACCCCGAGTATGGGATGTTGAATGGGATGCCACCGGCAGCTGCAAGCATCGCCATGGTTGGGGAAGAGGTGAGCCCCTGGTCCCGCCCGGGACCGTAGACGGTGTGTGGTCGTAAACCGATTGAGGGCACGCCCCGCTCAGCGGCGTACATCGTGGCCATCTGCTCGGTGGCTCTCTTGTAGATGCCGTACATCGTGCTCGGCATGCCCACCATGGCTGGCGCTTCTCCATCGACGTAGGCGTCGTAGGCTGCGATCGATGAGGCAAACACAACGTGTGGGATACGGTCGAGTCGATCAGCGACCGCCTCGAAGATGTTGGCAGTACCCACGACGTTGACCGCAGCACCCGCTGGGGGATTTGCCCGGCAGAAGGGCACCTGCAGAGCAGCGAGGTGGATGATGCGAGTGATCTCATTCTCATCTATGGCACGTTCAACTGCGCCCAGATCTGTGATGTCGCCCTGCGCTCGCACAAGTTGTTCAAGATGCTGCTCGTCGACGATCAGGGGCAGCCGCGGCGAGTCCGCGGCCAAATCAAAGGAAGCAACATAAGCCCCTTGGGATAGGAGTTCACGGACCACCCATGCTCCGATACATCCATACGCGCCAGTGACCAGATAACGTTCGGCAGACAGAGAACCCATGTATCGATCCTAGGAGTGTGCGAGACATGATCTGTTCACACACGTACGTGTCGACGGTGGAAGGAGCTGCTGGTGATCGTTCTTGAGGCTTCCGGCACGATCGCGGTTATTGATCCGTCCCATGGTGGTGAGGTTCTCGACCTCATCGGCAGTCAGGGACAGCGACCACTTGGCCGTCCACCATTCTCGGCGGCACCGGCATTGGCTGGTGATCTCGATGAGGCGATATGGACGGATCGCTACCGAGGGGGCTGGCAGTTGGTAGCGCCGAATGCCGGAATGCCCAGTGAGGTAGACGGAGATTTCCACGGTTTCCACGGTGGTGCTTCCATCGCTCAGTGGAACGTGGTCGATGTCTCGAACAACTCTGCCCGATTGTGCGTGGACAATCATGGCCTGCGGTTCACCAGGACGTATCTCCTGGATTCCAACCGGCTGCGCATCGAAACCCAGGTCGAGGCGGTTGAGGGTCCGCGCCCCATGGTTGCAGTCGAGCACGTCGTTGTGGGCGTTCAACTTCTCGATCCCGAGGTGATGCTGGACGTGAGTCCGGGGCGTGCCTTCGATATTGAGGAGCCCAATGGCTCACTTCCCCTCCCGAGTGATGCTCCGTTCTATCCCGACGTCCTTCATCTGGACGGTTCGATTGAACGGATGGGTTCATGGCACATCGATGACGTTCGTGCCCGGACCTTTGTGATCTCCGAGCTTGCCGAGGGCGTGGCGCAGGTGCGCAACCTGGCAACGGGGGAGGCGGTTCAGCTCACCTGGGATGCCGATGTTCTCCCACATCTGTGGGTATGGCAGGAGAATCGTGCCACGGGTGGGCCCTGGCGACACACCACAGAATTGTTGGGAATTGAGCCCGCCATGGTTCCACACTCGATTGGACTTGATGCTGCGCGGCAATCCGGACATGCGTTCATGGTGACCGCTGAGCGGCCATGCAGCTGGTGGATCGAGGCGAAGCTCATTCCAGCCACCACTGCTCGGCCCTCTCGCTGGTGATCACTCCCTCTGGGAAGGCTGTCCTGGGTGTTGACGGCTGCCGTGGTGGATGGGTGGGAGTTCTCTGGTCGCCGGATCGCGTGAGCATCCACGTTTCGACATCACTGTCGGTGCTGATCGCGGACTGTGAGGGTTCACCAGTCAGCGAAGGTGGATTGACCCGGAGCGCAGAGTCCTTGGTGGAGTTGGCCGTCATAGGCATCGACATGCCCATTGGTCTTCCTGATGTGGGAGCGCGACAGGCTGATCGGCTCGCCCAACGATTCTTGGGAAAACGATCGTCCTCGATCTTCGTAACACCGACCCGGGATGCATGCCAACTGTCGACCCAACAGCAGGTGAGTGAGCGAAATCGGGAACTGAGTGGTCCGGGTGTAAGTATTCAGGCGTTTCATCTGCTTCCCAAGATTCGCGAGGTTGATCAGCATCTGCAATCTGAGAGCCCCACCTCGCGCAGCCGATTCGTCGAAGTGCATCCAGAGCTTGCCTTTGCGTCACTACATGGTGGGCCTCTGCAGTTTTCGAAGCGAACCATGGCGGGGCAGGTGGAGAGGCTGGAGATCTTGGCGGGGGTCGGGCTGCGGATCGATCCGATACCAGTGGTCAGACGGGGTGTGGTCGAGATCGACGATGTGATTGACGCAGCTGTCGTCGCCGGCACAGCAATGCGGGTTCTTCGAGGTACAGCACAGTGCATACCGGATCCGCCGGAGACATTCAGTGACGGCCTTCCGGCCGCCATCTGGTTCTAGGTAGGAGATTGCTGCGGAGTTCAGTGCGGTGTGCCGTCCGGCGTAACGTTGGATCGTGATTCGGTATGAGCCAGGTCAGGACACGGGCCGAACTCTGGTATTCCTACCAGGCTTCATGACCGCCCCGGACTCCTACAGCACTCTGCTGCAACCGCTCGCCGCGCAGGGGGTGCGGGTGGTTGTCCCGTCCCTGTATCCGCGCGGCCTGAGTACCCTGCTGGGTCGGGTCTCGGTTGTCGAGGAGGCGGAACGCGCCGTGGCGCTGATCCAATCAATCGTCGCTGATGCGCCCGGGGTGCGTATCTTCATCGGGGGGCATTCGCGTGGAGGGCAGGCGGCCTTCCGTGCTGCACGCTCCTTGGGTCGCGACACTCTGGCGGGGCTTGTGTTGATTGATCCGGTCGATGGGCAGGGGCGAAACCCGGTCAAGCGAACGGCGACGTCGCAGACATCGGTGCTCGGCATGGCGACCTTGATTGTCGGGGCGGGGATTGGCGGGAGGTGTGCACCAGCGGACGTCAATCATGACCAGTTTGCCGATGCGATCCCCGAGGCGCGTCACGTCATCGTCAGCGAACTGGGCCACGCCGACATGCTCGATGACAAGCCACGTACAACGGGTAGGCGACTGTGCGGTGGATCGACAGATCCCGATCTTGGTCGGCTTGCCTGTATAGAACTGATGTCGTGGGCAGTTCTAGATGATTGCAGCTCAGACCCAACGACCTGGCTGTCAGATGAAGTCAGAGACGTGGTTCAGATCAGGCGATAGTCCAGCCAGCGTGCAGATAGTGTGTCGCTATGACCGATGACATTGCCCCACGTATGCCTGTTCCGCCATTTGACGAGCAGGCCGCACGTCAGAAAGTTCTCATGGCCGAGAATGCCTGGAATACGAAGGATCCAGTTCGCGTGGCTGGTGCATACACGGTGGATTCGGTGTGGCGTAATCGCTCCGAGTTCATCACGGGTCGTGACGAAATCCAGGCATTCCTCACTCGCAAGTGGGAGCGCGAACTCGACTATGTTCTGCGCAAGGATCTGTGGGCATACACCGACAACCACATTGCGGTGCGCTTCCAGTACGAGTGGCACGATGCAGGCGGGCAGTGGTACCGCTCATACGGCAATGAGAACTGGGAATTCGACGAGTTGGGCTATATGGCTCGACGGGAGGCCAGTATCAACGATGTACCCATCGAGGAGTCTGATCGGCGGATTTTCGGACCGCGTGAGGACTCCGATTCATCGGGAATTCCGCTGCAGTAGCCGTTCATGCATGGCGAATTGCCCGTTCGTCTGGTTATCAACCTCTGTATACGCAGAGTTACACTGGTTATACGTAATGTGATTCCTTGGGAAGGAGTCGCTCAGAACTGCAGTACTGGGGCGTGGAATGTTGACGATGGCAGCTGGGTCTTCATCAGAACCACCACAGCCGATCGATCTCGCCTCGATGGACCCACAGCTGTGGCTCGACCTCATTCGCAGGGGCCTTGATGGCCTGCCCCACACCTCGGTCATGCTGTTCGACCAGGACTTTCGATACCTGCTCGTACGTGGGGAAGCCCTTGATGAAGCGGGGTTCCGACCCCAGGATATGGAAGGGCATCTCGCCCCCGAGGTACTCGGTGAAACTCGTTGGTCATTCTATGAGCCCCTCTATCGGCAGGCTCTGCTCGGAGTGCCCACGTCCTCGGATATCAAGTCACCCGATGGCAACCGTGACTACCTGGTTCGAGTCGGGCCAGTGCGCGATGCGACGGGTGCCATAGTCGCCGGAGTGGCCACCGCCTCGGAGGTCACCAGCAGCCGACGTGATCTCAGCCGGCTGCGCGAATCAGAAGAGCGATTTCGATTGCTTGCGGAGAATTCCTCTGACTTCGTCGTTCGGATCTCTGCCAATGGAGTTATCGAATGGGTCTCTCCTTCACTTGTTGAGATCACCGGTTGGCAGCCCGTTGAGGTCGTGGGTCGGCACATCCTGAACTTCGCTCACCCAGACGATCAAGAAGATGTTCAGAGTTTTGCTGAACGTTTGCGCGGAGGGCGTCTTCGCACTGGACGAACGCGAATCAGGACGGTGGACGGAACCTACCGCTGGTTCTCAAGAACCGTTCGTCCGATCCATGATGATGACGGCGCTGTCGTCGCGTTCGCGAGCTCTTGGCGTGACGTCGAATCCGAGGTTCAGGCGGAACGCCGACTCCAAGAGTCCGAGGCTCAGTTCCGGCAGGCGATGGAGACCGCAAGCATTGGAATGATGATGACCTCGGGAGAAGGTCGATTCCTAGCAGTGAATCCGGCCATTTGTGTGATGCTCGGCTATGACCGGGCCGAACTGGAGGGCATGACCTTCTTCGACATTACCCATCCAGATGACATATCCGCTGGAGCACAGGGAATCAAGGATCTGGCCAGTGGTGTGATCCAGACCTTCAAACAGCGCAAGCGCTACCTCACAAAATTGGGAGGCGTGGTTTGGGTTGATCTCAGTACGGCGGCAATCTTCGACTCCAACGGACGATTTCGTCACACAGTGACCCAGGTTGTCGATGTCACCACCGAAGTATTCAACTACGAGGCATTGCAGCGCAGTGCTCGACAGTTCCGCCTTATCGCGGAGAATGCCTCCGATGTTGTCTACCAAACAGATTTGGGTGGGGTGATCCAGTGGGTATCACCGTCAGTCTCCAATGTCCTTGGTTGGGATCCGGAACTGCTGGTGGGAGTTCGCGCCAACACATTGCTTCATCCTGACGACCTCCCATACAGCGAGAGCCTGAGATCCCGGCTTGCCTCAGGTGAGGTCTTGGAGCCGACTGTCATCCGATATCGAACGTCCACTGGTCCGATGCGCGAGATGTCCGTCATTGCTCGTCAGATCCGCTCGGGATCGGGAGAGTGGACCGGTAATTCGGTCAGTCTGCGGGACGTGACCCAGGAGCAGGAGGCCAGACGTGAGCTGGCTCGAAGTGAGGAGCAGTTCCGTCTTGCCATGTCCAACGCCCCGCACGGAATGGTACTCACCGATGCCTATGGATTGATCCTTCAGGCGAACAACGCAATGCTCGAACTTCTTGGCCTGGAGCAGGGCGATGTACTGGGTCGTGGGATCGCAGAGTTTCTGGCCGTAGACGCGCGGGACCTCTACGAAGGGGATATGGCAGACCTCCTCAGTCGCGATCGGGACAGTGTTCGGCACGATCGTCGTCTGCAGTCACATAGTCGCGAATCCTGGGTGGACCATGCGACCTCACTTCAGCGTGATGAACTCGGACGTCCGATCTTCTTTGTCCATCAGTTCGCTGACCAGACCGCTGCCCGGGCCACCCTGGCCAGAAACGAATGGCTGGCCCATCACGATGAGCTGACCACCCTGCTCAACCGGCGTGGTGGCAATCAATTGCTCGGGGAATCAATTGCGGAAGTGGCTGAGGGTAACGGGCCCATCGGGCTCATGTTCATTGATATCGACCACTTCAAGGACTTCAACGCTCGTGGTGGTGAGGAGGCCGGGGATGCAGTGCTCAAGGCGGTGGCTGATCGTCTGTTGGCCGCGGCCGGACCGAAGGCCCAGGCCATTCGCTGGGGCGGCGACGAATTTCTCGTCGTGGTTCACGGGCTGACGGGCGAGCCGCAACTGCAGGATCTTGCGCACAACGTTCGCGAGGAGGTATCCCGCCCCGTTCGTGATGTTTCCTTCGCCCCAGACGGAAGCGCCACGGTGACTGTGAGCGTTATCGCTACGTTGATCAAGCCCGAGGACACGATTCAGGATCTGATCACGCGGGTGAGCGCACCGCTGTCCGAGGCTAAGCAGCAGGGCAGGAATCGCGTGACCCTGCAGGGTTGAGCCGCACTCGTCGTGATGACGACCGGTCAGTCCCGATTGGTGATGTGCTCGAACGCGGGCCCGAAGAACATCGCCTGACCATCCTTGATGAAGTACACCGACCAGTCGGGAAGTTGTGCGAACCAGGCTGCACACGAAGGTCCTGCGATAAGGCACGCGGTTGCAAGAGCATCAGCCAAGCCCGCGTCTGGGCCGACGATCGTCGCTGAGTCGAACTCGACCTTGGTGGTGCCCATGTGCGGATTGGTGATGTGCTCCCCACGCTCATACAAGCCACTTGTTGCGATCGCACCGTCGAAAACGGTCACGACCTCGACGATCTGCTGGGTGTCGTAGGGGTTCGTGATGCCAATCGCCCAGCCCTCACCGGGGGCCTGGAATCCGCGACAGGCGACATCGCCTGAGGCGTTCACACATACGTTTGGAATACCCGCGGCCACTAACTGATCAGCGACCATTCCCGCAGCCCAGCCCTTGACGTAGCCGGACGGATCGACACCACCTTTGACCGCCCACGGATCGAACACGCCGTTGGTGAGCTGTTTGATCCATGCGCAGGTGTCGAGAACCTCTGAGACCACAGGCGGGATCCGATGGTCGGGAAGGATTCCGTTGCGCAGCAGGGAGATCGGAGTATCGGCCTTGTAGGTGGAAAACCAGCGGTCAACTTGGTGGAGGTACGCGATGGCGTCGGCCATGATCTCGTCGTAGTCGTCAGGGAACGCGTCAGCCCGCAGATCGAAGGTGACGACCGTACCCCACACCTCTTCAGCGTGAACCCGTCGCTGCCAGTCACCCCATCCGGCCAGAGTGATGGTGGGGTTACCGTCTTCGTCCCTGCGTACGACTATCGGCTCATCGGAAGTCACAGCAACAAACTTACAGGCCGGCCGCTGTCATGGCCGCCTGCAGTGACGCAATCCAGGCGTTGGACGACAGGGTGGCACCGGCCACCGTTGCGATCTTCGATGTTGTCGTGCCGATCGTCTCCGTGCGAAGAATCGGGATCGCGCGAGTGTTCAGGCGCGTACTCGTTGGGTCCGTATTGGGGTATTGAGCCGCCCAGGCATCGATAATCTTGCCGTTCTGTACCCGGATGCCTACCTGCATGTTGCCGTAGCTTGCGTCCGGTACCACGGAGCCAAGGAAGTCCTTGAATGCGGCTGGCGTTGGACTGGGCTTCGGGGCCGCCGTCTTGGTGGGTGAGGGCGTCGGCTTCGCAGTGGTCTTGGTGGGTGAGGGCGTCGGCTTGGGGGCAGTCGTTGATTTGCTGGGGGATGGCGCCGCTGAGCCGGTCGGCTTCGCCGAGGGCTTCGCTGATGCGGTGGCCTTCGTCGTTGGTGCCGCGCTGGTAGCGGCTGCACCTGGCGTTGATGCACTTGCAGTTGGAGCTGCAGCGGAGTCACTTGGAGCGGGAGCGGCCCCCGAGTCAGAGGGCTGCGGTGCTGCGGCCGAGTCACTTGGAGCGGGCGCACCTGAGGGTATGGGAGCGGGGCCACCGAGGCCGGCACCGGCACCACCGGTTCCGGACGTGTCAGCGGATGCGACTGAGGCGTCCACGCCGGAGTAACTCAGCACAGCGGCCAGTCCGGCGATGGTTCCGGCGCTTACCAGGATTGCGCGTTTCACGTCGTGCTCCTCATAATGTTGCGGTCTTGCTGGTGAGATCCAAGGGCGATTGCGTTCACGTTCGACTGAGGCTAGAAGGAGAAAGCCTCATGATGAATTCGTCGGTCTGGGACGCCCATGGCTTGAGCGGCTCGGATCACAGATTCGGTAAAGGAGTCATTACCGCAGATGTAGACGTCCGAGCGTCCCATCCCCGGTGCGAGGGTGTAGAGATAGTCGGGCTCCATCGGGTGCAGTGACCGCGGCCCTTCCAGATAGTGAATCGTCCACCCGTAAGCGGCGACGATGTGGTCGAGTTCGGCCTTCAGGGGAGCGGTATCGGTCTCGGAGACCTTGTAGATCACCGTGACATCCGTCGTCGGCGGGAGATCATCGAGAACCGCGCGGATCGGCGTGATACCCACCCCGGCGGCAAAGGCCGTGATGCGCTCAGTACTGCGCTGGGCAGCAGTGAAGATGCCATAGGGGCCTTCAGCCCAGACCCGAGTACCCGGACGAAGCTGATTGATACTTCCGGACTGATCACCCAGGTTCTTGATGGTCACACGAAGCCATGACGGATTGGGTGACGCCGATAGCGAGTACGGATGGGCCTGCCACCAGTAGTGACGGGTCATGAACCGCCACTGGAAGAACTGGCCGCCACGAGCCTTGATCAGATCAAGGTCCTCACCGCTGATGTACACGGAGGTGACGTCAGGTGATTCGGGTACCACAGCGGCGATACGCAGATCATGACGGCGGGAGAACATATACGGATTCCAGAACCGATTCACGAAGATCATCGCGGCGACGAAGATGTAGAGCCCGATCCAGAAGTTCCGCTGGAGTGCGTTGGTGACGAACATGGGACCGAGCGCGATCTGGTGGCCGAATGCCAGCGCCACGGCGATGTAGAAGTAGAGGTGGGCCACCCACCAGGTTTCGTACTTCATCTTCGACCGGATGCGCTTGTACGACATCACCCCGAGGCTGATCATGAGCACGAGTGCGGCCGTGGCGGGCATCATCCACTCGGTCTGGCTGATCAGCATCCAGAAGGCGTGCAAGATCCCGTCCTGAGCTCCGGCAGCATGGCCAAGTGTGGAAAACACTGCGTGCAGGCCGATCAGAATAAGTGCGTAGGGAGCCACCTTGCGGTGCAGCAGAATCATTCGATCGTGGCCGACCTCACGCTCGAGCCACGGCAGACGCGAAATCAGAAGCAGTAGGCACAGGCACAGGTAGGTTCCGGCGAGGGCAGCAAACATGCTGGCTGCAAGGAAGTAGCCACCCGCGAAGTTCAGCCCGGCGAGTGCGGAACTGACGCCGAGGCCGATGGAGATCCCCAGCCCGATACCGGCGATCGTGATAGCTACGTCACCGCGACGGGAGGAGCCTCCCCGGCTGGCAAGTCCGCGCTGCATCGGCGGGCGCACTGCGTGGCGTCCACGCGGAGCGGGGGCAATCGGACGAGTGGACGTAGCAACGGCAGGAGTCGCTTCAACGAGTTCAACGACTGTGGTGGGTATCGCGGCTGGACCCTGCGGCATATAAACCACGTCGAGCGAGGGTGCCGGTACCTGCGCGACGACAGGTTCCGGTGCAGGGGTGAAGGCGATCGGCTCAGCTGACGGGGCCGAAGTCTGCGGGTAGAAGACATCCTCGAGGTAGTTGGAGTACGACTCCGGCGCAAAGGTCTGGGCAGCGCCGAAGGAATCGCTGGCCTGGCGTTGGCCTTGAGTCGTGTCCATGTCGAGATCCGTTCGTTGGCGAGTAATTCGTGGTCGATGTGGGTGCTATCGACCGGATGTTGTCAGTGCTCCCGTGAGAGACGTCTTGTAGGCGTTGCTGATGTACGTGGCACCGCTGACATTGGCGATGGTGGCACTGTTCGCAGCGATCGTTTCCGAGTTCAGGGTGGGGATGGCGCCCTTGATGATGCGGGTCGAGGTGGAATCCCCCGAAGGCACCGTGTAGGTGGCGGTGGCATTCGTGATCACCGAATTTGTCAGTGTGACTGTTACGGTAACCGTGTTTGTGACGCCCTGCCCGCTGACCACGAAGCTGGTCAAGGGTCCCGTAAACGTGCCGGTAACCAGTGGCTTCGTTGGTGCAGTGGGCGTTGCCGTCACCGAACTCGATGCCGGAGATGCCACCGAGTTCACAACGGCCGTGACGGTGTAGGAGTAGGCCGTTCCGTTCGTCAGCCCGGTGTTGGTGTAGGACGTCGTTGCCACACTGCCCAGCAGGGTGGCGCCCGAGTACACGTTGTACGAGGTTGCCCCCGTGACGGCTGTCCAGGTGAGTGCCACCTGGGCATTTCCGGCGGTGGCGGTCAGCCCTGTTGGCGCGGCCAGAGTTGGGGTTGCTGAAACGGCAGCGCTGGCAGCACTGGATCCACCTGCGTTCACGGCTTTAACCGTGTAGCTGACGGCGGTTCCGGCGGTGAGGCTCGTGTCGACGTACGAGGTGGTGGTTGGAGACGCCACGAGGGTGGCTCCGCGGTAGAGCTGATATGAAGTGGCTCCGCTCACTGCGGTCCACGTCACGGTGACTTGCCCAACACCCGCGGTGGCGGCAAGGCCGGTCGGAACGCCTGGTGCCGGCACCTGCGGGGTGGCAGTGACACCGGTTGAAGCAGCGCTCGAGCCACCGGTGTTGTTGGCCGTGACTGTGTAGGTGTACGCGGTGCCGTTGGTGAGGCCGGTATCGGTGTACGTCGTAGTCGTTGGAGAGCCAACGAGCGTTCCATTGCGGTAGACGCTGTAGCCGGTGGCACCCGACACCGCCGTCCATGACACAACGACCTGTGCGTTGCCGGCCGTGGCCGTCACACCTGTGGGAGTGGCTGGCTTGGCGGCAACAGGGGTAGCGGTAATGGTTGCCGATGCGGTCGATGCAGCAGAGTTCTGCTTGAACGCCACGATGTAGTACGAGTACGTGGTGCCGTTGGTCAGACCAGTATCGGTGTAAGAAGCGGTCGCTACCGACGTCAGCGGAGCACCGTTGCGGTAGATGATGTACGTGTCTGCGCCGGCGGGAGCGGTCCATGTAAGCCCGATCTGACCACTGCCGACGGTGGCTGTGAGGCCGGTTGGAGCGGTGGGTGCTGCGGCAATCGGAGTCGCTGAGACGGGGGAGCTGGATGAGGAGGTTACCCCACCGATAACAGCCTTGACCGTGTACGTGTAGGCGGTGCCGTTGGTCAGACCAGTATCGGTGTAGGAGGCGGAGGCTGATGTGCCAACCTGTACTCCGCCGCGAAGGATCTGGTAGGACGTCGCGCCCGCTGAGGCATTCCAGGTGAGTGACACCTGAGCGTCTC
>CAXBQZ010000051.1:0-20297 GCA_963978055.1 uncultured bacterium
TTAATGATACGGCGACCACCGAGATCTACACTCTTTCCCTACACGACGCTCTTCCGATCTGTACGCCCGATCTGTCATGTGAAGTTGAGGAGTTGTGCCGTGAGCCACGAAGCGTTGGAGAACCTGCTGCACGAGAACCGGGCGTTCCCCCCTTCGGCAGAGTTCGCCGCACAGGCGAATGCCACCGCCGATCTGTACGCCGAGGCCAAGGCCGATCGGCTGGCGTTCTGGGACACACAGGCGCGTGAACTCAACTGGGATCAGCCGTGGACCACAACTCTGGACTGGTCGAACGCTCCATTCGCCCGCTGGTTCGACGGCGGCAAACTCAACGTCAGCGTGAACTGTGTAGACCGCCACGTGGAAGCAGGTCATGGCGATCAGGTGGCCTACCACTTCGAGGGTGAGCCCGGTGACACGCAGGCGATCACCTACTCAGATCTTCTCCTTCAGGTGTCGCAAGCGGCCAATGCCCTCGAGGCACTCGGCGTCAAGGCTGGTGACCGGGTGGCGATCTACCTGCCAATGATCCCCGAGGCTGCCGTCGCGATGCTGGCCTGCGCACGCATCGGGGCCGTTCACTCCGTTGTCTTCGGTGGCTTCTCAGCCGAGGCACTTCGCTCTCGGATCGAGGATGCACAAGCCGTCCTGGTGATCACCGCGGACGGGGGAAACCGCAAGGGTAAGCCGATGGCTCTCAAGCCAGCCGTTGACGAAGCAGTCGCCGCCTCCCCCTCCGTCCAGAAAGTTCTGGTCGTTCGTCGAACCGGACAGGACGTGGACTGGACTGACAAGGACATCTGGTGGGACGAGTTCGTAGGGTCACAGCCCACCACCCATACTGCCCAGGCTTTCGATGCTGAGCACCCACTGTTCATCCTCTACACCTCCGGCACCACCGGTAAGCCCAAGGGGATCCTGCACACCACCGGTGGCTACCTCACCCAAGCTGCCTACACCCACCGCAATGTCTTCGACCTCAAGCCGGACACAGATGTTTACTGGTGCACAGCTGACGTCGGCTGGGTCACTGGTCACTCCTACGTCGTCTACGGCCCGCTCGCGAACCGGGCAACCTCCCTCATGTACGAAGGCACCCCGGATTCACCGCACAATGGCCGCTGGTGGGAGCTCGTCCAGAAGTACGGGGTGACGATTCTCTACACCGCACCCACCGCGATCCGCACGTTCATGAAGTGGGGAGATGACATCCCCAACAGCTACGACATGTCCTCCCTGCGCCTGCTGGGATCGGTTGGTGAGCCCATCAACCCCGAGGCATGGATGTGGTACCGCGAGGTCATCGGTGGGGAGCGCTGTCCGATCGTCGACACCTGGTGGCAGACGGAGACGGGTGCCATCATGATCAGTCCGCTCCCGGGTGTCACCGCGACCAAGCCAGGTTCGGCGATGATTCCACTTCCCGGCATCAGCATGGCCGTCGTCGACGACGAGGCACGTGAGGTGGGCAATGGGGGTGGCGGCTATCTGGTGCTCACCGAGCCGTGGCCATCGATGCTCCGCGGCATCTGGGGTGATAACGACCGCTACGTCGAGACGTACTGGTCACGCTTCGCCGGCAAGTACTTCGCGGGAGATGGATCCAAACTCGATGAGGACGGAGCCATCTGGCTCCTCGGCCGCGTCGATGACGTCATGAACGTCTCCGGGCATCGGATCTCAACCACCGAGGTCGAGTCGGCCCTCGTGTCACATCCAAGCGTCGCAGAGGCGGCCGTGGTAGGTGCAAGTGATGAGATGACCGGTCAGGGCATCGTCGCATTCGTGATTCTGCGGGCAGATGCAGAGGTGGGCGACGATATCGTCACCATCCTGCGCAACCACGTGTCACAGGAGATCGGCCCGATCGCCAAGCCTCGCCAGATTCTCGTCGTACCCGAACTGCCGAAGACGCGCTCTGGCAAGATCATGCGTCGTCTGCTTCGAGATGTTGCCGAGAACCGATCCATGGGCGATGTCACTACGCTGGCCGACCCAACCGTGATGAATCTGATCGGACAGGGTCTGTCGAGCGCATCGGCCAACGAGGACTAGTCCACCCGCACCGGGCCGAGCAGCACGTCGGCCCGGTAATCTCATCTCAGACCGGCACGCTGAGCAGACTGGGACGAACGTCCGTAGTCGAGGAGGAGCAAGATGAGCCAGAAGCAGACCTTGGGGACCCTGGTCACCGGTGTTACGGAGGACTTGTCCACCCTCATCCGCGGTGAAATCGACCTGGCCAAGACCGAACTTCGCGACAGCGCACAGGTGATGTCCAAGGGTGCTGGCCTGCTGGCGGCAGCCGCAGCTGTGGCAGGGATGGCGGCGCTGTTCCTGCTGCTCACCTTCGCTTGGCTGCTGGTCCAATGGGGCCTGCCATATTGGGGGGCCTTCGGCATCGTGACCCTCATTCTGGCCATCACCGCGGCAATCCTCGCAGTCGTGGGACGCAAACAGCTCAAGGAAGTCAAGGGACTGGAGAAATCGAATCAGTCAATAACCAAGACTCGCGAGCTCTTGTCGCGTGCGACGGGCGCCTAGTCCACGTACGTCATGACTGCCCTACCTATCGCAGTCACAACACTGTGATGAGTACCGTGAGCTCAATACCTGATCCGATGTCGGTCATTCGTCCCGATGGCCCGTGGACGCACCGCGAGATCACCGCCAACGCATGCCGTTTCCACGTTGCCGAGATGGGATCAGGGCCCCTCGTGATCTTTCTCCACGGATTCCCTCTGTTCTGGTGGACCTGGCGCCATCAACTCGAGGCGCTTGCCAGCGCTGGCTTTCGCACCGTGGCCGTGGATATGCGCGGCTATGGTGGAAGTGACCACACCCCACATGGTTACGATCCACTCACCCTTGCCGCCGATACGGCTGGTCTCATCAGAAGCCTAGGCGCCCGTGACGCCGTCGTTGTCGGGCAGGGCTGGGGAGCGATCGTTGCCTGGACGATTGCCGCGACCGAGCCCGAACTCACCCGCGGGATCGCGGTAGTAGGTATGCCGCACCCGGCCCTCCTGCGCAACGCCTTCGTCGGTGATACCGAACAGCGACGTCTGGCCGGCTACATCTGGGGCCTTCAACGACCGTTCATTCCCGAGCGCCAACTTGTCCGGGATCAGGCTGCAGCAGTCGGGACGTACCTGCATCGTTGGTCTGGTTCACAGTGGCCTGACGCAGACACTGAGGCCGTCTATCGCGCAGCGATGCTGATCCCCAACACCGCCCACTGCTCAGTTGAATTCCATCGCTGGGCTGTTCGTTCCATCCCGAGACGTGATGGGCGTCGGTTTCAGGCCGCCGTGGCCCAGCCGGTGCGTCCACCTGTTCTCCAGATTCAGGGATCTGCTGACGGCGCCATCCTGTCACGGAGTATCGACGGCTCTGAGCACTACGCGCGGGTCTACGAACGCGTAGACATGAACGGGGTGGGCCACTTCCCCCATGAGGAGGACCCCTCGAGCTTCAACGCGATTCTTCTCGATTGGCTCGCCAGAATCCCCAACTAGCCCGCAATGGACCCTGCGTGTCCGGCGACATGGGTGATGCAGGAATGAACGCGAATTAATGTCGTGTTGTACCCGATGATGGAGTCCTGACTAAAGACTCGGAGAATTCGTGCTCATCTCGTTGCTGCGTCGCTATCTCGGCGCCTACACTCCTGCCCTTCTGACGGTGGTGGTCCTGCAGTTCCTCGGCACCATCGCAACCCTGTACCTGCCGACACTCAACGCCGACATCATCGACAAGGGTGTCGCTCAGGGAGATACCCAGAAGATCCTGAGCATCGGCTCCATCATGCTCGCGATCACCTTCGTACAGGTTCTCTGCACGATCGCAGCCGTGTACTTCGGGGCTCGCACCGCTATGGGATTCGGCCGGGATGTTCGAGCCGCCGTGTTCCATCAGGTCGGCCGATTCTCTGCTCGCGAGGTAACCAGATTCGGTGCTCCATCACTGATCACCCGCACCACAAATGACGTCCAGCAGGTGCAGATGCTCGTCCTGCTCACCTGCACCATGATGGTGTCGGCTCCGATCATGTGCGTCGGTGGCATTGTTATGGCACTACGTCAGGACGTCGGCCTCGCCTGGTTGATCGTGCTCAGTGTGGTGATTCTGGTGGCCGCCATCGGTCTCATCGTCTCGCGGATGGTTCCGCAATTCCGTCGGATGCAGAAGCGCCTGGACAACGTCAACCGCGTACTTCGTGAGCAGATCACGGGTATCCGCGTGATTCGTGCCTTTGTTCGCGAACCCCAGGAGATCACCCGATTCGCAGATGCGAATGGTGAGCTCACTGAGGCGGCGCTTGCAGTCGGCAAGCTGATGGCGATGATGTTTCCCGTTGTCATGCTGGTGATGAACGTGTCGAGTGTCGCTGTGCTGTGGTTCGGTGCTGCGCGCATCGATGCCGGAGACATGCAGATCGGCTCGCTCACGGCATTCCTCAGCTACCTCGTTCAGATTCTCATGTCGATCATGATGGCAACCTTCATGCTGGTTCTCATCCCTCGAGCGGCAGTGTGCGCGGAGCGAATCACTGAGGTCCTCGACACCGAATCCTCAGTGGTGGCTCCGACGAACCCGATCAGCTCACTTGGCGATCACACCGGTGTAGAGCTGCGAGGAGCTGGCTTCCAGTATCCGGGCGCAGCAGATCCGGTCTTATCCGACATCACCTTCAACGCGGAGGCAGGTAAGACCACCGCGATCATCGGAAGCACCGGATCCGGGAAGACCACCCTGATTTCGCTCGTCCCCCGTCTGTTCGATGTGACCGCCGGCCAGGTTCTCGTCGACGGCGTCGATGTGCGCGAACTCGATCCTGAGGTGCTCAACTCCAGGATCGGCTTGGTACCGCAAAAGGCATTCCTGTTCAGCGGCACCATTGCCAGCAACCTTCGCTATGGAAAGTCAGACGCCTCTGATGAAGAGATCTGGCAGGCTCTCGAGATTGCTCAGGCTGCAGACTTCGTCAGAAACCTTCCTGAGGGGCTTGAGGCGTCTGTGTCGCAGGGCGGCTCGAACTTCTCTGGTGGCCAGCGACAGCGACTGGCGATTGCGCGCGCTGTCATTCGACGACCGCAGATCTACCTGTTCGATGATTCATTCTCTGCACTTGATCTGGCCACCGATGCCCGCCTGCGAGCTGCCTTGAGGCCGGTAACTCAGCAGTCGACCGTACTCATTGTGGCGCAACGTATTTCGAGCATCGTTGACGCAGACCAGATCATCGTTCTGGACGACGGAATGATTGTCGGAAGCGGCACTCATGATGAGTTGGTGATCAGCTGCCCGACCTACGCTGAGATCGTCGAGTCACAGCTCCCGGCAGGAGCAGCAGCATGAGCTCCTCTGCGCCCGCGAGAATCCCCAACCGGCCGCAGGGTCCAACTCGCGGCCCTGGTCACATGATGGGTGCCGGACAGCCGGCAGAGAAGTCCATGAACTTCGGACCCTCGGCACGGCGACTCTTGGGGCACCTTCAACCTGAACGTCCACTCGTTCTGTTTGTGATCCTGCTGACCGTGGGCAGCGTCACATTCAGTGTTGTCGGACCGAAGATCCTCGGAAATGCCACCAACATCATCTTCGAAGGCATCATCGGCAAGATGCTTCCTGCCGGTATGACCAAGGAACAGGTGATCGCTGCGCTCCGCGCCAAGGGCGACAACGGACAGGCAGACCTGATCTCGGGCATGGATATCATTCCCGGTCAGGGGATCGACTTCTCCAAGCTCGCTCACGTCCTGCTGTTCGTGCTGGGCCTGTATGTTCTGGCTTCACTGTGCATGTGGGCACAGGCCTATGTGCTCAACGGAGTTGTCCAGCGCACTGCCCTGCGGATGCGAACTCAGGTCGAGGAGAAGCTTCACCGCCTACCTCTCAACTACTACGACACCGTCGCTCGCGGCGAGCTCCTCAGCCGTGTGACGAACGACATCGACAACATCCAGCAGACAATGCAGCAGACCTTCAGCCAACTGCTCAGCTCTGTGCTCACCCTCGTTGGCGTTCTCGGCATGATGGTGTGGATCTCACCCGTCCTCGCGCTCGTGGCGCTGATCTCCGTACCACTTTCGGTGTTTGTGACGGCAATGATCGCCAAACGATCCCAGCCCCTCTTCATCGAGCAGTGGGCACAGACCGGCCATTTGAACGCCACGATCGAGGAGGTCTACACCGGTCATGCACTCGTGAAGGTCTTCGGTCATCAGGAGGAGGCAAATACCACCTTCGCCGAGAAGAACGAGGCCCTGTTCAACGCAAGTGCCGGTGCACAGTTCCTCTCTGGAATCATCATGCCCGCGATCCAGTTCATCGGGAATTTGAACTACGTGTTCATAGCCGTGATCGGCGGCCTGAAAGTCGCATCGGGAAGTATGTCGCTGGGTGACGTCCAGGCGTTCATCCAGTACTCACGCTCCTTCAGCCAACCGCTCACTCAGGTGGCATCGATGTCCAACCTGCTGCAATCGGGTGTTGCATCCGCCGAGCGAGTCTTCGATCTGCTCGACGCCCCTGACCAATCACCGGATCCCGACCAGCCGGTCCACGTTGCGGATCCAGATGGACGGGTCGCCTTTGAGAACATCTCGTTCCGATACGAGCCCGACACTCCACTGATCGACGATCTCTCACTGATCGCCGCACCAGGTCAGTCAGTGGCCATCGTTGGACCGACCGGCGCGGGCAAGACCACGCTGGTCAACCTCATCATGCGCTTCTACGACATCGATGCCGGACGCATCACGCTCGATGGCGTCGACACAACGGAGATGGACCGTGCAGATCTTCGCGGTGAGATTGGCATGGTTCTTCAGGACACCTGGCTTTTCGGCGGCACGATTCGCGACAACATCGCCTACGGCCGACCCGACGCCTCGGAGGAGGAGATCGTCGAGGCAGCCAAGGCCGCCTACGTCGACAGGTTCGTCCGCGCTCTCCCGGATGGCTATGACACGCTCATCGATGAGGAGGGCAGCAACGTCTCAGCCGGTGAGCGCCAACTCATCACCATCGCTCGAGCATTTCTCGCCCGGCCATCACTGCTGATCCTGGATGAGGCCACCAGCTCGGTTGACACCCGAACGGAGGTGCTGATCCAGAAGGCGATGGCGAACCTTCGCGCGGACCGAACCAGTTTTGTCATTGCACATCGACTTTCGACGATCCGCGATGCTGATCTCATCTTGGTGATGGAGAAGGGCCGCATCGTCGAACAGGGCACTCATGACGAGTTGTTGGAACGACAGGGTGCGTACTACAACCTCTATCAGGCGCAGTTTGTCGGGGCGATTGATGACGAGGAGGCATCCGCTCCGCGCGGGCCAGCAACTCCCCTTCGTACCTGACAGATCAGCCGGTGTGCAGTTCGTCGTATCCGTTCTTGGTGGCACATGATGCCGCCGGAAGCGGCTTGGTCGCCACCGCACCCTTCAAGGCTGCAATTCGCACCTCTGCTGCGGTAAGCACGTATCCGGTCTGCGCATCGTTCACGGCAGTAGCGAAGATAACTCCGTCAACCTGTCCATCCGGGGACAGCAGTGGGCCTCCCGAGTTTCCGGGTCGGACGGTACCGCGGATCGAGTAGATCTCACGTGCCTGACCGGGCTTTCCGTAGATATCGGAGCCCCGCGTGCTCACGCGTGCGCGAATCCTCGCCGCCGACACAGCCAATCGTCCGCCGCCGGGGAATCCTGCGACCACTGCTGCGTCTCCGTGTTGAGCAGGTTTGGCGAATTGGAGTGCTGGAGCATTGAGCCCCGGGACATACAGAACCGCCACATCACGATCCGGATCGAAGTAGACCACCGATGACGGCCAACTGCGACCGGTACCTCTCACAATCACATCCGGATGGGCCACTCCGGCTACAACATGGGCATTGGTCATGACCCGATCAGGGGCGAAGACGAATCCAGAACCGTCCACCTGTGCATCACAGGCAGTCGCGATGCCCTCAACCTTCACCAGCGAACCCCAGGCCCTGCGGACTGCCTTGTTCTTGAGAAGAGCTGGATCCGGTGCATCGACACTGGCCGAGACCCCCCAAGGCAGACCTGCCAACGACGCCGGTAGACCCAGCGTCTCGAGGCGAGTGCGCATACTGTCAACAAAGGCCGAGCCGGGCTTGCTGAACAAGGTGTCGAGCCTCTTGATCACGACCGACTGGTCGACCTGATGGGACACGTTCTGCCACGGCAGAAGTGCCACGGTGCCCGCCAGTAGCCAGGTGAGCAATGCGACGACCGACACGGCAAACATGGCACCGGTTGCCGAATCGGCTAGTCGGACCGGCTTCCAGGAGATCTTGCCCTTGAGCCAGTTGCCGAGAATCCCGGCAACCCCCTGCCCGATGCCAGCGCTCACAACGACAATGGCCGCAGCGGCCAGGTACCATGTCACACCGGACATCCCCGTCAGCAGGCGTGAGGTGAGCACCAGGCCGAGAACTGCGCCCACGATGAATCCGGCGGCTGAGAACGCACTGCGCAGGATGCCCGACCGCCATCCGGAGATGCCCGCCAGGACCGCCAAAGCGACCACGACCAGATCCGCGATGTTCATTCCGTCACCTCACGAACGGGACGGACGTACGACTCATCCCATGGCTCTTCCCAGCCGGCAAGTGCCATCACGCGCGACAGCAACCCAGCCGTGAAGCCCCATACGAAAAGATCTCGAACCTCAAAGCCGGGCCCGGTGAACCCAGACGGATGGCGGACTGTGAATCGATGACGTGGATCAAGGAGTTCACTGATCGGAACGCGCTCGACTCGGTGAACCTCACCAGCGTCAACGACGTCAACAGGCGATGAAAGGGCCCACCAGCCGACCACTGGGGTTACGACGAAGTTTGACGGGGGCACGTACAGATCAGGAAGGTTCCCGACGATGTGGACGCCACTGGGATCCAGACCCGTCTCCTCCTGTGCTTCGCGCAGAGCGGCATCAACCGGTCCAACATCTCCGGGATCGATGACCCCGCCGGGAAATGCCACCTGTCCACCGTGACTGGACAGGGTTGCCGCACGCTGGATGAGCAGGATGTCACGACCCTCGGGGCCGTCCCCGAACAGCATCAGCACAGCGGCCCGCCGACCACCATCTGGTGGGGGAAGGATCCTCGACAGCTGATCCGCCCGCGCAGTTGCCACCACGGTCTCCACCGGAGCGAACCAGGGGGGAGTGGTGGTGCCCATGGTCACCGCGGACCCTGTGTGGTGATGAGGCCAGCCGCGATATCCGGATCGGTCGGACCGATTCCGAATGAGGGACACAACTTCGCAAGAGGACAGGCACCACAGGCAGGCTTCTTGGCATGACAGCATCGGCGCCCATGGAAGATCACTCGATGTGACAGCATGGTCCAATCCCGACGCTCGAACAGTGCCCCTACCTCTGCCTCTACCTTGACCGGATCGTCCTGCTGAGTCCACCCGAAGCGACGACTGAGTCGGCCGAAGTGCGTATCCACGGTGATCCCGGGAACATCGAACGCGTTTCCCAGAATCACATTCGCGGTTTTGCGACCGATACCCGGGAGGGTCACAAGGTCATCCAGCCGCGACGGCAGCTCCCCATCAAATCGATCACATAGCTGCTGGCCGAGTCCGATGATCGAGTTCGCCTTGGCTCGGAAGAACCCGGTGGATCTGATGAGCTCCTCCAACTCAGATCGATCTGCGGCCGCGTAATCAGCGGCGGACCGGTACCGATCGAACAGGGTTGGCGTGACGAGATTGACCCGTCGATCTGTGCATTGGGCGGAAAGAATTGTTGCCACCGCAAGATCCAGCGGGCTAGTGAAATCGAGCTCGCAGTGGGCGTCCGGATACGTCTGCGCAAGAAGGCGATGCATCTTGCGCGCCCGTCGAACCAACGAGGTTCGACTCGGCGCGGACTCCAGGCCTGGGGTTTGAGCGGGCGCAGGCACGGGGACAGATACCACGTGCCAAGCCTACGGTCACCCAAGCAATTGTGAGCTTCACAAAGATTCTCGGAATCGGGCTCAAGGTTTCGCAGAAGATGCCGACAACCTAGATAAGGCCACGTGTCTCGATGGGCGACCCCCACCGGTACTCGATGTTCAGTTCATTGGATGTGCGTAGGAAGTCTTGAACTCGCGTTCGAGGAGGAGCGGTGGGGGACGACATGAGCGTGACCGATGAGGATGCGGCGACCCGCCGCGCCAATCGAAAGGCCGCTCGAGCCGCCGTCTTGCCACCTGAGCGGAATGTGAACTTCGACCACCTGAGCCTGGAGGATCTGCGTCAGGTGCGCACAGACCTCATCGATCAGGAGACTCGTGTTTCGTACTGGCGACGCATCATTCAGGCTCGACTGGATGTGGTGCGCTCGGATATCACCGATCACTCCCCCGTCACCGACCTGGCCAAGGTGCTGACTGAGGCCACCTCGGCCCATCGACGGCTCGCTCACATGTCCGTACTTCCCGCGGACGATATCCCACCCCTTCCTGATCTGGCCGAGGTATGGGCTCGGCAGATCCCAGAGGAGGATCCGGTGGGCCGGGAACAGTTGGTCACCGATCTGGAGGCCGCTGAAGATCAGCTCTCAGCATTTCGCAGTGAACTATTTCGGGCCATCGATGTTGCCACGACGGAACTCATCGCCCGCTATCGAGAGCAACCCCTCCTTGCGCTCCAGATTCTCCCTACTGACCCCTACCGCTAGCCAGCGATAGCGAGGACAGGTCATCGCCCGCCCGATGACCATCTTCAGATGCGAGGCGTCCATGACTTGCCCGGCAGAATTCTCATATGGTTCGCATACGTCAGATTGCGACCTTCCCGCCCACGAGCGGCGGGAATGCGTCACACTATCTGTCACATGCTGTCGAGGCTCCGGCCCCGGCGTCGTGAAAATACCGTGCCGCTGGCAGGCGGCCCAGGAATTTCGGAGGACCTTCGTGGATGACGTCCTGATGCGGGCACCGCTGTTCGCGGTACTCGACAGTGAAGGTGCAGCGGCCCTCAAGTCCTCGATGGACGAGACCCGACTGGTCAAGGGTGACATCCTGTTCAGCGAGGGTGACGCAGGCGACCGGCTCTACGTGGTCACCGAGGGCAAGATCAAGCTCAGCCATGCATCTGGGGATGGACGTGAGACCCTGCTGGCAGTTATGGGCGAGGGTCAGATGTTCGGTGAGCTCTCCCTCTTCGATCCGGGTCCCCGAACTGCAACCGCCTCCGCACTCACCGATGTCACCGTTCTCGGCCTGGGCCACCAGGCACTCCGACCATGGCTGACTGGACGTCCGGAGGTAGCCGAGGCACTGCTGCAGGCACTGGCCCGACGCCTGCGCCGAACCAACGAGACCCTTTCCGATCTGGTCTTCTCTGACGTACCCGGTCGAGTTGCGAAGGCGCTACTTGATCTTGGTGAACGCTTCGGACATATGGAGCCAGATGGGCTGCACGTCACCCATGACATGACTCAGGAGGAACTGGCGCAGTTGGTGGGCGCCTCCCGCGAAACTGTCAACAAGGCACTTGCCGATTTCGTCTCACGCGGCTGGCTGCGTCTGGAATCCCGCTCCGTCGTCCTGCTTGACACCGAGAGACTGCAGCGCCGCGCCCGCTAGTCGGTCGTCCGATCTCAGGCCTTCAGCCGCCGACGTCAGCCAGATTCATCGAGATAGGCAAGCTGCGCCTGAACACTCACAATTGCCGCTGGCCAGAGGTCACGCGGTACGTCCGCGTACACGATCTCGACGACCTCCTGGGCCGTCCGGGCTCCCCCTGACACGGCGCTGCGCACTTGTTCAAGCCGCTGCTGGCGATGACTGCGATACGCCTCGATCACCCCCGCAGGATCGGTCAGCGCCTGCCCGTGTCCGGGCAGGAGCAGTGAGACCTCAGCTTGAGTGGCGAGCTGGGCAAGACTGTCCAGTGAGCGCAGGTAGTCACCGAGATTCCCATCCGGGTAGGCCACCATTGTCGTGCCACGACCGAGGACTGTATCCCCAGTCAGAAGGGCGGAATCCTCCGGCACGAAGAATGACAGTGAGTCGGAGGTGTGACCGGGGCTGGCGATCACCTCGATCGTGAGGCCACCGGCCTCGATCACGTCACCACCATGGATTCCCTCCGATCCGTACCTGAACTCAGGATCCAGGGCGGCAACGGATGCGGAGGTGAGCTCGGCGAGGGCCCGCGCACCCTCAGAGTGATCCTCGTGGCCATGGGTCAGGAGGATCTGACTCACCCGGGCACCATCGACCGCACCTCTGATCGCCTCGAGATGGGACGCAGTATCCGGACCCGGGTCTATGACCACACAGGAGGTTGAGCCGGGCTCACGCAGAATCCAGGTGTTCGTACCGTCGAGGGTCATCGGTGATGGATTCGGGGCGAGCACACAGGTACTTCGAGCCGAAACCTGCCCACCCCTCCACGAAGTGGAATCTCCAAGTGCGATCAGTCGCCCACTCATCGCGGATCAGCCGTGGCCTGGTTCATGTTCGACGCACCACCGCTGTCTCGGAGGCCATATCCTTCGGATCCATCGGCTCCAGAACCTCGAGGGTGCGGTCGTGCACGAGGTGCCAGGCCAGCGTGCCATCCGCTGCGGGCACCTCGTGGGGTCGTACCGGTACCACCGAGCGATGTCGAGCATTCTCGACCACCTCAGCCGCCGTTGATCCCTCAGTCAGCAACCTCATTGTCGATGCGGTGGGAATCCACATGTCGAGGTTGCCTGCATGCCAGGCGTCCAGTGCATCCTCGGGGCGCAACCACGCCGTCCGGTCTGCCTCCCCGTCCACGTCATAGGTGCGCTGCCCCGAAGGTAGTGCGGCGACGAAGAATCGGGCATCGAACCGACGCGGCTCATTCTCCGGGGTGACCCAATGTGCGAGTGAGACCAGAGCAGAGTCGTCCACGACCATTCCACGTCGATCGAGAACCTCGGCGAAGGTGATCTGGTCGCTCACCAGAGCCAGGCGATCGGCCCGCAGACTCTCGTCTGCTACCACCGGATCTCCGTGCGAACTGCGAGCGATGAGGACACCACACTCCTCGAAGGTCTCGCGCGCAGCCGCAGCAATGACGGCTCTGGGTCGGTCCGAGAAGAGCTGCTCTGCCGCAGCGGTCAGATCCCAGTCACCCGCAAGTGGCACCAGATCATCCGTGGTCTCGACGGCACCACCGGGGAAGACATACATCCGCGGGGCGAACGCCATTGACGACTTGCGTCGCATCACGAACACCTCGACGCCCGCGGCACCGTCTCGAAGCAGACATACGGTGGAGGCATGCCGAGGTACCGGAGGTACCCAACTGTCGTTGCTCGACATACCCACCCAACTGCGTTAGGACTACGGTTCTACCTCGACGATGATCTCAACCTCGACCGGGGCATCCAGCGGCAGCACCGCCACGCCGACGGCAGATCGAGCATGCACACCGGCATCCCCAAAAGCCTGCTTGAGCAGTTCACTGGCACCGTTGATAACACCAGGTTGACCAGTGAAGGAGGGATCCGAGGCCACGAAGCCGACAACCTTCACCACTCGAACAACCTTGTCGAGATCGCCGATGACGGACTTCACGGCAGCAATGGCGTTGATGGCACAGGTGGCCGCAAGCTCCTTGGCATCCTCTGGCGTGACCTCGGCACCAACCTTGCCAGTTCCCGCAAGGGCACCAGCCACCATGGGCAGCTGACCCGAGGTGTACACGTAGGCCCCACTGCGAACCGCAGGAATGTATGCGGCGACGGGTGGGACCACCTCCGGAACGGTGCGACCAATCTCAGCCAACCGCTGCTCAACACTGCTCATTGTCATCCTGCCTTCGGTCGTTTGAGGTAAGCCACCATCGAATCGGGGTTTGGCCCCGGGACGACTTGAACGAGCTCCCAGCCGTCCTGTCCCCAGGTGTCCAAGATCTGCTTTGTTGCATGGATGAGCAACGGAACGGTTGCATATTCCCAAGTGGTCATGGCCTGACCTTAGAGCCTACGGACCTCCCATGGAACATCGCCCTCCCATCAGGCCGAGTTAGCGGGGTCAGCGTAGGCTCGACTCGTGGCGCAGGAACCCAAGTCCAACTGGAGTGACGTCCGCCTCCACGTTGTAACGGGCAAGGGTGGAACAGGCAAGACGACGGTTGCGGGGGCACTGGCCCTGGCTCTGGCCACTGGTGGACGGCGCGTTCTCCTTCTCGAAGTTGAAGGCCGTCAGGGAATTGCTCAGCTGTTCGATGTACCCCCGTTGGACTACACCGAGCAGCGCATGGCCTCTGCACCCGGTGGTGGCGAGGTCTACGGCAATGCCCTCGATTCCGAGGAGGCACTGCTTGAGTTCCTCGACATGTTCTACAACCTCCGCCGAGCGGGATCGGCTCTGCAGAAGATGGGCGCCATCGACTTTGCAACCACCATCGCCCCGGGAGTTCGAGATGTTCTCCTCACGGGCAAGACCAAGGAAGCAGTTCGCCGCAAGGTTGACGACCGCTACGTCTACGACGCTGTGGTGATGGATGCTCCACCTACGGGCCGAATCACGCGGTTTCTCAACGTCAACAGTGAGATCGGCGATCTTGCCAAGACAGGACCGATCCGAACTCAGGCGGATGCCGTGATGGCTGTGATCGCCTCACCGATGACAGCTGTACATCTGGTCACGCTGCTGGAAGAGATGCCCGTGCAGGAGACCAGCGATGCCCTCACCGAACTCCGGGAGGCCGGTCTGCCCATTGGTGCGATCATCATCAATCAGGTCCGGGAACCACTTCTCTCCGAGCAGGATCAGGTCAAAGCCCTCAATCACACCTTGGATCCCAGCCAACTCGCAATCGACCTTGAGTCCGTTGGCATTGCTGCTGAGCCGAAGCTCATCACCGCCTTGATGAACGAGGCGGGCGCACACGCTGACAGAGTGGCGCTGGAGAATCGCGAGCGACTGACGATCCAGGCGCTGGACAGGCCGACTTTCGAGCTGCCGTTTCGACCTGACGGTATTGATCCCGGCGCTCTCTACGATATGGCCGAAACCCTGCTTTCCCAGGGGGTTTCATGAATACGGCACATGCTGTTGTGCCCAAGAGTTCCGTCTTCGACGTAGACGCCCTGCTCACCGACACGTCTGTGCGCATCATCGTCTGCTGTGGCGCGGGTGGAGTGGGCAAGACCACCACGGCTGCCGCCCTGGCACTGCGCGCAGCCGAGCAGGGCAGGAAGGTCGTGGTTCTCACGATTGATCCGGCCAAGCGGCTGGCCCAGTCACTCGGCCTTGGCCACCTGGACAATGAGCCCCGTCCCGTTGCTGACGTGCAGGGAGCCGGATCACTCGACGCCATGATGCTCGACATGAAGAGAACCTTCGACGAGTTTGTGGAGTCCCATGCAGACGCAGAGCGTGCCGCCACAATCTTGGCGAATCCGTTCTACCAATCCCTGTCCAGCTCCTTCGCAGGTACGCAGGAGTACATGGCCATGGAGAAACTCGGACAGTTGCGGGCTCGAGCCATCGAGGAGAGCCGCTGGGACCTGATCGTCGTCGATACACCGCCATCGCGATCAGCCCTGGACTTCCTCGATGCACCACGCCGCCTCGGATCATTCCTCGACGGACGGTTCATCAGGCTGCTGGCAGCTCCCGCCAAGGCCGGTGGACGTGCGTACATGCGGGTGCTCTCAGCAGGTTTCGGGGTGTTCACGTCCGTCCTCAGCAAGATTCTCGGCGGTCAGGTTCTCACCGATGTGCAGCAGTTCGTCTCGTCGATCGACACCCTCTTCGGGGGATTTCGCGAGCGGGCTGATGAGACGTACGCCATGTTGAAGGCAGATGACACAGCGTTCGTGGTCGTTACAGCACCCGAGCGCGATGCACTTCGGGAGGCGTCCTACTTCATCGAACGCCTCGACGGTGACGACATGCCATTGGCAGGGGTTGTCCTGAATCGCGTGGCAGCAACTGATGCCTCGGTCATCGATGAGGCTACGGCGACTTCAGCGGCCAACCGTCTGTCCGCACTTGGGGCCGATACGAGTGCTGCAATCCTGCGCATTCATGCCCAACTGGCTGCCACTCGAGATCGTCAGCGACGACTCGCTGAACGGCTTACCTCCGCTCACCGGCACGTGCCAATCGCCGTGGTTCCAGCGATGTCCACCGATGTGACGGACCTTGCTGACTTGAGAAACGTTGGTGTCGAACTCGCCGACGGATGATCTGATCCTCAGCCGGCTCGGCTCGCGCGCAGATCCAGCACAGTGAGATCGGTGACAGTGACGTCATACTCGGTACGAGCAGTCTCGAGCAGTTGACGCCATGAGGTGACATGTGGACGACGTCGCAGCAGAGCGCGCCGCTCCCGCTCGGTCATCCCACCCCAGACGCCGAACTCGATGTTGTTGTCGAGTGCGTCAGCAAGGCATTCGGTACGAACCGAACATGAGACACAAATGGTCTTGACTCTGTTCTGCGCAGCACCCTGAACGAAAAGCTCGTCCGGATCCGTCGTCTTGCACGCAGCAGCCGCCGTCCACTCTGATGTCCACGTCACCGCTGGACTCACCCCCAGGCTCATCGTCTGCCATCTGCATCCGCTCAAGGCTGCCGATGCAGATTGGTAGGAGCGCCTTGCTCCGACATCCCGAACCTACGCATCTAACGCCTCTTCGGTTAGGTCATTTAATACTATCATTATTAGTTATAAATGACTATAGACGCCCGAGAACTCGCAGGTGAGACCTCTGGCAACGGGAACGAAGTGGGCCTCGGTCACGTCCTAGAACTGACCTCCAACAACACGACGTAGAATCAAAGAGCGATGTCAGCCGAGCCCACACGTTCACCCTCCCTTCCGGCGTCCTTCACGCGGTTGGGGCTTGTTGTCGTGGTCAGCCTCCTGGCTGGTGTGCTCGCAGCCGTTGCGGCGTTGCCCTTCGTCGGCGGCATCGGGGTGGCCACCAAGGCGGCATTCAACGGATACGAATCCCTGCCCGATCACCTCACCACACCACCGCTCCCCCAGCGCACTCGGATCGTGGCATCGGATGGCTCACTGATCGCCACGATCTACGAGCAGAACCGTGTTGAAGTCCCGCTCGTAGACATCGCCCCGGTGATGCGTCAGGCCATCGTTGCGGTTGAGGACGGTCGGTTCTACCAGCATCACGGGGTGGATCCTCGAGGCATCCTGCGTGCCCTCGTGGGCAACGCCGGTGGAACGGGTGGAGTCACTCAGGGTGGTTCAACACTCACCCAGCAGTACGTCAAGAACGTGTTCGTCGAAAGTGCTGCAACAGATGCTGACGCGTCGGCCGCTCGTGCCAGAAATGTGGGCAGGAAACTCAAGGAGATGCGCTATGCGCTGGCACTTGAGCGCAGCCTCAGCAAAGACCAGATCCTCGAGCGCTACCTCAACATCGCCTACTTTGGTGCCGGCGCTTACGGGGTTGAAGCCGCATCCCGCCGATACTTCGACAAGGCCGCGAAGGACCTGACTCTGGTCGAGGCGGCAACCCTTGCCGGTGCCGTACAACAACCCGTTGCCTACGACCCGCTGCGTAATCCGAACTCATCTAGAAATCGGCGCCTGCAGGTACTCGGACGCATGGTCACCATGGGATACATCACCCAGGCCGAGGCAGATCAGGCTGGGGCAATTCCAACCAAGTCATTCCTGCACCCAAGCCGACCACATAACGGCTGCACCACCTCATACGCACCGTTCTTCTGCGACTACGTCTACCGAACTCTGCTGGACGATCCGGCTTTCGGAGCGACTGCGGGTGACCGTCAGAACTTTCTCAAGGTGGGCGGTTACACCATCAAGACAACTCTCGACCCCATCGCCCAGAAAGCTGCCCAGGACTCAGCGGAGAAGCACATCCCCGCCAAGGACTCAAGTCGCAAGGTCGCTGCCGTCACCATGGTCCGTCCATCGACCGGTGCGATCGTTGCCATGGCCGAGAATCGAGCCTGGGGGGTCAAGGGTCGCGGTTACACCACCTACAACTTCAATGTCGGCGTCGGTGATGGCGGAAGTATCGGAGCCCAGGCAGGATCCACCTTCAAGGCATTTACACTCGCCGCCGCACTTGAGGCTGGGATCTCGCCGTACGAGGTGATCGACGCGCCACAGCGCGCAACCTTCGACGGGTTCAAGAGCTGCACTGACAGCAATAAATCCTTTGCCCCGTACACGGTCAACAACTCCACCGGTGCGGGTGCGTTCAACATGCTCCAGGGGACGGCCTACTCGATCAACACCTACTTCATGGCGCTGGAACTCCGCACCGGCATCTGCGCACCCGCATCGATCGCCCAAAAACTCGGCCTGTTCCGCGGTGATGGCACGAACCTGCAGCGAGTGCCCTCATTCACTCTCGGTACCCAGGAGGTCACCCCCCTGGGCATGGCCACCGCCTACGCCGGGTTCGCCAATCACGGAGTCCACTGTGACCCGATCGCCATCAGCCAGATCATTGATCGCAATGGCAAGAGCCTTCCGGTGCCGAGCGCCCACTGCAAGCAGGTGATCCCTCGCGGTATTGCGGACTCAGTCACCACGATCCTCAGCCAGGTGATCGATGGACCACTGCCCGGCCGCACGGGTGCGGCCATGTCACTTGGCCGACCAGCCGCGGGTAAGACAGGTACGGTCAACGACTCCGCAGCCGTGTGGTTCGTCGGTTACACCCCTGATCTGGCGACGGCAGTTGCAACGTACGATCCGCGCGGCGGCTACGGCTATCCGATGAAGGACGTGGTGATCGGCGGCCAGTACTTCTCCCAGGTGTTCGGCTCCACACTGCCAGGACCCATCTGGCGCGATGCAATGCTTGCGGCGCTTGCCGGCACCCCACCAACCCCGTTCGATCTCCTGCCGATGGATGGTCTGGCCTACTACACCCCACCACCACCGAATCCCTGTGCGGCTCCGAGTGGCGCCGTACCGACGTTCTTTGCATCGGGCGGCCCTACTTCTTGCCCGTCCCCCAGCTCGTCCGCATCTGCGAGCGGCTCCGGCTCTCCAAGCCCGTCAACAACGCCGTCGCCCTCGGGCAGTTCAAGTCAAAGTCAGTCCCCCGGCCCCTCGCCGAGCCCGACCAAGACGTCCACGACGCCGTCCCCGACCACCTCACCATCGAGCAGCCCACCAACTCACACAGCCACTCCGACTCCGACCGGGTGAGTTCACACCGCTCGACGAGGTGCAGCTATGACGACAGCGCAGCCTTGACTGCTGCGGACACTCGGCCGCCATCTGCCCGTCCCGCTATCCGCGGGGTGAGCAACTTCATCACCGCACCCATCGCCTTGGGTGAGTCAGCACCCGTCTCGGTGATCGCCTGAGCCACGAGGGTGGCCAGCTCGTCATCGGTCAGTTGCGCGGGCAGATAGGTGATGAGCACCTCGAGTTCGGCTCGCTCACGAGCTGCCAGCTCTGGACGTGCGGCATCGTCATAGGCAGCCGCTGACTCACGGCGCTTTTTGGCCTCTCGGCCGAGTACGACGATTACTTCATCATCGGAGAGTTCTCTGGCCGCATCACCTGAAACCGCCTCATTCTTCAGTGCTGTGAGTGCCATCCGCAGGGTGGACGAGGTGACCTCATCCCGGTTGCGGATCGCCTCGGTCAGATCGTCATGCAGTTTCGTCTCCAATGAACTCATGTGCCTATCCTCCCTCATCCCAGTGGAACTCCGCTCATCTATTCCCTTGACGCAGTGACACGCCAGTCGCGGTTGGGCCACACGCCGTGAGATTCTTGGCATGTGCACACATTCGCCAAGGGGCTGGCGGGCTTGACCGCGCTCGGCGCGGCTGGCCTGGCCTATTCCGTTGCGGAGACTCACCGGTACACCCTTCGCCGCATCAACGTTCCCGTTGGTGGAGCAACTCCGGTCACGGTGCTGCATTTATCGGATCTGCATCTGACCCCCAGACACCGAGGTCGAGTTGCCTGGGTGCAGTCACTGGCAGCGCTGAAGCCGGATCTGGTCGTGATCACCGGTGACTTTCTAGCTCATCAGCAAGCAGTACCTGTGGTGATGGAAGCCCTTGATCCGCTGCTTGACGTACCTGGCCTCTTCGTCCTCGGATCGAACGACTACTTTGCACCCACCCCCGTCCAGCCGTGGAAGTATCTGCGCGGACCATCGACCATGGATGAGGATCGTCCTGAGCTGCCTTGGGGAGATCTGATCAAAGGCCTCACCGCGGCCGGTTGGCACGACCTGTCGAATATGCGAAGCACCCTTGAGGTTGCCGGCCAGGAGTGGGACGTCCGCGGGGTTGATGA
>CAXBQZ010000052.1:0-20273 GCA_963978055.1 uncultured bacterium
GTGAGGAGCCGTCGGGTGGAGCAGTTCATCAGGCGATGTCCAGTTTCGAGGCGATTGGCTCGATCGCTGTTCTGATCGCCATTGCTGTGCTGTGCGCCATGGCATCACGTCGGATCACCCATGAGTTCGCGGCCGAAGTGAGTCGGGATCTGAGTGAATCGGTCTTTCGGCACACCCTCGAGTCACCGGTGCTGCGTCAGCGCTTCCTGCGCCGTCCAAGCGTGATCTCACGTCATACCGCCGATGTCGACAGGATCGAAGCGGCTATGGATCACACCGTGGTCGAGGGACTTCCCTCCATCGTGAGCATCGCGCTCAGTTGTATTCTCCTTCTGTACATCGAGCCGGCGGTCGGGGCCGTTACAACGGCGGCCGTTCTGCTCTTTACCGTTATCAACCGTTTCATCGGTGTCTCCACCTTCGATCGTGACAAGCATCGACTCGATGCTTCCAGTGATGTGGGAGCCATCGTCGACGAGGCGATCACCGCTGGCCGCAACGTCACCGGCATGAATCTGACTGAGTGGATGCACGATCGCTTCCACGTTCGGGCGGATCGACTGCGGGAGGCGACTGAGGAGCAGCGGACCCAGGTCAACCGACTGCTCACTGCGGCTCGGTTCACGGGGTATCTGGCGCTCTTCGTGGTCATCTGTATGGCCGTGGTCGGTGGCAGCAGTGGGGCCGCCGCCATTGCACCCGCACTTCTGTACATCGAATTCGTCGTCGGGGGTCTCGAGCGACTGCCACCGTGGCTGCGCGAGTTCCGCCTTGCGGTAACGAGCAAGAGACGGATCGAGCAGATTACGGCCAGTCCCACCCGGGTGGATCGAACCCATGGGGGCGAAGCTGTCAGTACCGAAGCGGCATTTGTTCTGCGAGATCTAGCGCTTACCCCGGACAGTCCGCTGACCGCAGGCGATGTTGAGATTGCGCTTGGTGGACTGATCGTGCTGGCAGGCGATCGGGGAAGTTCGCCGGACGCCCTTGCCGAGGTGATGGCTGGTGACCGTGATCCTGATTCTGGACGTGTTCTGCTTGACGGGCTTGACGTTCGCTACCCAACGGTACGTCGACGGATCACCTTGATTGCAGATGAGCCCTATCTGATGGATGCGACCGTTCGTGAGCATCTGAGTTCTGCCCGAGCAGGTCTTAGTGACGACGACATCGCCGCGATTCTCGAGCGGGTTGGCCTGGGCCACCTCATGATGCTCGATGGTGGTGGGGTTGATGCTTCTCTGGGAACTCATGCTGAGGTGCTCAGCGTCCATGAACGCCATCGGCTGATGATTGCCATGGCCTGCCTGGGAACATCGGATGTCGTTGTTATTCAAGACCTGGCACTGTTCTCCGATGCTGATGCAGCAGAGCCACTGATCTCCGCTCTGACTCATGGTCGATCCCGCACCATCGTCCTCTCTACGATGAATGAAGAAGTGGCTGCGATGGCCGATCATGTGCTGGCCATCGTTGGCAAGGAGTTGATGACGGGTCAGCATCGAGATCTGGTGGCCTTTGAAGACTACGTACAGGTGTGGCAGCGACATCTCCCAGGTGCGATTGATGAGCGCATTCTGCAGTCCTTCCCCGAGTCTCAGCGAGAGCGACTGCGACCGCGGTTGTTTACCGAGCACTTCAGCCCGGGTGATGTTCTGGTGCGTGCTGGTTCTCGTATTGATCGGGTGATGTACCTGGTAAGTGGCCGAGTTGAGATCGTGGGGATGAATGCATCCGGACATGAGGTGCGGGTGGCTGAGGTCGGTCCCGGGAACTTCTGTGGTGACATCAGTGAGGCCGGGGGAGTCAACACGCAGACCATCCGGGCGGTTGAGGAGACCACGGTTCGGACGTTGAGTGCTGAATCGTGGTCGGCTGGGCTTCTGGGTCTGCTTGACGCGGACCCAGCGCAGCGTCGCGTCCTGTCGTCAATCCTGAGGCTCGATCATCCAACCCGCGCCGAGCTCACAGCTTTGATCGATGACTTCCCAGCTGAACAACTTGGCGTTGCGGTCGACAGTCTCATCTCCCTTGGTCAGGTGCGCGAACAGGCAGATGGGGGACTTGTGGTGTCGGTGAAACGAAAGACAATCCGCGACAGCACGGGCCTGCTTGATCGGCTTGCTGATCTCTGAGAAGTGCCGAGGATTCGCAGTGCGAGCAGCTGAGGCTGCTCAGTTGGTGGTGACGCGGTTGACGATCTTGCGGATCTCGTTCGACCACGGATGATCTGGGTTGCTCAATGAGAACAGGTCGCCCGAGGCATTCTGAGCCACCTGCTCGGCCAGCGGCATGATCGCCACTGTCTCTGCGTCGTAGTTCTCGGTCATCTGCTCGCGAAGATCGTCGAGATCGATGTTCCCGGGCACCTTGTTGAGCACCAGAAGCAGCGAGCTCACATCAAGTCGTCGAGCGACATGGACCGTCACCGCGGTGCCCTGGAAGTCCTGACGGTCAGGGCGCAGGATCAACAGAAGGACGTCGCTGATGGTGATGGACAGCAGGGTCTCTTCGTTCAGGCCGGGGTGGGTGTCGATGATCAGGTAGTCAAGGGACAGTTCCCGAGCCAGATCACGGAAACCCTCATTCAGGGTGCCAACGTCGTATCCCTCACGAAGAACCCGAGCGATATCGCCCGCCTTCATGCTCGATGGCACCAGATAGAGCGCACCTCCGGGCTCAACCGGAGCCAGACGCGCCACGCGATCGGTTACGTCGTGCGCTGCCTGATGAATGGGCAGCTCGCCCCAGAGGTAGTCATTGAGGGTCGGCTCGAGCGGCTCTTCATGGCCGAAGAGCACGTGCACACCAGGGCTTTGAATATCGGTATCGATGACCGCTACCCGGGATCCTGCGGCAGCAAGTTGGGAGGCCACGTTCGCTGTGGTGTTGCTCTTGCCGGTACCGCCGCGAAACGAGTGAACCGAGATTACGGTTGCCATGCCCATCCTTATCAGAGGTGATCATCGGTGGCCTCTCACGATACCGGGTGTAGAGATCTGGGGCAGGTCACCCCATCGGCTGCACCCCTTGCACATTGTCAGAGGGTCCGGCTACCGTAGAACCTGTTCGAACATATGTTCGATGAAAGTCTTTCCCTGACTTTCCTCGAAAGTTCGGATTCGAGAGCACGGTTTGACGGATTCGCGGCTGCCAGACCGGGTTCTCGATAGATCAGGTTCACACCAGATCGACAACCTCCCGTGAGTGGGGTGTGTGTGCGGGGAAGCACCACACCCCACCACGGGATGTTCTCGGACGCCTTCCCCCGTACCGGGTCGTGCTGCTTCGCAGCCGAGATTTTGTGCTGCTTCGCAGCAGAAACCGAAGTGTCTGTCTACACCCGAGACGTCGAGAGGATCGTGTCATGCGCACCTACGGTGAGGTCATTGCCATCCGCATCGACCGAGAATCTGGATCACATGCTGTCCCAGTGCCCGGTCAGATCTCGGACGTGATGGTCGCCGGCAGTCAGTTCCTGTGGCGCAGTCGCATCTACGTCATCCGCAGTGTTCTGGCTCATTGGATCGAGTCAGGCACCTGGTGGACATCACGTCATCAGCACATACATAAACCAACAGTTGATCTCGATCATCAGCGCTCGATCACCCGTGATGTGGGTGCCACGGAGCGCTGGGTATGGCGAGTGGAGGCTGCTGCTGGCTCATCGGCATCCATCGGTGTCTACGACCTCGCCTGTGAGATCGACGTCATCACAACCGCTCGACACTCTCAGGCTCAGTGGCGGTTGGCCCGCGCACTCGACTGATCGCTGTACGGATATCTACAGGAAATGAGGAGACCCATGAACCCCGTGTCTATGAACCCCGTGCCCGTGAACCCCACGCCCCAGAGCCGCGATCTCCTGGCCGGAGCTGCCCGTGAACTGCTCGCGGCCGGTACAGCACAGGAGAGTGAATCACGTTACGCACATGCACATCTGGCCGCTCTGCGCGCTGCTGCAGCCGTTCTGGCCGCTCGTGCTCGGCCTCGGCATCGACGGGGTTCGCGTGTACGAAGTGCATGGGTTCTTCTTGCTGATATCGCCCCTGAGTTCTCCGAGTGGGCCGCCTTTTTCGCCGCTGGAGCCACCAAGCGTGCTGCCGCAGAGGCTGGGTTGCGCGGTGTTGTCACAGCGCGTGAGGCAGATGATCTGGTTCGTGAGGTGGAGCAGTTCCTGGCACTGGTCTCTCGTCAACTGGGTGCGATCCATCAGCCGCTTCTGGGTGGTACGAGCTCTGATGGCTGAGGATCCCTTTGTCCATCTGCACGTGGCATCGGGCTACTCCCTTCGCCATGGTGCCAGCAGTCCAGCGGCACTGGTGGCGCGAGCAGCATCCCTGGGTCAGGACTCACTCGCACTTACTGACCGTGATGGACTGTATGGGGCCGTGCGATTCGTACTCGCCTGTCAGGACGCTGGGATAGCCCCCATTCTCGGTATTGATCTGGCTTTTACGGCCCCACCGGCTGCGGATCAGGATCACCGTGCGCTCGGCTCACGGGTGCAGCGCACCTCCGCTGGTCGCGTCGGTCATGGTCCTACTCTGGAGCAGCGCACGAATATGCGCCGCACACCTGCGCGTGGTGGACGTGAGATTGATCCGCGGCACAGTCGAGTGGTGCTTCTGGCCCGTGGCCGGACCGGATGGGCGTCACTGTGTCGGCTCGTATCTGCCGCACATCTGGGTCTTGACGCCCAATCTGGCACCCGCTCTGACGCAGATGCGCTCACCGGTCGACGTGGATCACCTGTGGTGTCGGCTGAACTCATCGCACAGCATTCGGACGGTCTCGTCGTGCTGCTTGGACCTGAATCCGATGTCGGTCGGGCGGTCATGCGTCGACGACCCGACCAAGCAGCCCATGCACTGAGGTTCTGGCGAGAGGTCTTCGGTCGCCGTCTAGCAGTGGAGATTGTGAGTCATCGTGCTCGTGACACGGGGGTAGCTGTCACCGATATCTCCGGTGCGTCAATTCGTGGGCTGCCCTATTCCTCAGCGGCTGCAGCACGGATGCTGAGTTTTGCCCGAGAGCAGCAACTCCCGGCAATCCTGAGTGCGGCAGTTCGTCATGCGGAGCGTGATCAGGCTCCGGTTATCGATGTCCTGGATGCGATTCGTCGACTTGTTCCGCTGGATTCGCGACATCTGGATCGAGCCAATGGTGAGGGCCACCTCACCGATGGTGCTCATATGCGTCACTTGGCAGCCGAAATAGTTCACCTGTCTGGACTGGCCCATGATGAAGGCAGAGCAGGGCGTGAGGTTGACCGCCTGCTGGCTGACACCCGTCAGCTTGCGCAGGCCTGTCGCCTGGATCCAGTTGCAGATCTGGGAATCGGTGAGGTTCATGTTCCTGAGCTTGATCTCATCCTTCCTGCGCGAGTGGCTGAGCGCAGTTCCAGTCGTCGTGATCGTGGTCCAGCAGCACTTGCTCAGGAGGCACATGCAGCGGATCGATATCTGCGGGAACGATGTGAGAGTGGATTCAGCGAGTATCTGATCCGTAGTCGACATTCAGATCGGCTGGCGCGTGATCGACTCGAGGATGAGCTTGCCACTATTTCAACCCTTGGTTTTGCCGGGTACTTCCTCACCGTTGCTGAGGTTGTTGACCTGATCAAGGGGATGCAGATCCGAGTAGCGGCACGAGGCTCGGGTGCGGGGAGTCTGGTCAATCACATTCTGGGAATCTCTGGGGTTGATCCACTTGCTCACGGACTGGTGATGGAACGCTTCCTGTCACCACTGCGTCGAGCCCTGCCCGATATCGATATTGATGTTGAGTCTGCCAGGCGTGCGGAGGTCTATGAGCAGATGCTCGAACGATTCGGTGGTGAGCGATGTGTCTGTATTTCGATGCGAGACACCTACCGGGTGCGTCATGCCATTCGAGATGTTGGTGCCGCACTGGGAATGCCCAGAGGTGAGATCGATGCGTTTGCCACGGCCTTCCCCCATATCCGAGCCCGTGACGCTCGGCAGGCACTGGCTGAGCTCCCCGAACTTCGCTCCTCGGGCCTGGGAAAGCTCGCTGCACGGGGTGAACTGGATGGTTTCCTGTCTCTGGTAGAGGCACTTGATGGGCTTCCTCGTCATATCGCTCTGCACCCATGTGGGGTTGTGCTATCTGACATCACACTTCTGGATCGAACTCCTGTCGAGGCCAGCTGGCGAGGATTCCCGATGAGTCAGTTCGACAAGGATGATGTTGAGGAGCTCGGCCTGCTCAAACTTGATGTCCTGGGCATTCGAATGCAGTCGGCGATGGCCTATGCAGTTCAGGAGGTTGCTCGAGTCGATCAGGTGCAGGTCAACCTTGATGGTGTCGGACTGGATGACGTACCTACGTACGAACTGGTGAAATCCGCACACACTCTGGGCTGCTTTCAGATCGAGTCTCCAGGGCAGCGCGAGCTCATCGGAAAATTCGCACCTGATCGATTCGACGATCTGATCACCGATATCTCGCTCTTTCGTCCGGGTCCGGTCAAGTCCGACATGGTCACCCCATTTCTGCGCGCACGACAGGGCTGGAATGAGGCGGAGTATCTTCACCCGGACCTGCGTCCGGCACTTGAGGAAACATATGGGGTTGTCGTCTTTCACGAGCAGGTCATGAAGATCGTGTCAATCATGACGGGCTGTTCACTGGCAGAAGCTGATGAGGTCAGACGCAGTCTTGGCTCACCTGAGTCACAGCAGGATGTGCGGGCATGGTTCTATCCCGCTGCCAGAGCCAAGGGATACGACCTGGTCACCATCGAACGGGTGTGGGAGGTGCTCAAGGCCTTTGCCTCATTCGGATTCTGCAAGGCACATGCGGCGGCTTTCGCCATTCCGACATATCACTCCGCATGGCTCAAGGCGCACCATCCAGCGGCCTTCCTTGCCGGAGTGCTCACCCATGATCCGGGGATGTATCCCAAGCGGCTCATCCTTGATGATGCCCGCAATCTCGGTATAGCCATCCTTGGACTCGATGTGAATCTCTCGGACAAGACCTATCGAGTTGAGCGGGTATCTCCCTGTGATGAGCCGCCGCCGGAGATCCTGGGTGAACGACCACGTCGAACACTCCAGGTCCCGGGACTGCCGGACGGATCTGCCTATGGGATTCGCCTGTCACTGGCCGATGTCAAAGGCATCAGTGCTGCGGAGATTGAACGTATTGTTGCCGGTCGTCCGTATCAGTCACTTTCTGACTTCTGGGCACGTGCATCAGTGGCCAGGCCCATCGTGGAGCGGCTAGTACTCGCTGGCGGATTCGACTCGATCTACGGGATCGGCCTATCCGCTCCCGTTCGCCGGCGCGGCCGGGTTACTCGTCGTGACCTGCTATTACAGGTTGCTGATCTCGACAGATACACCCGCGCGGCAACCAAGGCCGCACGGGTGGCCTCTCCCAAACGACGCACCTACTCACTGTCCGCACCCTTTGATGGCGTCGCTCTTGATATTGCCGGGGGACTGGGTGATGTTGTGGCAGCCTCTCGTCGTCAGAGCCAGGCCCCCATGAAGGCAGTATCGGCAGCAGAGATTGATGTCCAGCTCACCCTGGAGTTGGGAGATTCACCAGGTGAGATTGCCTCAAGTGGGCTGCCTGAGATGACTGATGGGGAGCGGGTACGGGCAGAACTTGAGATCCTCGGGCTTGATGCCAGCCGGCATGTTGTCGATTTCTACGCACCCATGCTCAATGACCTCGGTGTCACTCCATCTCGGGAGCTGCTCACTCGTCGGTCCACCTCCGAGGTGCTGGTGGCAGGAGTGAAGGTGGCAACCCAGACTCCACCGGTGCGATCAGGACGTCGGGTGATCTTCCTGACCCTTGATGATTCAACCGGTCCGGTTGATGCCACCTTCTTTGAGGATGTTCAAGGACCTTATGCAGCTACTGTCTTCGGTTCCTGGCTGCTGCTCGTCCGAGGTATTACCCGACGAACGGGTCCCCGAGGTATCTCCATACGTGCCACGGGGGCTTGGGAGTTGGGAGTGATCTACGAAGCCTGGAAGGTTGGTGGCAGGGCTGCTGTTGCCGAGCTCCTTGAATCAGGTCATGGAACATCAGCCGATTCTGATGAGATGGCTGTTGAGGGTCGGGCGAGCAGTCGATCCTCTCGTCCCGTTACCGCCACGCCACCAGAGCATGAAACCGCCGAGGAGCGGGGTGAGCGATTGCGGCGAGTCCTCGTACATGCCAGTGGATTCCGCCAATCACCCTATGCAGACATCGCTCCACAGGGAGTCGCAGCAGCAGATACTCGGAGGCAGGCTGCTGCTCATAGCGATTCAACTCATGGCGATTCAACTCATAACGATCCTGCCCATAAGGAGTCCGAGCGTGCTGCGGTGCGCAAACTCTGGCACAGCAGCAACGGAAGTTCGGGGTGGTGAGCATCAACATGTCTGATGGTCGAGGGATGATGATCCCATGAGTCGCAGTCAGATCACCAGAGGAGCCCGCCTCACCCAGGCGGATATTTCCCCTGGTACTGCACAGGGTGAATCAACAGGCGCCGCGCCTTCGTCCGGTTCAGGGAGTCGTGAGGATGACGGCTGTTCGATCCTGCACGTAGACATGGATGCGTTCTACGCATCCTGTGAACTGCGTTCTCGGCCGGATCTGGCGGGTAAGCCTGTTGTTGTCGGCGGTGATGGATCACGCGGTGTTGTCACCGCTGCCACCTATGAGGCGCGCCGCTTTGGGGTTCACTCTGCGATGCCAATGTCCAGGGCCAAGCGACTGTGTCCGAGTCTGATCGTCCTACCACCCAACTTCTCGCTTTACACGCAGGTATCCGCCGGCGTGATGGCGATCTTCCGGGATATCACCCCCGAGGTTGAGCCCCTGAGTCTTGATGAGGCCTTCCTCGATGTTTCTGGTGCAATTCGACGGATCGGACCACCTGCGGATATCGCCGATATGATCCGCGCCCGAGTTGTTGACGAACAGGGAATCACCTGCACAGTTGGGGTAGCCCCCACGAAGTTTGTAGCCAAGCTCGCCTCCACCCACGCCAAACCCGATGGACGTTTGGTGGTTCCCGCTGATCGGGTCATCGCATTTCTGCACCCGCTGCCCGTGGGTGCTCTCTGGGGCGTCGGCGACAAGACTGAAGAAGCCCTGACTCGACTGGGTCTCATGACTGTCGGCGATGTTGCCCATACTCCGGTCGACACACTCATTCGGGCCCTAGGTCAGGCGGCTGGATCACACCTCTACGACCTGGCATGGGGGCGTGATCCACGACCAGTTCACGTTCCTGAGGGAGAGAAGAGCATCGGAGCTGAAGAGACTTTTCCACGTGATATCGATGATCCCGAACTCATCCACCGAGAGATTCTGCGGCTGTCGGAGCGGGTTGCTGCGCGGCTTCGTCACCAGGGACTTGTCTCACGAACGATCGCGCTCAAGGTTCGGTTTGCCGATTTCACCACGATCTCCCGCTCACGAACACTGCGCTCAGGCACGGATGTCTCCCGCGAGGTCTATGCCACCGCTCGAGACCTCTTCGATGCCCTTGGTCTTGAGCGGGCTCGGATCCGCTTGGTCGGCGTTCGGGCAGAGGGCCTGAGCGATGCCCAGGATTCTCCCCGATACATGTTCCTTGATGAGCCCGAGGTGGGCTGGCGTGAAGCAGAGCAGGCCGTCGATAGAGCCAGTGCCCGGTTTGGCAAAGGTGCAGTTCAGCCGGCCCGACTACTCGATACGGGTACCTCCGAGGGCTTCGGTGGTGCCCCCACCGCCCCTCGGCCGACCAGGCCAGGTGACCGGTAATGGCCCGCCCAGGCTCCTGTGCTGGTGATCGCGAGATAACTCAGCGTGCTCACCGGCGTAGGTGCCCGGCAGAACTAGCGCAACTCATCTGGCGCTACGGGTTTCGTTCTGGCCAATAGGTGCTTATTCTGGACCTAGAACATCCGGGAACCCCGAGGGTACATGGGTCGTTCAACAGATGATCTGGTGCCCGAGTCACGAGGAGGAGCTGTGCCACTATCCGAGCATGAGCAGCGCCTGCTCGAGCAAATGGAACGAGCCCTCTACGCAGAGGATCCGAAGTTCGCCTCGTCCCTTCGCTCGGCCGGGCCCCGTCCGGGATCTCGTCGACAAGCCGCACTCGGTGTGCTGGCAGCGCTCGCCGGTCTGGCTGTTCTGGTTCTTGGTGCGGCATCCTCACTCGTGCCCGTGGGAGTTCTTGGATTCCTGCTGATGCTCGTGGGCACCTATACCGTCGTGCGCAGCATGCGCACCACGGCGCAGGCAGTTCCGGCCCCCGGACCCGCAGCACCACAGGCTCCGCAGGCTCCAGGTTTCATGGACCGTATGGACGAGCGTTTCCGCCGTCGTCGCGATGGGGACGACCTCGACAATTAGTCTGCCCGGTTCTGGCGTGGGGCCACGGACATCAGCGCTCTGCTGAATCCACGACTGAGGCCGGACGAAGTATCGCCCGTACTCGACTACCTCGGTCCATTCGGCTAACGAGGGCGCGTCGGACGGCTCTCACATCATTGGACACCCGCCCGGCCCGGGGTGGGCGCGGGGAATACCTGGACAGTTCAGTCACCTGGCACAGCCGCTGTGCAGCCTGTGCCGCATCACCGCGAAGGTGTTGGACGTCTATGAGGTTTGCCGCCACTTGGCGTGGGGTGGCTGAGTCGGACCACACGAGCCCGAGATCGAGCATCGTGTCGCGAAGTTCATCCCAGGCCCCGTCGATATCCCCCTGGGCCATCCGGGAGCGTCGGCGCCACCAGCGACGAGCGGCGGGAGCACACGCGGTCGCTACGGCGATCAAACCGCAGGCCATCAGCAGAACCCATCGCCAACGATCGGGATTGTCCGGAGCAGGGCTGGTCGGATCTCGCGTCAGGTCGACGGGTCTGCGGTTGGGCGTTCTATCCCGAGTCAACTCCTGGTCTCGCCGGTTTCCGGCGTTGTTGGCCGCGGGCCGTCCGGATGAACTCGGATGGTCCACCACGGCCTGGGGGATGGACCAACTCGGAACGCTCACCCCGCTGCCATCAACCGAAGCTCGAGGAGTGGGCTCGAATCGGACCCACTGCCCGAGGAAGAGTTCTGGCCAGGCATGGGCCTGATGTGGGCTGACCGCCCACGTGCCGTCATCTTGTTTGGTACCCGCTGTGAATCCAACGATCACGCGGGACGGAATCCCAACAGCCCGGGCCATCAGTGCCATCGTGGCAGCGAACTGCTCGCAGTAACCCTTGCGATCCTTCAGGAACTGCGACAGATAGCTTGATGATTCATCAGATTTCACCTCGGTGCTGTACGTGAAGCTGGTACGCAGCCACTGCTGAATAGCCACAGCCGCGTCATATTTCGTCGCAGCGTTCTTCGTGAGCAGCTTGGCCTCATCGATCAGTGGTTGGGGAACACCTGTCAACAGATTCTTCTGCTCATCTGCGGCGAGGTTGGGGGCAGCGCGCAGATCATCGGGGGAGGGGTTCTGTGAAGACGTCGAAGTCGACCATGTTTCACCCCGGGTGTTCGCGCCACTCACCTGAAGTGTGCTCAAGTCGATCAGCCACCCGGGTGAACTGTTTCGCAGATCGAAGAACCCCTCAGGCACTGGGAGGTAAGGGCTGGACAACTGCTCATCATGGAACTGGTACGCCCACGCAGGAGAGCCGCGGAACAGATCCTGGAGTGCAACACCCTCGGGTGACGTCGGATTGATTCCCGAACCGGCCACAAGTGGGTAGAAGCTCTCACCGTTGTACGCGGAGAGTACTGCAGCCCTCAAATACCCGGGCTGCGGATCGTCCGTGCGGTAGGTGAACATCACCCCATTGGGCTGGTGAAGCAGTTGACGGCGCAGCGACACCATGGGATCGAGGGTGATCGGCTGATTCGGCTCTGGATCAATTCCCGCCGGCGCATTGATTGCGTGCTGGGCGCTGAACCAGTTGAGCGCCGTACCAGACAGACCTGGAAGCGCCAGTGAACCAAGCACAGCCAGAATCGCGGTGAGTGCGCCAACGCGCACCGCGGTAAAGGACAGCCCTTGAGTGGGGGATGACTGGGTTGCTGCGGTAGAAACGGCCCGGCCCCAGAGCGCGACATGAATGCGCTGGTCCGTTGCAAGCAGGATCAAGCATGCGGCAATGATGAAGATGAAAGACCAGAGTGGCGCGCCACCCTCAATAACAAAGGCTGGAACGGCATATAGCAGGAGAATAGGCACACATGCCCAGGCCGGCAGTCGAAGATTGACCGTCAGCACATAGACAGCCACGGACACAGCACCCAACGACACCGTGATCAGGCATGCGAGTCCAACAGATACCGGGACTGGTGGCGCGTACTGATTGACGTTCTGCTGCCCAGCAGCGAGCAGTCCGCGGAGGGTCTGCAACGAGTCGGGGTTCGGTAGCAAGATGAAGGTGCCGTTGTGGCAGTAGAGAGCAGTCACCAGGCAGAGCAGACCTATCCCGGCAGCGATGGGGATGAAGAAGAGTGGAACCCGCAACCAGGTGAGGGTGGTGCAGATTCCCAGGACGGCGAACATCACGACCATGCACGAGCCCAACCAGCCCCCGCCCACCAGCACTGAGGAGAGAGCCACCGCGCCGAGAATCAGCGAAACCAGACACGCAGCGGAGATGGCCATCAGTTCATTACGCCGAAGATGGTGCGATGAGCTCGTATCCAATGCCGGAGTCGGACTCTGAAGCGAGTTCGTCACCACGTCGTCCTGAAGTGTCATGACACGCCAACCTGCGGATTCACGGTTATCGACTGCCAGGCCTGCGCCAGCGGTGTTTCCCGCCCACAGATAGCTGGGCGCCATCCGCTGAATGTGAACACGGCCGAGGCTCGAGTGACACTTGGGTCATCGGGAATCTGACTGCGGCCAGTCCAGGATGCTGTATCGAGAAGCAGTGCAAGTGCCAGAGTGCGTGACCGTCGCAGCGATGACAGCCGGTCGGCATCTGGTGCAGACAGATCTCCGAGGACGGCGATGATGACACCATCGGCGAATGCTTCTGGGTTGATGATGGCGACGTCCGCTGCGGCATCGTTCGTCACCGTCGCAAGCGCGTCCAGCAGGCCACCAACCGAGTCTGATCCGCTGAACGTCTCAGATGTCGTGTTCGTGGAAACAATGGGGGTGCCGTCAATGGTCAGGAGCCGTACCCCAAATCCGCGCTCAAGCAGATGAGCGCCGATGGACGCGACTGCGGTGACCGACCATTCGAAGGATGAGGTGATTCCATCTCCTCGGTGCGCTCCGGTTCTGGTGTCGAGGATGACCGTGACGCGATTGCGCCATGGCTGTTCTTCGCGGCGAACCATAAGCTCCCCGGAGCGTGCTGTGGATTTCCAGTGCACTCGCCGAAGGTCATCACCGATTCGGTACTCCCGAGGAATGACATCGTCATCCCCGTGTGAGGCAATGGCTCGTGCGCGTGAATCGCCCACCCCGGACCAGTCGCCCTGCAGGGGTGCGGCAGGAAGGGGAACGGTGGTTGGCACCACCGTCAGAGTGTCCGTGGTCGTAAACCGCCTCGTGGTTCTGCACAGGCCGAATGGATCAACAAAGGTGAGCGATGCTGGTCCGATTGTGTAGCGACCTCGCGCACCACCATGAAGTGTGGCCGTCACATCTCGCCATTGGTTTGCTCCCAGCTGATCCACAACAAGCCGCTGCGGTCGGCCCAATTCCCATGGCAGTGCATCCTCCACGAGAAGCAACCCCGACGACATCCGAGAAACATTGTGAAGTCGCAGAGCACTCGTCGTCGTCCCGGTGACAGGAATCCGATTCTGGGCAAGGCTCCGGGTGAGCGAGAGGCGAAACTTCGTGCGAGACATCAGTGCCAGACAAATGAGAGGCAGTGCTGCCAGAAAGATCCCAACTCGGACGAAGTCTCGCTGTCCGAACAAAAGGGACACCACTGTCACGACCACCCCGGACCAAAGAAGTGCGTGTCCGCGGCGGGTAAGGGGTGATAGGAATCCCCAGCGATTCATCTACCAGCAACCGGAGTCCGGGCGAGGATCTCTGAAACCAGCGCTTCAGAAGTCCGTCCTGCGATGTGAGCATCTGCTGTCAGGATCAGTCGATGCGCCAACACAGGAACCGCCAACTGCTGAATGTCGTCAGGTAGGACGTAGTCGCGGGCAGCAAGTGCAGCAGTGGCTTTCGCGGCGCGGATGAGGTGCAGGGTGGCGCGTGGTGAGGCTCCGAGCCGGATATCGCGGTGCTGTCGGGTGGCCGAAGCGATGTCGACTGCATACTGGCTTACCGCTGGGGAGACGTGCACGCGGTGAACGGCGCGAATCAGGTCTGCAATGGTGTCGGATGTGGCCACCGGTGTGATCTCTTCCAACGGCTGTTTCGCGGCATGTCCGTCGAGCATTGCGATCTCGGCGGCTCGATCTGGGTAACCCATCGAGATGCGTGCCATGAAGCGATCTCGCTGCGCCTCGGGCAGTGGGTATGTCCCTTCCATATCGAGCGGGTTCTGGGTGGCGATCACGATGAAAGGCGACGATAGGGGATAGGTGGTGCCATCGACTGTGACCTGCTGCTCCTCCATACATTCCAGGAGGGCCGACTGGGTCTTGGGTGATGCTCGATTGATCTCGTCGCCAAGCACGATGTTGGCGAAAACCGCACCAGGTCGGAATTCGAACTGGTGGGTCATCTGGTTGAAGATGCTGACCCCGGTGACATCGCTTGGCAGCAGGTCTGGGGTGAACTGGATTCGACGGACCGTGCAGTCGAGGGATCTGGCCAGAGTCTTTGCCAGAGTGGTCTTTCCCACCCCCGGTACGTCCTCGAGCAGTAGGTGGCCCTGCGCGAACAGAACGACGAGCGCGAGATGGACAACCTCAGGTTTTCCCTCGACGACCGACTCAACGGATCGTGCGATACGAGCAGCCGTATCAACAACGTATGAGAGGTCAACCTGTTGGTCTACCTGCGTGCGTACATCGGTGAATTCACTCGTCACGAAATCTCCCCTGTTGGCCTGCTCTTACGACTGATTCTTACCTGTTGGCTGCTGCAAAGCGACCCGACGAAGCAATATTTCTCAGACAGCAGTTCTCAGACGGCCACGCGTGCGATCGGGTTCCATTCCCGCATGTGGAGGAGCTGTCCCAAATGCATAGGGTGTCACGGGTGCCCAACGTCACGTCCCCGTTGGATGTTCGGGATTTGACTCTGATGGGAGGATCGTCACAAAGGATCGGCAGTCGGCTCGGAAGGAATGTGCACATGGCGGTTCACGAAGCTGTTCTTGGACGCTTTTTTGAGGACTTCGTCGTCGGTGACGTCTACCAGCATGCAATCGGACGCACCATCTCGGAGGCAGACTGCACCTGGTTCACCCAACTCACCTGCAACACGAACCAGAACCACTTCAACGCTCACTTCGCCGAGTCCAATCCCGTTTCCGGTGGCAGGATCATTGTTAACTCTGGTCTGACGGTTGCCATCATCTTGGGCATGACTGTTCTGGATATGAGTCAGAATGCGGTGGCGAATCTCGGGTGGAATGACATCAAGCTGACCCATCCGGTGTACATCGGCGACACGCTTTACGCCGAGAGCATCTGCACCGACAAGCGTGAAAGCTCTTCGCGGCCCGAGATGGGCATCATCACGATGTTCTCGCGGGGGCTCAACCAGCATGGTGATGTCATTACCAGTTGGACTCGCTCAGTGATGATCCCCAAGCGCACGTCTGGCATTGGGCAGAACTACTTCCCGGCCGCCAAGGCGGGTCCGCTCACTGCCCCGTGAGGCGATTTTCGGCAATTCGCCCGGTGACGTGCGCTCATGGCCACGACTGGTCCACACTTGACCCATGGATTCGGTGAATGACGAGCACGTGGAGTTTGGGGCTCCTCGGGATCTGACGCCGATCATTCATGATGCGGGGCCTGCGGTACCTACGGGACTGTCCGATTCCGTCGATATCGCACTGGGTGCTGCTGCCACGGTGATCACTCCGGTTGTTGCGGTAGGCAAGGCAGTGGCCTACGTTGCTGCACCAGCAGCACAGGCGTCTTGGGAGTTCGTGAAGCATCCACCCCTGATCCCGGAGGCTCTCAGCCTTGGGGGTCTGCTGGACCGATTCGCCGTTCGTGGCAGAGATCTGCGCGAGGCTGCCACCGGGGATCTATCCCATGCCACCTCCGACACACTTGATGCAGTGGTCCCGGATCTGGTGCCGACGATGGTCAGTCAGGTCGTTGATCGCATTGATGTCACCAGTCTGGTTTTGGATGTCGTAGATGTCGACCGGATTGTACGAACGGCTCTGGATGGGATGGATCTCACCGACGTGGTACTCACCCGGGTCGATCTTGAACGCATCGTGAATCAGGCCCTCGATGGAATGGATCTCACCGAGATCGTCAGATCGCGAGTCGATATGGCCGGGCTGGCTCAGGACGTCATCGATGAGGTGGATCTGCCGGAGATCATTCGGGATTCGACCACCGGTGTCGCTGCCGATGTGGTGAATCAGGGCCGACTGGTGGCTCTGTCAGGGGATGAGTTTGTCAATCAGTTGGTGGACAAGTTTCTGTTGCGTCACCGGCGGCGCCGCCTGGAGTCGGAGCCCTCGGCGAAGGCTGTGGTCCCATGATCTCCTCAGGTGGCCGTAATGGATGACATCATCCGTCGGCAGGCCGTTGAGCAGCTGCCGCCGGCAGCACGAGATGTTCAAGGACTGCGGGCAGGCCTGATCTCGAGACTTCTCGCCGGGGCTATTGATTATCTGACCGTCGCGGCGCTCACAGCTGGAACCTACGTGGGATTTGTCCTGTTCCGGTTCCTGCTAGACCCCCGCAAGTACCGGCTTCCTGATGTCGCGTTTGGCACCTTTGTCGCTGGCGGTCTTATCCTCATGGTTCTCTACCTGTGGGGTTGCTGGGCCACCTACGGCCGTACCGTCGGCAATCGGGTTGTCGGACTGCGAGTCGTTGGCAGACGTGGCCGCCGGGTCAACTGGTTCATGGCCCTCGTGCGTTCCTTGGCTTGCACCTTATTCCCGATCGGCCTCATGTGGTGTGCCATCAGCCGGGAGAACAGATCAGTCCAGGACATCGTGCTCAGAACCTCAGTGATTCACGACTGGCCACGGGCGATCTCCGACGTGGAGATCCTGCATTCCGACGATCGTCGGGTTGATCGGGAGCCGGGCTCAGCCCAGGCCTGATCCACTGAACGGTTGTGCCGTTCAGCTCGCTCCACTTCTCACCACCAATCTGACCTGCGATGACGCACCCTTTAACGGGAAAATTTTGCAAATTTATGCCTCTTAGTGGCGTCAAAGGGGGTTGTGGTGGAGTAAAGTGGAGTAACTTGGTGAGCAGGACCACACAGTGTCGACATCTGGGTAGGAGGTGATCAGGTTGTTTCTCGGTACGCACACACCGCGGCTGGACGACAAGAATCGGGTCATCCTGCCCGCGAAGTTTCGTGATGAGCTGTCCATGGGCTTGGTGATCACCAAGGGGCAGGACCGGTGCCTGGTCGTCTGGACTGAGGCGGGCTTCGCCACCTACGCAGAACAGTTACGTGCCGGCTCGCAGACAAGTGAGCGAGTACGCGCCTACACCCGAGTGCTGTTCGCAAGCGCACATGATGACGTGCCGGATAAGCAGGGACGGATCACGATTCCACCGACGCTGCGCGAGTACGCGGGCCTGACCCGCGACTGCGTGGTCGTCGGCGCCGACACGCGAATTGAAATCTGGGATGCCCAGGCATGGGAGACCTACTTGGCTGGAACGGAGCAGTCGTTCGTCGATCTGGACGGGGAGGTGATCGCGGGCTGAGGTCGTGATTCGAGGTCTCCGCGCCGTCACCGGCTCCTGACACACCTTCCCCGGTGCCAGGCGATGTGCGTGACGGACGGGGACCTGGAACCACGAACAGTGATCAGCCATCAGCTCCACAAGGTACGCGTCTTTGGAAGTAACAGTCCTGAAGTACCAGACCCCCACCGCGAACGCCCTCGGGCGAGGAGGCTTGGCAATGTCCCAGACAATCGTTCGTCCCGCCCCTTCGCAGGAGCTCGCCTTGACGGCAGCTGCGCCTGTGTCCGGAGCCCGCGCGGTTCTTGTACTCCTCGGCGCGGCCTGTCTCGCCGGGATTGTTGTCTATGCAGTGTCCATGGTCATCGGGTACCTCGGCGCCTGATGATCTCCGTGCCAGCTCCCGCGCACGTCCCAGTTCTGCTGGAACGCTGTCTCGCGCTGCTGGCCCCTGCCCTCAACCGGCCCGATGCCGTGGTAGTCGATGCAACCCTTGGACTTGGTGGACACAGTGAGGCGCTACTTGAGCACTTTCCGGGGGTCCGGCTCGTCGGTCTCGACCGAGATGAGTCCGCCCTGGCGTTGACCGCTGAACGGCTGGCCCCTTTCACCGATCGCATTTCACTTGTTCATGCTGTGTACGACGAATTACCGGATGTACTGGCCGCTGCCGGCCTGCCACGTATTGATGGAATCCTGTTCGACCTGGGTGTTTCCTCGATGCAGCTTGATCAAGCCGAACGGGGTTTTGCGTACTCATATGACGCACCTCTGGACATGCGTATGGATCCGTCGACAGGTCCGACTGCTGCAGACGTTCTGAACACATATGCGGTTGGGGAGTTGGCTCGCGTACTGCGCGAGTACGGCGAGGAGAAGTTCGCTTCCAAGATTGCCGCTGCTGTCGTGCGTGAACGGGCTCGTGCACCTTTCGATACCAGTGCCAGGCTCGTCGATCTGATCCGTGACACCATCCCCGCTCCGGCTCGACGTACAGGTGGGAATCCGGCCAAGCGCACGTTCCAGGCGCTGCGCATTGAAGTGAACTCCGAGCTGGACGTACTCGAGCGGGCAATTCCAGCCGCACTTGACTCACTGCGTGTCGGCGGGCGAATCGTGGTTATGTCGTATCAGTCTCTCGAGGATCGAATCGTCAAGCGAGTACTGACAGCTCGGGCCACCTCCGATGTTCCAGTAGACCTGCCATTCATTCCGGCAGGTCATGAACCGGAATTCACACTGCTGACCCGGGGTTCGGAATTGGCATCTGAGGTCGAGATCGCACTCAACCCACGGGCAGCATCCGTGCGGCTGCGCGCAGCTGAGCGAATGAGGGAGGCAGCATGAGCGCCTCACTTCCTCTGACGAAGTCGCACCCGACTTCACCGCGCGCGACCAGCCCATCAAGAAGTGCTGAGCAAGGTACGCGAACGAATCTCACCGTCGTGCCAGCACCTCGAGCACGGGTTGCCGGAACTGCAACCTTCTCGCTCGTGATCGCAGGAATTCTGGTTGCGGGCATGGTGATCCTGCTCTTTCTCAACACCACTCTCGCACAGGGTGCATTTGCGATTCATGAGTTGACGAAGGCGCAGACTGCCCTCACGATCACCCAGCAGCAGCTTGCACAGCAGGTCGCTGCGGCTGAGTCACCTGAGCAGCTTCAGGTGCGCGCAAACGCACTTGGGATGGTTCCATCGGACAACCCGGTATTCATTCGCATCGCAGATGGCAAGGTGCTTGGGACTCCTATTCCTGCTCCACGACCACCGTCAGCTGCGTCAGTTGCCCCAGCCACACCCTCGGTGGTGAGCGGCCGGTGACTACGCTCGCACCACCACCCGGTCGTTCCCGTCGCCCGAACGAGCAGACTCACCGCCATGACAGGCGCACGGTTGTCGACTATCGCGATCCCGTTCGTCGTCGACCGGCAACGGTGAGCACCTTTCAGCCCGGTAATCCGGCACGCCGGATTCGCTGGTGGCAGGTGATTTCCCTTGGCCTACTGGCGATCGTGGCAATCAGAGTTGTTGATCTGCAAGCGATTCAGGGTCCGGAGCTGGCTGCGGCAGCTCAGCGTGATGTCACGACGACCAAGGAACTCCCAGCGGCACGGGGAATCATCTCTGATCGCAATGGAGTTCCCCTCGCCCTCACGGTTGAAGCTGTGAACGTGACGGCAGACCAGACGGAAATAAAGCCCGAACTTGTCAAGACTGATGCTCGGCTACTTGCCTCAGTTTTGGGCGGAGATCCGCGAGCCTACGAGCAGCGCCTGGTGGGAAAGCGCCGTTTCATATATCTGGACAAAGCTGTCACCCCGGCGACCTGGCAGAAGGTTCTAGCACTCAATATCGCCGGAATCTTCAGCGAGCCGACAACCAAGCGTGTCTACCCGGCTGGTTCAGTGGCGGCGAACGTCATCGGCTTCGTCCGTGCTGACGGGCAAGGCGGTGGCGGTCTTG
>CAXBQZ010000053.1:0-19996 GCA_963978055.1 uncultured bacterium
GTTGAGCAGACGGGTACTCGCTAGGCCCAGCCTCTGCCGGAATGCAGCCCAGCCCAGTTCGGACAGGCATCTGACGCGATTTTCCGCCCGCAGGTAGAAGGAGTCGATGTTTACGAAGACGCGCAGATCCGCCGCATACATAAGGTCATCGCCATACAAATCGGGTAGAGGCGCCAGAGTAAACGCACCGTCCCAGTCGAAGGGAATGCCGATCTTTTCCGTTGATATCACCGGAACGACAGTCTGGACTCTGGCCAACTTTCCATCGACATAGATGTCACACGGGTAGCCCACAACGGCAACAGTGCGTCGTTCCGTGGAGACGTTCGGGTCGTCTGAAATCTTGGATCCACGCTTAGCCTTTACGAACGGAACGTCAGCAAAGATGTCCCCTTGCATCACGGGACGAGCGGGGCCAGCGGGCAGGAAATACTCCTCTGCCGTGGGCGGCCAGCCCAGACCGCCGTTTGCGCTCGCTGCAAATGCCATGCCACTCCCGTGAATCACCGCCGTCAATCTGTGGCGAGCTAAAAGTCCCAGTCGTCCAGGGGAGGCACACCAGATGGACCAGACATGCGCATCGGGCGTCCAGGGGGCACAACACTCATCCTGTTCGAGCCCGCGCCGACGACCATGGATTGAGTCATGGCGCGGTGGTACACGATGTCGTCGCCCAGAAGTTCCACCGTGTACTGATCGCCCTGCTCGGCATTCGCCGCGCGCGCCAACTCGGCAGGTACGGGCAGCATCCGGCTGTTTCCAGCCTTGGTGACTCTCACTTGAGTTACGTCCATGCTGCCCAACTCTCGAAAGTGTACTTACGTTCAAATATGTACTTACATGGTGCGGGCAGTCCACCGAGAAGTCAACGGGGATCGACCACAGTCACTGCGCAAGAGCAGCATCTTTGCACCGGTCACGGCTAAAACAGAGGCGCTATCCACAGACGAAAGTGGACGTGGTGCGAATGGTGGAGCCAATGGCGGAGGCGGAGGGAACCGTCGCAGGGCCTACAGCCCTGCTCCTCCCAAATCCCCCGTATCCAAAAAAGACTGTGGACGCCCAGAAGGGCGTCCACAGTCTTTGGCGGAGGCGGAGGGATTTGAACCCTCGATGGGCTTGTGACCCAAACCCGCTTAGCAGGCGGGCGCCATAGACCTGACTAGGCGACGCCTCCACACAGCTCCCGAAAGAGCAGCCCGCCTAGGTTACCCGACATTGCCGCCCAAGCCGAACGCGAGTCTCCCGTCCGCGAACCGCTCAAAGACGGAGCACGCAACAGCGCAGCCAGCCCTACTTGAAGATCTCCTCGCGGAACTCTTCGCGCTCCTGCACGGCCGACTTGATCCGCGCGAGCTGCTCGTCGGTGATATCGAGGTCGTACACCTCGCGAATGAAATCGGGCAGGTCTGGACGATAGTCGTGAGCCCAGGCCTTGTACGCGCCGGGAATCTGCGCGTTCTTCATATCGATCAGCAACTGGTAGAACGACGTCACCGGTCGCCACCGCATCGACGGCAGGACCCCTCGCGGTGAGAACGCCTCGTCCGTCTCCTCGATCACCGGACGATCCGGCCCGAGCCAACGCGGGCGCTTGAGCAACAGCTCCGGCGAGAACTTTGTGACGCCATCATTGTCGTGACTCAGCAGCACATACTTCACCTTGTCGCGGTTCGGCAGTGCGCTGAACTGCTCATAGTCGTTCACCGTGGCGATCAGTGACTTGTCGACGTCCGGCCGGTCCGGGCCAGTCACCTGATGCATCCACTTACTGCCCGCGGGTGTGCCAATCCACAGCGCCCGATCGATGCCCAGCGCCTCAACACCCAGCGTGCCCCAGTCGATCAGCACATTCTGCGATGTCCACGCACCGAGCGACTCGCCAAACAGGCACACCTTGGGCCGGTCCTCGGGTGCCATCTCGCGGAGCTTTTCGAAGATGCGCAGCCACAGCAGTCGATTCTGCTCACGCGCATCCTCAATCTTGCCAAGGGAAAGCGGGGACGGACGCTTGGAATACTGCAGGGTTACCGACGCCACGTCGCCGCGCGTCATGTACTGCGCACACGCGATCGCCACGTAGTTCACATAGCCAGAACCGGTCGGCGAGCAAAGCATCAGCATCGACCGCGACCACGCATCCGTGCGATCCATCTCGGCCAGCGCGAGGTTCACACGCTCCGTCGGTGTTGGCGCCGAGTCCAGCCCCACGAACACCTGAATCGGCACAGCGCGCGCCGGCTCCTGCATCACCGTCTTGATCGACAGCTCCGGCCGCTTGCGGCCGCCGAACGCATCAGGACGCTCCTCCTGCTTCTCCGGACGGACGTACGTGATCGCGTGACGTCGTCCCTCACGTCCCAGCGACTTCCACGACACCAGGCTCGCCGGATCACCGCTCACCATCGGGTTCGTCCAGAGGCCGGAGGTCTGGTCGTCCATTCCCACTTCGTACTTGGTCGACCCGGCATCGATGCCGTTCATGGCGCGATCCCACAGTTGATGGGTGGCGTAGCCGACCCCGCCGAGTAGGGCCAGATGCCCAACACGACGCCAGAGGTCTTCAGAACCAGGAAGTCTGCCTGCCGCATACAGTCCGAACATTTCAGCAGCCTTGCGCTCACCAATCGCGATCGCGCCGAGTGCCACCATCACTCCACCGCTAGCAGCAATCGCCGTCAGCGAGCTGTTGAATGCCGGGGCTGCATCTTCGTCACGGGGCACCTCACGCTGCCGCTTGGTCTCAAGCCCAGCTGCCACCATCAGGCCAAGTGGGATGGCCAGTGGAAGGCGCTCGATCTTGCCTTCGGCCCCGAACGCCTCATCGAGCCCGGACGAAACGGTATGACCCGCAGAAAGAATCGTCGCCGAGATGCCCGTCACCCCATATCGCCAGCCCACATGCCGCGCGGCAGCCCGCCACATGGGTTCGGGATCACGAAAAGGCAATGCCTTCACCAGAGCGAACCCAGCTGGTACCGCCAGCACATCGAGCAGGAAGGTGGCGGCGCGCTCTCGATCGCGAGCACTCCACGACTCAGGCAGTGGAAGGGACGGAGCGATCACCGAGCCCGCCCAGTCAATCGAATCCTGTGCGACGACCGTCAGCAGGAAATGCGACCCAACCGACAATCCGGTGATGATGCCCTGATCCAGTGGCGTGCGATGGGAGAGTGACGCCGCGAACGTGCCGGGCGCGGCAGCTGAGGCAACCCCGAGGGCCACCTGCGTTCCGCGATCGACTACCTCATAAGCCATGACGTCCTTCATCTCCTCTAGACCCGCGTACCTGAAACTATCTCAGAAGGTGAATGCACTCTAGAGTGCCCATCACCCGTCCAGTCCTGCGATCAAACGAGGAGTCACCGTGCACGTGCTCGGACGCCTGACCGCTCTGATCGCCCTGATCGTCGGGGTGGTTGGCGGCACGCTGGTGGGCGGTACCGTGGGCGGGATCGTCGGAGTGCTCGTGGCCATGATGGGATTTCAGGGCCTGACGTACGGAACAGACGGCTGGAAGTACGTCTCCGGTGCGCTCGCCACCACGGGTGGCCTTGCCCTCATCGCGTGGAAGCACGGGGTGAACGCCGCCGATATGGGCCTGAGTCATCACACCTGGCTCACCGGTGCGATCTGGTCGGTGGGCCTGATCGCCGGGGTTGGGATCGTGATCGGCCTCGCGGGTCGCCACCCCAAGACCCAGCCCCTCTTCGCCGACGAACGCAACGACACCTCCGGAGTTGTGGCTGCGCGCCGCGCACTTCTCGACATCCCCTTCGGCACAGTGCTGGTCGAAGAGTTTGCCTTTCGCGGAGTGATGCTCGCTCTGGTGAGTGTGCTCTACGGAAGTGTCTGGGCGGTGGTGATCACCTCAATCCTGTTCGGCTTCTGGCATGTGGCACCAGCTGTAGACATGCACAACGCGCATGCGGCGACGAAGGGCTCACCCTGGCCCACGATCGCGTCCACTGTGCTCTTCACCGGGATCGCCGGCGCCGGCTTTGCGTTCCTGCGCCTGTTCACCGGCAGCCTGTTCCCGCCGGCGGCCCTGCACTGGGCCTCGAACGGCACCGGAGTGATCGTCGGTTGGTTCATCGCCCGTGCCCGTCGAGTCGCCGACGTCCTGGATCCCGAGGATGACATCAATCCAGCCGAATGACATTCCGCGGGCCGATCGTTTCGTCCTCGGCGATACTTTCCCCATGACCCTGCGCGGCACCATCACCCCGGATCGGCCCCTGCTCGCTGTTGCACTCGAGGAGGAGGCACAGCACTTCCCCGATGAGCTGCCGATCCTGTTCCTGGGAGTGGGCAAGGTGAATGCGGCAGTCCGCATGGCCGAGACCCTCGCTACCGCGCGACCCAGTGCGGTCATCAACATCGGGACAGCGGGTGGCCTGGTATCCGGGGTTGATGGGATCCACGAGGTTGGCACGGTGCTGCAGCACGATCTCAATGACGATGTGCTGTTCGCCCTCGTGAATCGGTACTTCGGTGCACCCATCGTCCTGGGTGATGGTCCAACCCTGGCCACCGGCGATGTGTTCGTCACCGACTCGGACGTCCGACGCGAGCTCGCCACGCGCGCACAGCTCGTCGATATGGAGGGCTACTCCGTTGTGGTTGCCGCTCAGCGCGCAGGGGTGCCCGTCCGACTGATCAAACTGGTCAGCGATGAGGCCAATGAGGAGTCGGTGATGACCTGGTCAGACACGGTTGAGCAGCACTCCCGCACGCTGTCGGCATGGATCACCGACAACCTGCTCTAGGTCCTCGCGCATGGATTGGTGACAGATGAGCTGCACCTCAGCCGCGGCTGATGGGACGCGTCATGCAGGTGGGGCCACCCTCCCCCTTATCGCTCTCACTTGAGGCGAAGGTGTGCACCTCAACTCCCCTGTCGCGCAGGGCATCTGCGGTGCGCTTGTTGCGCTCACCCATCACCACGACGCCGGGTGCGACGGCCAGGATGTTGGTGCCAAGGGTGATGTATTCCTCGTCGTCAACGTTCACCCACTCGATACCGCGACGACTCAGCGAGCGCAGCATCGATACCGGGGCGAGCTTCTCGTACACCACTGCCAGGCTTTCGCTGATCGGTGAGATCACCGACATCAGGTGCAGGCAGTACTCCGGTCCGAGATCGTGCGGAACGTCGAAGACCTCAACCCCAACACCATCACTGGCAAGGATTCCGCGCAGCTGATCAACGGCCGCCTCGTTGGTGCGGTAGCTACGTCCAATCGCAACGGTGGATTCATCCAGCCAGAACATATCGCCGGCATCAGCGGTGGCCTCACCCACAAGTTCACCGATCGTCGGCACACCTGCTGATTCCAGATCGGCGATCAGCTGAGCGGCCTCACCACGTCGGGCTGCCTTCGCGCAGGTGAGCTTGATAGATCCCGAGGGCCCAATGAACACCGGGTCGTAGACGAACACTCCATCGGGCTGTCCCTCAACGGCCGCGAACTCGACCACCTCAGAGCCAAGGCTGCGCAGAGTGTCGACGAAGGCGGCGTGCTGGGACGCAAGGAGTGCGAGGTCCGGGGTCTGCCAGTGCGCGGCCTCGTACTGATCGAGGATTCCCTGCCCGGCATCACCCATGAGAGGTGCGCGCACCGCAACCCGGTTCAGCTTCGCAACTGATGATCGAACCCCATAAACCGCGTTACCCATCGCTGACGTCTCCACCTTCACAGGCCACTGCTACCCACGCGGGTAGCGGAGACCAGACTGTCAGATTTCCCCGCTGCGTCCAACAGGCACATACCTCCAACCGGCGGGCTGGGCGATGTGCCGGCCACTAGGGTCTACCTGTGATTGTGTCCGTTGCACCAAGTCCCAGCCTTGATCGAACCCTGCTCGTAGAGCAGGTGACGCCGGGTGCGATCCATCGTCCACATACTGCGATCTCGGTGGCCGGTGGCAAGGGACTCAACGTGGCGCGGGCCGCCCATTCGCTTGGCAACACCGTCGTCGCCATCGCAATCCTTGGTGGGCCCACCGGCGGTGTGGTTCGCTCGCTACTTGATCGCGAGGGGGTGATCGCAAACATCGTCCCCGGCTCTGGAAACACCCGCACCTGCACGTCAATCGCGGCCACTGCCGATCACTCACTCACCGAGTTCTACGAGCCAGCCACCACCGTCACCGAGCGCGAATGGCGCGAGCTCGAGCAGCGGGTGGATGACGAGTGTGATCGCCGGCCACAATGGCTCACCATCTCCGGATCGATGCCCCCCGGGGCACCACTCGACGCAGTTGGACGGCTCACCGCGCTCGCACATCAGCGCGGGGTGCGCGTGGCCGTCGATACCCACGGCCCGGCCCTGGCCGGCGCGCTGGACGAGCATGCCGACATCATCAAGGTGAACGTGCACGAGGCGGCGGCCGCACTGGGTCTGACGCCAGACCAGATCGCTGATCCCGCCGCGGCCGCACAGCTCCTGCACGATCGTCGAGAACACGGGTGGCTGACGGTCGTCACCGCGGGAGCCCTCGGTGCGTGGGCGATTGCTGACGGACCGATGTATCACGCCGCCCCCAGTGCCCACGGCGCCTTCCCAGTAGGCAGTGGTGATTCCTTCCTCGCCGGCCTGGTTACCGGACTGAAGGAGAGCAGCGACAACGTTGCTTTCAGTCTGGCCCTCGCTACAGCAGCGGCGTCAGCCAATGCTCAGGTGCCGGGGGTGGCAGTGTTCGACGCAGTGAACGCGCGCGATTTGTCGGCCCACGTCGAGGTGCGCGAACTCTAGTTCGCTGAGCGGCTCAGCCCTTGAGCCCGCTGAAGGTCATGGTGGCCACAAACTGCTTCTGCGCCACGAGGAATCCGACGATCAACGGCAAGGTGGCAATCACATTGCCAGCCATGAGCGCCGACCACTGGGTGCGTCGCGTCCCCTGAAAGGTGGTGAGCCCCACCTGAATCGTGAAGTTGTCCTGATTGCTGATCGCGATGAGCGGCCACACGAGGTCGTTCCAGGAGTTGAGCAGGGTGAAGACGGCCAGGGTGGCGAGGGCGGGTTTGGCCAAGGGGAGAACGATCCGTCGAAACACCCCAAAGGTGGTGAGCCCATCGATCATCCCGGCTTCTTCAAGTTCTTTCGGCAGCGACAGGAAGAACTGACGCATAAGGAAGATCCCGAAAGCACTTGTGAGCCATGGGATAAAGGCTGCGGCCAAGGTGTCCACAACGCCGAGCTTGGAGAACATGACGTACGTCGGGATCATCAGAAGCTGGGTGGGAATCATGATGGTGGCCACGATGGCGAAGAAGCCGAAGTTGCGGCCACGGAACTTCAGCCGGGCGTAGCCGTAACCCGCAGTTGAGCAGAGCACGAGATGGGCGAGCACTGAGATCGCCGCGACGATCACCGTGTTGACCATCCAGCGCGGTGCGAGGCTGTCGGTCAGGAACTGCTGATAGCCACCGAGGTTGATCGAGCTTGGGATGAACTTCGGCGGAAAGCTGTTGATCTCAGCATCGGTCATGAAGGACGTCAGAACCATCTGCACCAGTGGCAGTGCAAACAGCAGTGCCACTGGCATGAGCAGCAGATGCCAGCCCGAGAACGGCAGCAGGCCACGCCGGGGCCTTGGCGGAGCCGTCGCCTCCTCGATCTCAACTGTGCGCAGCAGTGACATCAGAAGGCCTCGATCTTCGTTCGGCGTGAGTACCAGATCATGAACAGGGTCACCAGCATCGTGAGTGCAAAGAGGCCATAGGACACTGCAGCGCCATAGCCAAATCGCGACTCCTGGAACGCCACCTGATAGACGTAGTAGACGAGTGTGGTGGTGGAACCGATCGGCCCACCTCGAGTGGTGGTGTACACGAGGTCGAACAGCTGCAGGGCGGTGATGGTCTGCCAGACGGCGGTGAACACCGTTACGGGTGCGAGCTCGGGGATCGTGACGTAGCGGAACACCTGACGTCGACTCGCTCCATCGACAATCGCCGCCTCAACCACATCCCTCGGAATGTCTTGCAGCGCAGCCAGATACACCACGACCGTGAAGCCCACCTGCCCCCACAGCGCGATCAGAACAATCACGAGCATGGCCTGTGATGGCGATTCCAGAAACGGCTGCGGTGGAATCCCCAGTCGTCGCAGCAGATCATTGGCTGATCCGTAATTCGGCTCGAACACGAAGCCGGCCAGAATGCCCGTTGCGGCAGCCGAGGCCACGAAGGGAATGAAGATCGCCGTGCGATAGAAGCCCACCAGCTTGATCCGCTGATTCAACGCAACCGCGATGAGCATGCCCAGCAGGATCGAGATCGGGACGAAGAGTGCGGTGAAGAACAGCGTGTGACGAAGTGCCCCCCACACATCGGGGTCGTGGATCATCGTGTTGTAGTTCTTCCACCCGATGTCCTTGGGTGGGCTGAGCAGATTCCACTTTCGACGTGAGATCAGCAGTGCCCACGCAGCTGGGAAGATCGAGAGCCCAAGCACCAGAAACGTAGAGACGCCGACGAACGTCCAGCCGGTGATATTGGCACGCCTCTTCTGCATCCGGCGCTGACGTTTGCGCACGGACGGATCGACGGTGAGCTCAGCACTCACAACGTCCACCGACACCGTTCACACCCTCCCCTGCGTCCACCTGCTCACCGAACTCGCGTCAGCTGCTCAACGCATCTGCCGATTTCGCCGCTGCCTGATCCAGTGCATCCTTGGCCGTGCCCTGTCCCTGGAGCACCGCAGCGATGGCAGCGCCTACGTTCTGCGACATCTCGTCATAGCCGGCGATCGTGGGGCGTGGCTGTTTGGCATTGGCAAAGTTGTCGAGGAACACATCGCCACCGGGGTAGTCCTTGACGAACTGTGCGAAGGCCGCGGTGTCCTTCTCCGATGCACGCAGAGGCATGTTGCCAAGCGCGATGTTCCACTGAGCATCCTGCGCTGGCTGTGATAACCACGTGGTGAAGTCAAAGGCCGCCTTCGCGCGGTTGGCATCTCCATGGTCGAACAGTGCCCAGATATCGCTGCCTGAGATTGTCTGGTGATCACTATTCGTACCCGGAAGCTGCACAACCCCGTAGTTGGCCTTGCGCTGCTGCAGATCGTAGAGATTCCACGGCCCACTGATCTGCATACCGATCCGTCCGTCCAGGAACAGCGCCCCATACTTCTCACCGGTCTGATCCAGATACATCGACTTGTCATCGACGGCGAGAGTTCGCAGGTAGTCAAGTGCCTTCACACCAGCATCGGAGTTGAACGCGGCTGACTTCTGATCCGCTGACAGGATCGCCCCACCGTTCTGCCACAGGAGCGGCCACAGATGCCAGGTGGTGTCTTCATTGCCGGCAACGGAATAAGCCGTGCCGTACACCTTCTTGTCTGGGTTGGTCAGGTTCTTGGCGATGGTACGGAAGTCATCCCAGGTCCAGTCCGGTGACGGATACGCAATGCCAGCCGCGTCGAAGAGATCCTTGTTGTAGATCACCGCGAGGTTTCCGACCACTGCCGGAATGGCGAACACCTTGCCATCCACGGTGGCCGTCTCACGCGCAGCGGCCGGAAAGTCATTCCAGCCGACCGCTGGGTCCTGCACCTGTGACGTGATGTCGAGGACCTTGCCGCTCTGTGCGAGCACACCCGCCCAACTGCCGTAGGCGTAGGCGATATCGGGATAGTCGCCGGCGACGAAGCCTGCCGCGATCTTCTGCTTGAGATCGTCCGTTGTGGACGCCCCCGGCTCAACCTTCACCGTCACATTGGGATGCAGCTTCATGTACTGCGCGGCCAGAGCGGCTATCGCCTTCGCTGCGTCGTCACTCTGGCCATGCCACATCGTGATTGTCACCGGCGCAGTTGAGTCAGCGGCAGATGGATTAGTCGAAGATGCCTGATCCTGTGATGACGACGAACAGGCGGCAAGACCAGCCGTCAACAGCACAGCCCCCGCAATAGCAAGCAGTCTCTTCATCTCAGCACCTACGAAAGAGCGTCGGTTGACTTGGATGCAGCCTCATCCAGTGCATCCTTGGATGACGCCTGACCCTGAAGTACCTTCGCAACCGCCTGACCGACATACTGCGAAAGCTCTGTGTAGCCCTCAACAGTTGGGCGCGGGGTCTTCGCGTTCTTCAGGTTGTCGAAGAAGATCTGGGCACCGGGTGCGTAGTCGGTCACCCACTTCTGGAAGGCCGGACTCGACTGCTCCGATGAACGCAGTGGCAGATTTCCGTACGCCAGATTCCAGCGCTCATCAACGGGTGCACTCGTGAGCCACAGCAGGAAATCCTCAGTCGCCTTGGCCCGCGCGGCATCACTGTGGTCGAAAGCCACCCATACGTCGGGCCCAGACACGGTCTGGTGGTCACCGTTCGTTCCCGGCAGCTGGGTGACCCCGTAGTTCACCTTGTGGGTCTTGAGGTCGTAGAGCAGCCATGGGCCGCCGATGATCATGCCCACCTTGCCGTCGTACAGCAGCGGTGGATACTTCTCATCGGTCTGATCCAGGTACATCGACTTATCGTCCACCGCCATAACCCGAAGAGTCTCAAGGGCTTTGACGCCAGCATCGGAATTGAACGTGGCGGTTGAGCCATCCTCGGAGAGCACCGAGCCACCGTTCTGCCACAGCAGTGGCCACAGATGCCAGGTGGTGTCTTCACTGCCAGAGACGGAGAAGCCCGAACCGAACACACCCTTGGCCGGATCGGTAAGCTTCTTTGCTGCTGCGCGGAAGTCATCCCAGGTCCAGTCGTTGGTCGGGTACGCAACCCCGGCTGCGTCGAATACGGACTTGTTGTAGATCAGGCCAAGGTTGTCCACGAGTGCCGGAATACCGATCACGCGGCCCTGCACAGTGGCGGTCTTGCGGGCGGCCTCAGGAATCTCATCCCACGCCACGGCCGGATCAGCCACCCGCTGGGCCAGATCGAGCGTATGCCCGCTCATACCAAGCTCGGTGGCCCAACTGCCAAAGGCATAGGAGATATCCGGGTAGTCACCCCCGACGAATCCGGCCGCGATCTTCTGCTTGAGGTCATCCGTTGTTGGCGCACCCGGAGAGGCCTTGATCGTGACATTTGGATGGGCCTTCATGTATTCGGCCGCCAGCCCTTCCAGGAGTTTCTCGGCATCGGCCGTCTGACCCGTCCACCACGTGAGGGTGACCGGCGCGTTCGGGTCGACGGACGTCGAGGTGGATGGCGCGGTTGACGGAGTTGAGCCGCCACCGGATGAACAGGCTGCAAGTCCGAGGGCGAGTACAGCAGCTGAGGCGACCAGTGCTGAACGCTTGATTCGTGGGGAGTTAGAAGTAGACATGGAGGCTGGACGCCGGATTGTCATGCTGGGTTCCCATCTTCGCGGTTTTTCAGAACAACGGAACGAGTTAGTGCCCGAGGTGTATCCGGATTGAGACGTCTGGCCGCGGCAAGCTCCACGGCCAGACGCTGTGCCCGCACCAGTTGAGCCAGTGGATCGAGCTGATCCACCACCACCGTCGCACCGGTCGCCTCAATTGCGTCAATGAGTCCGTCTGGAGCGTCCCCGAAGAAATGCACGAGCGAACGGTCGGTGGCCACCGCAATGGGGCCATGGCGATAGTCCATCGCCGGATAAGACTCAGACCATGCCTGTGCCGCCTCCCGAACCTTCAGGGCTGCCTCATGGGCGAGTGCCACGCGCCACGTTGTTCCGAGGAAGACGAAGTGCTCGAAATCAGTGACTTTCACCGGGAGCGGATCGGCAAGAACCTGCTCAGCGTCGCTCACGCTGCTAGGTACATCCACCCCGAGTGCACTGCGCATCAACGTCAGCAGTGTGGTGGGGAATCGGGTCTGAACAACGCTCTGCTCATCTGCGTAGTCGAGCAGAATGCGATCATCGATCAGCGCGTCAACCGGCTCACCCTGCACTCCGGTGATGCCAACGCGATGGGTACCGGGGCGGACCTGCCGGAGTGCATCAAGTACCTCGGTCGTTGTGCCAGAGCGGGTGATGGCAACGATCCGGTCGTACGCGCGATCCATCGGCACCTCGGAGGCGAACGCCCAATCGGTATCCCCGAAGCCAGCTGATTCCCTCAACCAGGCATAGGCCTGGGCAACAAACGCGGACGTTCCACAGCCAATCGCAAGCACCCGTTCCCCCGGAGCACCGAGCAGCGGGGCAACTTCGGCGGCCTGGCCCCGGGCCCGGACCCACAGTTCTGGCTGACTGGAAATCTCTCGTGACGTTACGGATGCGTCAGTCATGGAGTGAGTATGGTCATTCCTGCACGATTCATGCCCAATACTCGCCGAAACGGACAGCTCCAGATGAGCGAAATGATCCCGGGCGCCGCAACCCCCGACCGTGGGCTGACGCAGATCCCGCTCTCGACGTACGCCCCGCGACGCTCGATCCGACGTCCGCTCACCGAGATCGACCGGCTGGCCGTTCCCGCGGTAGATGTGCACAACCATCTCGGACGCTGGCTGTCCCATGACGGCACGTGGATGGCACCGGATCTCGACGACCTGCTCGCCCTCATGGAGCGGCGCAATGTCGAGACCATCGTCAACCTCGATGGACGTTGGGGAGCCGAGCTCGATGAGAACCTCGCCCGCCTCGACCATGCCTACCCGGGAAAGTTCGTCACGTTCTGCCATCTGGACTGGTCGCGGTTACATGAAAGCAATCCAACGGAGTTGCTCATTGCTGACCTTCGTCGAGCCAAGGATCAGGGTGCCCGCGGACTGAAGGTATGGAAGGACCTTGGCCTCAACATCACCGACGCATCGGGGCAGTTGGTACTCCCGGATGATCCGCGCCTGACCGAGGTGTTCATTGCCGCCGGTGAAGTTGGGCTGCCAATTCTGATCCACACCGCCGACCCGGTGGCCTTCTTCGAACCACTCGATCGACACAATGAGCGCCTCGACGAATTGGGCGAGATGCCCTCGTGGTGGTTCGGCAGTGATCAGTTCCCCACCTTCGACCGGCTGATGCAGGCCCTGGCCGATGTGGTGCGACGAGCGCCCGGCACCACCTTCATCGGTGCCCATGTGGGGTGTGCCGCGGAGGATCTCGACTGGGTCTCCGCCCTCATGGATGAGTGCTCAAACTTCCACGCAGATCTCGGTGGACGTCTCGGTGAGCTCGGACGTCAACCTCGACGATTCGCCCGCCTGGTCGAGCGTCATCCAGACCGGATCCTGTTCGGCACCGACTGCTTTCCACCCGAGGATGACGCGATCATCACGTACGCACGGTTCCTCGAGACCGATGACGAGTGCTTCGACTACTCACCTGGTGCCGAGATTCCACCTCAGGGCAGGTGGGATATCAGCGGAGCTGCACTCCCACCCCATCTGCTTGAGAAGGTGTACCGGGGGAATGCGCTGCGCATCCTGAACTCCTGAGCTCAGTTCAGCGCGGCAGTTCCTCGTCTCGCGGCGTCCGACGCATCATGAACCACGCACCCAGTGCGCACAGCGCAATCGAGGCCACGGCGATTATGGCGATGGCACCAAAGGGAAAACTCGATCCGCCCGGAATGGGTGCCGGAGTCGGGCTCTTATCCGACAGGTAGTTGAAGCCCACCTCCTTCGTCACCGGATGTCCGTCTGCGCTCACAACCCGGTAGTTCACGGTGTAGTGACCGGGCACAGTCAGCGCTGGAAGTGATACAGAGATAGTGCTGTTGAGCACCTGCGGTGCCCCGGTCTGCACCTGTGTTCCGTTGGGGTCAACGACGGCGACCGCATCCCCGAGTGACTGGATGTTCTCATCGAAGGTGAGTGACACCTCCGGTGGTGAGGTCATCACCAACGAGCCATCTGCTGGGGTCATCGACACCAGCACCGAATGCGCCTGCGCCGACGCAGCAAGACCCACCACCGACACAAGCGCAACGAGGAGTGCTGTTATCCCCCGGGTAATACCCCGGGTGATGCCCCGGGGGATAACAGCAGAGTTCTGGCTCATGTACGTCGACGACCGATCAGAACTGCAAGACATGCACCTGACAGTAGGACAGCCAGACCTGCCAGCCAACGAGCAACCGTGTCAGACCCCGTGTCGGCACCCGATGCGGTTGGCAGCGGTGTTGCTGACGCACTGACGACCGGTTGCGTTGACGAAGCAGGGGTTGAACTCGCCGACGGAGTCATCGCGTCAGTTGCAGGTGCAAGTTCGATCTTGGGTGCAGGATGCTCAGCCTCCGATCCATCAGCAGGTGGTGGCTGATTCCAATCCACGACCGTGCCATCGCTGTAGGTCTGATGTGCCGCGAACGTCATCACAGGCACCTTCGGCAGTGGGTCCGCAACGATGTCGAAGATCTGAAACTCACCCGGCCCGATACCAGCACCGGCTGTGGCGGTCCACGTGACCGTTGCCGGCACGGTGTCGACGTTGAAGTCGCCGATCTTCACCGGTGCACTCAACTTCTTCATCGTAGTTGTGGCTGTCCAGCCCGGAATGGCCCGAGCCCACACATTGGCCACCGGAGTGTCCGTCGGCAGATCGATGCTCACCTTGATCGTGCTCGCCTTGGGTGACTCATCCGGAACGCGGAACGATAGGAGCGACATCTCACCAGCCTGAGTGGCATCTGGTGAGCTGACGACGATGTGCGCGGAAGCCGCTGTTGCCAGCAGTGGTACTGAGGCGACTGCCAGCGCAAGTGCTGCTGCCATCTGTCGAGGGTTCATACCTTCTCCCCTTCGATTGTTTCCTGCACCGATTCCGGCACTGCCGAAGTTGAGGTCTTACGTCGGCCCCTCAACCATTGCACAAGACCATCGACGGCCAGAACCGCAATGAGGCTCACACCCCACAGCGGATACATCACGGCGAGCACGAGGGCGATGATTCCCACACCCGCAGTGGCCGACGAGCGAGCCTGCCGCTTGGGCAGTCCTGTGGTGCCCTTCGGACGTCGCTTCCACCAGAGCACGATACTGGTGACAAAACTGACCACCGTGAGAACACACCCGATGGTCATGATGATGCGTGTGACCAAGCCATATTGCGTGCCCATGTGGTTCTGCACGCCCCACTCGGTCACCTGCTGGATCTTGCCCCACTCTGCTGAGGAGGACGTGGCAAGGGTGCGGCCGGTGAACTGATCGACGTAGACCACCTTCTCGTCCTGAACCTTTCCAGGCCAAGGATTCGACAGGACGAATGCCCCGTACTCGGGCTTGGCCGGGTCGACCAGTGAGTCAGCTGGCGGCAGGATCGAGTAGCCAGGGAGCATTCCCTCTGCTGTGGCGACCCGATTGATATCCGACCACGACATCCGAGCTGGCTGGGCAGCTGTTGGTGATCCGGAAAGAGCTTGCGGATCCTCACGAGTGGCCCACGGGATGCGATGGCCGAATCTGTCCACATCTCCCATGGTCACGGTGGCCGAGGTTGGTGCAGAGATCTCCTTGTTCGGAGTCACCTTGGAAGCGGCCGTAGAGAAGTCACCACCCCAGTAGCGCGACCACGGCATCCCACTGAGGATGAAGAACGCCAAGATCAGGGCGAGCACCACACCAACACTGGAGTGCAGATCTCGCCAGCGAAGTCGACCACCCTTGCTCCAGCGCACCTTGAACAGTGGCTTGTTGTGCTGGGATTTGCGCGGCCACCACAGGTAAATCCCGGACAGTGCTAGCACCAATCCCCAGATCGCTGCGATCTCGATCACCACATCACCAGCCGGGATCGTCACAGTAGCTGGGTTATCGGGGTTCATCACATGCGAGAGTGACGGCAGGGTCACGGTGACAGCGTCGTTGTTGAGCCAACCGTGCAAACGGGTGGAGATCCCGACGATGTCGTTGCCAGACTCGCGTTCACCCAAGACGGTGCCGGTGTATGGATCGACGAATACATCGAGGTAGTACTGGTCCCCGTTCGTGAGTTCAACCATCGTTGGTCGATCCGCCGCCTCCGGTGGCACCACCTGAGAGATCGACAGTTCCTTATGAGTCTTCGCGGCAGCCTGCACCTGCTGATCAAGGGGAACAGACGAGATGCTCGGCGTCACCTTGCGCACTGAGGCATCGGTGAGGTCGTGGATTGGTTGCGTGTAGAGAATCACCAGTCCGGTGATGGCCAGCATCACCAGCAGTGGGCCGGCAAAGAGCGCTGAGTAGAAGTGGTATCGCCAGATTCGACGCAGCAGCAGGCCGGAGCGCTGCCGCATTCGGTCTGGTCGTTTCGAGCTGGGCGCAGGGGCACCCGCACTTTCAATGGTCGCGGTCATCAGAAGTCCTTAAAAGACATGAATTGGTGCTTCACCGGACCACAGGGTGATCCGGTCACGGGGAATGCAGCGCCACGCGGGCGCGCAATGGACGACAAGGCGTCACGTCACCTGCACTAGCAGGCGTGGTGCAACTTCCTAGTTGAGTCCCAAAGGTGGGCCGCGACGCACCACCGATTGACCAAGAACCGCGCTCAGCGGCACAAAGCCGCTCGACAGTACGGAGATATCGATGCGTTCAGGTTCGTGCACAGGAACAGGAACGAGAAGGTGAAGCAGCCGAGTGATGTAGCTCGTCAGAGCCTGGCGTCGGGCCTTGGCCCACGCCGCTGCCTCACGTCGACGAATGATCAGAACAGCGATCACCGTCGCGATGGCATGTCCGGTGAGCATCGATGACGGGTGGGTCGACGCATGGTGGCCGGTGAGCGAGGCCAGGGTGTGCACCCACAGTTGGCCGCCGACCAGATAGGCGGTGATAGCACGTCCACTGAGCTCGGACTTTGCACAGAGCCGGGCCAGTACCAGCAGTGGGACCAGTGCAGGAAGCACGATCACCGGAGATACCACGGCACCACCGAGCAGGTGTCCCAACGTTCCCAAAGCAACGGCCGTCACTGCGAGTTCGATCGCGCGCGGCATCGTGCGGGGTGAGGTGATTCGAACCGCGGAGGCGGGCATGCGCGTAGACGCAGTGCGACCCACCCCGAGATTCATAGATTGAGAGTACCGGCGCAGAGGCGGCCGAGTCAGGATGAGATTGCGCCTTTCCGACTCCCCAGTTTGGGTGCTCAGCCACCCCACCTGGGGGTATGGGGCAACTGCCTTTAGCCAAGCACCCCAAGGAAATGTGCAACCACGGACGCCATCGCGTCACGACCGGGCGCCAGGTACTTGCGCGGATCCACCACCGACTCATTCGCGGCCAGGTATTCGCGGACAGCACCGGTGAACCCGATGTTCAGAGCTGTACCAATATTGATCTTCACCATGCCCGAAGCAACTGCCTGCCGAAGTTCCTCATCTGGCACCCCAGAGGATCCGTGCAGTACCAGCGGGATGCCTACGGCCCCAGCAATAGCGGCAATCAGCTCATGATCGAGAGCCGCAGAGCGGTCGAGCATCGCATGTGAACTTCCCACGGCCACGGCCAGGCCGTCCACTCCGGTAGCCCCCACGAACTCGGCGGCCTCCTGTGGGTCGGTTCGCACACCCGGAGCGTGAGCCCCATCCTTGCCGCCAACCTCACCGAGCTCACTTTCCACCCACAGTCCGTGACCATGTCCCCACTCAACTGCCGCGCGAGTTGCTGCCACATTGTCGGCGTAGTCCAGGGTGGACCCGTCAAACATCACCGACCCGAATGCGAAATCTGCTGCCTGACGTAGGAGTTCTGAGTCTTCGACGTGGTCGAGGTGCAGCGAAAGATCTGCCGTCGATGAGCGGGCCACCTCGGCACAAGCAGCGGCCAGTGGTCCGAGCGTGCGTCGATGGAACTTCACCGCGTTCTCGCTGATCTGAATGATGGCCGGCCTGCCGGCTGACTCTGCACCCATCGCGATGGCCTCGGCATGCTCAAGACAGATCGCGTTGAAGGCTCCCAGGGCAGTGCGCTGCTGACGAGCCTGGTGCACCAGCTCACCGGTTGGAACAAGTGGCATCTGAACCCCTGCTTCGGATTGAACGTCTCAGGCCAAGGTGGCGCGCAATGGCTCGGCCAGCAACTCACCATGGGCGGTGGTGAGAGCATCGCACAGTGCCCAGATCTGATCGAGGGTCAAGGTGGCCGCAGTGTTCGGGTCGATCATGGCCGCATTGCGAATGAGCATTGGATTACCGGTCACAGCAGCCTGCACCGTCAACTCACCCACACTGACGAATGAGCGGTTCAGCGCGGCGCACTGCAGAGGAAGATCGCCCACGTACATCGGGTGCGCACCGAGTTCATCGATCGAGGTGGGCACCTCGACTGCATAGTTGTTGGGCAGATTGGTGATGTACCCGTGGTTGGCCACATTGGCGAAGATCGTGCGCTTGGTGCCCGTCTCCATCGAGTGAATCACCTGTGGTGCGTACTCAGTTGAATCCCGATCCATCGCCAGAGGCTCCCCTGCTGCAAGGGTGGCCCGCGTCTGGTCGTACTCGCGCAGATTGTCCTCACTGATTCCGATGTAGGCGCCCACCGCGATGCGAAGCCGGTCGATCTCCTGATCATGCTTGAGGTACCACGGCACGTACTCCGATGAGTGCTCACTGGTCTCCGTCGGGTAGTAGCCAAGCCTTCGATACATGTCGACGCGGACCCGACGGCGCAGTTCTGGATCAGCGGCGATCTTCGCGTCCAGCAGTGGGTAGAGGCTCTGGCCGTCCCGCTCCCATCGCAGAACCCACGCCTGGTGATTGACGCCCGCCGACCAGTACGACACCTCATCGAATGGCACGTCGATCACCTCACAGAGACCCCGCACCGTCCAGTAGACGGAGTGGCACAGTCCAAGGACCTTGAGGGAAGGAGCGATGGCGTGCAGGTAGGCAATGTTCATCGCCATCGGATTGGTGTAGTTGAGAAGCCACGCATCTGGACAGATCTCAAGGATGTCCCGGGCAATACCCTCAAGCACCGGGAAGGTTCGCAGCGCCCGGAAGATGCCACCGATGCCGATCGTGTCCGCGATCGTCTGACGCAGACCGAAGCTCGCCGGAATCTCGATATCGCGAACCGTGGCCTCGTGCATACCCACCTGGATCGAGTTGATGACGTACGTCGCTCCGGCCAGTGCAGCCCGTCGATCCATTGACGAGGTGACCGTCACCGACCTGCCGAGTTGCGCAGCCGTGGCGTTGGCAATCGCCACAGCTGTCTCCAACCGCTCCGGGTTGATGTCGTGCAGCGAGATGTGCAGGGGTCCCAGATCGTTGAACCCGAGCAGGTCGCTGAGCAGTTCACGAGTGAAGACGACGCTGCCGGCGCCAAGGAAGGTGATCGTTGTTGTCCGAGACATGTCGCTAGTCTCGCGCCGATCGTATGATTCACTCAACCTTCTGCGCGAAACGCGCAGATTCGGGCAGCGCAGACTGAGCGTTTGTGTGCATCACCATCTGGACGTGAAAGGGGTGAACCACTGTGGCCGCTGTTTCACTGCGTCGTGCCGCTCGGATCTCAGCGATCCTTGAGTTGCTTGCCGAGAACAGATCACTGAATGCCGGTGAGCTCGCCGTCGAGTTCGGGGTGTCTGCGGCAACCCTTCGACGCGATCTGCAGATGCTTGAGGATCAGAAGCTGCTCTCCCGCACCCATGGTGGGGCGCTGGCCCATGACGTGGCCTACGAACTCCCGGTGCGCTATCGCGGTGGACGTGAGCGGGAGAAGAAGCGGCTCATCGCGGCTCAGGCTGCCCTGCTACTGCCACATGGGCCGCTTACGATCGGCTTCAGCGGTGGCACCACCACAAGCGAGGTCGCTCGCATCATTGCCGATCGCGTCGACGTCACAGTCGTAACCAACGCTCTCAACATCGCCGCCGAGCTAGCACTGCGTCCCCGCCTCAAGGTGATCCTCACCGGTGGAGTCACGCGTCCGCAGAGTTACGAGCTCGTTGGCGCCCTCGCCGAGCAGACTTTGCGAGATCTTCACATCGAGGTCCTGATCGTGGGTGTGGACGGGATTACGGCCCCAACCGGTCTGACCACCCATGACGAGGTGGAGGCTCACACCAATCGCATGATGATCCAGCGCTCGAAGCGCATCATCGTCGTGACTGACGGATCCAAGATCGGACGAACG
>CAXBQZ010000054.1:0-19810 GCA_963978055.1 uncultured bacterium
TTGCGCCGATGGGGGTCTACAACCGCTTCGGCGGCAAGCCTGGCCTCATCGACGCACTGCTTGCTCGCGGCTTTGTGCTTCTGCGGGAGGCCATCCTTGCAGCGCCCGGACACGGGCTGGTGAGGCTGCGCAACTCCGGCGACGCATACCGGCAGTTCGCTCTGGCCCACACTCACCTTTACACCCTGATGTTCAACCATCCGGATGACGTGGCACCATCACCTGAAACTCTGACCAGTGCGGTTGAATCCTTCGAGGCGCTCGTTCTGCTGGTGACCGACGCGATGTCACGTGGCGACCTCGTAGAGTCAGACCCCGTGGAGGTAGGCCAGTCAATCTGGTGCGGCGTACATGGAGCCATGAGTCTTGAGTTGGCCGGAATCGGCTTCACGCCCGATCGAGCTCGCACCTTCCACCTGATGAATGATGCAGTTCTTGCCGGCTTCGCCCGGCGCCGTGACGAGCAGCCCCTACCTAGAAGGAGTAGGTCATGATCGAGATCACCTGGCGGTACGAGCCCGCCGACCAATTCGTCGAACCATCCCCACATTCGTGGACTGAGGCTGTCTCGCTCATTGACCAAGGGAATGCTGCCTTCGCCCGCCTTGGCGGCGATGGACCCGAGGGGCAACGCCTCGTCCTTCCAGTGACGCCCGAAGATCTGGGTCTCGGTCACGTACCTGGTGAGGCGCCACGACAGGCTCCCTTTGCCGCTCTTGTTGGGTGTGCCGACGCACGAGTACCACTCGAACTGCTGATGTCACAGTCAGCCAATGACGTCTTCGTGGTCCGAGTGGCTGGCAATGTGCTGGCCAACGAAGGCGTCGGCAGCCTTGACTATGCGGTCGCTCATCTGAGCGACCTACGTCTGCTTGGTGTCATCGGGCACACCGGGTGTGGTGCCGTCGGGGCGGCTGTCGACTCCTATCTTCAACCAGTCAACTACTTGGGCGTTACTCACAACTTGCCCCTGCGCTCGATCATCGATGCACTCATGGCATCAGTGCGCGGGGCGGATGTAGCTCTCAAGCGCGCCCATGGTGCCGATGTCACCCATCGACCGAACTACCGCGCGGCTCTGGCCGATACAGCTGTGGTGCTGAATGCGGCAGTAGCAGCAGATTGCCTACGGACACACTTTGCTGCCCAGCTGTCCCCAAGCCTCGGAGTGGTCTTCGGCGTCTACGACCTGGCCTCCCGAGTCATTGGTATTCCCGCGCCAGAGGCCTCCTCGGAGCGCTGGCAGGCGGGCCTGCTCACCCCACCGTCCGGAGCTGAGTTCATCGACTTCATCGGTGAGGTTGTGCGCTCAGGCCACATCATCTCCCTGTTGAATTCTGAGCCAGCAGCCGCCCACTGAGGTGGCTACAGGCTTCTCACCTGCGCTGATTCAGCCCAAGCAGGTAGCCGCAGCCACGGACAGTTGAGACCGAAAAGTCCTTCGACCGCAACCGAATCGTGATCCCCGGACCCTGCGTGATCTTGTCGTAACTAAATTGTTATCGGCGAGAACAAATTGATACCGTTTTGGACTTGCCCGGCGGCAAGATTCCACATAAGTTCTCGCTCACAACATATTCGACGTGGGTGACGTCGAGGCTGCAGACAGATGTCCCGATACGGGTTCATCGACCTAGAAACCACGGATTCACCCGCGAAATCTAAGGAGACAGATGCGTACTCGCAGCCTGACCCTCGTGGTCGCAGCAGCAGTATCAGCACTCGCACTGGCTGCCTGTGGCAGCAGCAGCAACGGTGGAGGCAGCACAAGCCCGACGCCGACCGGTGCCGCAAGTTCAAGTGCAGCCGTAACGCCGAAGGTTGGCGTGATCCTTCCTGACTCAGCTTCTTCCGCTCGCTGGGAGACCGCTGACCGCAAGTACCTGACGGATGCATTCACCGCAGCCAACATCCAGTTCGATATCCAGAACGCTGGTGGCGACAAGGCCAAGTTCGCAACGATCTGCGACAGCCTCATTGCTGGTGGTGTCAACGTCCTCATGATCGTCAACCTGGACAGCGACACCGGTTCAGCCTGTGAGAAGAAGGCATCAGCCCAGGGGATCAAGACGATCGACTACGACCGTCTCACCCTCGGTGGCGGTGCCGCCGTCTACGTCTCATTCGACAACGTCGCGGTGGGCAAGGCTGAGGGCGATGGCCTCGTCCAGTGCCTGAAGGCTCAGGGCGTCACCTCCGGAACGGTCGACCTGCTCAATGGTTCACCGACCGATAACAACGCCACCCTGTTCAAGCAGGGCTACCAGGCAGCCATCACCGGTGCCGGCTTCACCATCGGTGAAGATCAGGCCGTTCCGGACTGGGACAACACCAAGGCCGGCACCATCTTCGAGCAGATGTTCGCCAAGAACCCGAAGATCGTCGGCGTTGACGCAGCAAACGACGGCCTCGGTGGCGCGGCAATTGCCGTTCTCGCCAAGAACGGTCTTGCTGGCAAGGTTCCGGTCACCGGTCAGGATGCAACTGACGAGGGTCTCACCCGCGTTCTCGAGGGCACCCAGTGTGTGACCGTCTACAAGGCCATCAAGAAGGAAGCTGATGCAGCCTCCGCAGCCGCCATCGCGCTCGCCAATGGTCAGGCACCTGCCACCAACGGCACCGTGAAGGACAGCACCTCCGGCATGGACGTTCCTTCAGTCCTGCTGACCCCGCAGCCGATCTTCAAGGACAACGTGAAGGACGTCATCGCTGACGGCTTCACCACCGCCGCAAAGATCTGCACCACTGACGCCGCCAAGGCTGAGTGCACCAAGCAGGGAATCTCCTAGTAGTAAGACGCGGGGTGGGTGTTACGTCGATAGTCAGGACGTGACACCCACCCCGCAACTACGTTATGCACTAGTTATCTACCTGCCCCATCTGCGCGTGCCATAACCTCAGTACGAAGGACGTCAATGACATCGAACCCAGGTCCTGGTGACCAGTCCGCTCGGCCGTTGCTCTCCCTTCGCGGAGTCAACAAGAGCTTCGGAGCGATCCATGTGCTTCGTGACGTCAACCTCGACGTCTGGGCCGGTCAGGTAACTGCTCTCGTAGGCGACAACGGTGCAGGTAAGAGCACGTTGATCAAGGGCATCGCCGGTATCTATCCCTTCGATGCAGGTGAGGTCACCTTCGACGGAGAACCGGTGAAGATCACTGGGCCCCGTCAGTCGAACTCTCTTGGGATCGAGGTCGTCTATCAGGACCTCGCCCTCTGCGACAACCTCGATGTCGTTCACAACATGTTTCTGGGCCGTGAGTTGAAGTCCGGCGTGAGCCTCGACGAGACCACGATGGAGCAGCGTGCTCGCGAGACCCTCAATGGCCTGTCTGTACGTACCCTCAAATCCGTTCGTCAGGCCGTGGCAAGTCTTTCCGGTGGTCAGCGCCAGACAGTCGCGATCGCCCGAGCAGTGCTTTGGAATTCCCGTCTGGTAATCCTCGATGAGCCCACGGCGGCCCTCGGTGTGGCACAGACCGAGCAGGTACTCAACCTCGTGCGTCGACTGGCCGACAACGGCTTGGCCGTCATTCTGATCTCACACAACATGAACGATGTGATGCAGGTTGCAGACAACATTGCCGCCCTCTACCTCGGCAATATGGCCGCCCAGGTCTCGAAAGCAGACGTAAACGCACAGCAGGTCGTCGAACTCATCACCACAGGTCGAAGTGGCGACCTCGGACTTCAGCAGGCGGTCACCCTATGAGCACTGACGTACGTCTCACCACCGACGACGGAGTGGTACACGAAGGTGACCAGTCGATTTCTGAGGCCATCTCCCAGTATTGGGACAAGGTGCGCGGAGGTGAACTCGGCTCACTGCCCGCCATCCTTGGGCTCGTCGCACTCGTCGGGATCTTCGGCGCCCTCAAGGGTGATGTCTTCCTCACCTCCTTCAACTTCGCCAATCTGCTGACCCAGAGCTCGATGGTGATCGTGCTGGCCATGGGCCTGGTCTTCGTTCTGCTGCTGGGTGAGATCGACCTGTCCGCTGGGTTCGGGGCCGGCACGTGCGCGGCTGTCCTGGCCGTTGCGATGACCCAGAAGGGTTTGCCCTGGTACATCGCTGTCGTTGCGGCACTGCTCACCGGTGCACTGATCGGTCTGTTCATCGGTGTTCTGGTCGCCCGTCTGGGCATCCCCAGCTTCGTTGTCACACTCGCGATGTTCCTCGGCCTGCAGGGACTCATGCTCCTGATCATTGGTGATGGTGGAACTATCGCCGTAAAAGATCCGGTCATCTTGGCGCTGGAGAACAACAACCTGAGCGTCCTCGCCGGCTGGGTACTTTTCGCCGTCGTGGTCCTCGGATATGCCCTCGCAACTGGGCGGCGAATTATGACCCGTCGGTCACAGGGGCTGACCACCCAGTCAACCTCCCTGTGGCTGGCAAAGATTGCTTCCCTCGCCCTGCTCTACGGTGCGTTTACCTGGCAGTTCAGCAAGGAGCGCAGCCTCAACCCACAGGCCACGTCGATCAAGGGCGTTCCCTACATCGTTCCGCTCATCCTCCTGCTTCTGGTGGCGCTCACCTTCGTGCTGAGCCGTACCGCCTTCGGTCGTCACATCTACGCAGTGGGTGGAAACGCTGAAGCAGCTCGTCGCGCAGGTATCAATGTGCGCGGAATTCGCATTGCCTGCTTCGTCATCTGTTCAACCATGGCTGGCGTCGCAGGCATCCTGTTCGCCTCGCGCGACAACTCGGTCTCACCGTCCACTGGAGGCAGCACAACGCTGCTGTACGCGGTTGGAGCCGCCGTTATCGGAGGTACGAGCCTGTTCGGTGGACGCGGCCGTGTCTGGGATGCAGTGATCGGTGGTCTGGTGGTCGGCGTGATCGGTAACGGACTCCCCCTGATCACCCAGCAGGCAGGAATCCAGTACATCGTCACGGGTCTGGTACTTCTGGTGGCTGCAAGCGTCGATGCACTGTCCCGCCGACGGGCAGCCGCCAGTGGCAGGGCATAGCTGAGGACCGTAGATGGCTAGATCACTTGCGGGGGCAACCCAGGACGAGGTGCGCCAACACAACCTGGCATCTGTCCTTCGACTGGTTCATCTTCACGGTTCACTTTCGCGGTCAGACATATCAACAGCAACTGGACTCAATCGCAGCACGGTTGGCGCACTGATCACCAACCTCGCCACGGCTGGACTGGTGTACGAGCACCAGCCCGAAGACAGGGGTGTTGGACGTCCGTCCCATGTTGTTGCGATCACCTCGGGCCGCGCCTACGTGATCGCTGCTGATGTGGCCGTTGAACGAACCGAGATCGCCCTTGTTGAACTCGGTGGGCGGATCCGGGCGCGCGCAACAGTTGAGCACCTAGATGGCGAGACCCCGGAAAACGTTGCGCGGAGCATCAAAGTTCTGGCCGGCACTCTTCAGGCCGAACTTCCCAAGCGAGCAACGTGTGTCGGAGTAGGCATCGCCATCCCGGGCGTTGTCCGCCATTCAGATGGTTACGTTCAGGTGGCTCCCAACCTCGAGTGGGAGGGCATCCCCTTCGGAAGGCTCGTGGCCAAGAAGCTCAAGACCGGACTTACAGTCTCCGTTGCCAACGATGCTGACTTGGCGGCGATGGCGGAGCATGCCCGCGGTGTCTCGGCTGAATTTTCACACGTCGTCACCATCCGCGGTGATGTCGGCGTAGGTGGTGGACTCATCATCGACGGCCGGCTCATGTCCGGCGCCGGTGGCTACGGCGGTGAAGTCGGTCATATGACGGTCGACCCCACCGGACTCAACTGCCGCTGTGGTGGACGCGGCTGCTGGGAGACCACGATCGGTGAGGCTGCTGTGTGCTCAGCTCTAGGCCTCAACTCGCCGGCTCAGCTTGTGAGACCTATTGCTGATACCCCGGAAAATCGCGAAAGACTTGAGCCGGTGGGCAGATGGCTTGGTCTTGGCCTGGCCAACATCATCAACATCCTCAACCCCGAGGCAGTCGTCGTCGGCGGACTGCTCGGTGATGTATATCCGCTTACCGAGCAGGTGGTCCTCGATGAGATGGGGCGAGCACTTGCAGCAGCCCGCGAAGAGGTCGTCGTTCGGGTGGCACAACTGGGACGCGACGCAGTCCTCATCGGAGCAGCCGAGATTGCATTCGCAGGACTGCTCGAGGATCCACTTGGTCATCTGGCGATGATCGCGGATGTCGGCTAGGACGTTCGACTGACCTCGATCTCAAATCTGGCGCGGTACTCCTGACCCGGCTCCACCACGTTGATCGGCCATTTACCGCTGAACGGATCGGTGGGCGCTGTCATCGGCTCGAAGCAGATGACATCAGCAGTCAGCGGCGCGAAGACCACCGCTGTCGAATAACCACTCACATAGCGGACGCTGATCTGTGTCTCAGTGCCGCTGATCCGTGCGCGGGCCCCGTCTGGAACGTTCACATAGACATCATCAAAGGCACGATCGGCCAATGAGCCGGCGGCAATCGGTTGCTCAATTACCTGCCCCGTAGGGATCTTGAGGTCGCTCAATTCCGCCAGCTCGATAAATGGGGTGTCGATGACCCAGTCGCGGCGTTCAGTGTCTGGAAACGAGAAGTACGGATGCCAGCCGAAGGCAATAGGCACCTGAGTGCTGCCGGTAGCGCATGCGATCGTTTCGATTCCGAGAGTGTTCTCATGTAGTCGCGCCACGATCGTCAGTCTGTGCTCGAACGGGAACCCTGCGAAGCAGTGCAGATCTTGGTTGAAATCCAGGTGCGCGATCAACTGTGCGGTATGGGCATCAGCACTGAACTCGTCGACGACCCATGCATCACTTGCCGCGAGCAGACCGTGAATGGGTTGGGAGAACTCATCGGGATGAACTCCCACATCCCCTACCGCAACCGTCCACGACTTCCCGGCAAACTGTTGCACCGGATTGGCCAAGCGATTCGCCCATGGTGCCAACAGGGGAATGCCGAAGGTCTTGCCTAGACCGACATAGTCGGTGAGCCCACCCCGGCGGCCGAGAAGCTCACGTCCGTCACATAGAAGTGAGGTACCCACCATGCCGGCCTGCGGGACGAATGCGACGTCAATGCCAGCCGACATCACGTAACGATCCAGAGTGGGAATCTCCGGATCAGGCTCGATATGCACCTCAGCCATGTGTGCCGTCGCGCAGTTGGGCGTATCGATCACGGACGTGCGGTGCTGCGTCACCCTCCACCGAGAAGCCGGCGACAGGTGCCCAATCATCACCGGTCCCCAGCAACTGGGCAGCCTGTCGAGCTGCTCCATCGGCAACGTACTCACCCGGCTCAGCGATGAAGACCGGCTGACCGAACACGGTCGGAGCGATCACCTGAACGGCCTTGGACGCTGACGCGCCACCGATCAGAATGATCCGCTCGATCGGCACCCCGTGTCCGGTCAGCACATCAACCGCATCGGCCAGTCCGCACAGCATTCCCTCGATGGCAGCGCGGGCAAGATTTTCAGGCTTGGCATTCGACAGAGTCAGCCCCGCCACCTGTCCGGTAGCCAGCGGCCGATTAGGAGTGCGCTCCCCGGCCAGGTACGGCAGCAATGTCACCCCCTCAGCACCCGGCTGCGCCCGCAGGGCGAGCGCGTCGAGCCCATCATGGTCGACACCGAGAATGTCACCCATAGCGGATAGGACGAGTGCTGCATTCAACGTGCAGACCAGTGGGAGAAATCCACCCTGCGCATCGGCGAAGCCCGCGACCCCGCCGGTGTCATCAGCCGTCGGGGAGGTAGCAACTGCAAACGCAGTACCGCTGGTACCCAGTGACACCACAACAGTTCCAGGCTTGGCGTCAAGGCCCAGAGCCGCGGCCATGTTGTCGCCGGTACCCGGTGCGAGCAGGATCCCTCGTGATGATGACCATTGATCGGATACCTCGCCCACGGTCCGACGAGGCGGTGCAACCTCGGGCAGCTCAAGTTCGCGACCGAAGGCGTGGGTGAGAAGGTCACGTCGATAGTCATTGGCAAATGGCGACCAGTAACCGGTTCCACTGGCGTCACCGCGATCAGTTGTGATGGATTCACCAGCCGGTCGAAGGCGCATCGTCAACCAGTCATGTGGCAGGACAACGGATGCGGCCCGTGCTGCCGAATCGGGCTCATGACTGGCCGTCCAGCGAAGCTTGGTCACGGTGAAGGAGGCCACCGGAACACTCCCCGTGGCCTGGGCCCACACCTTGGCACCGAGCTCAGTGACCAGTTCGTCGGCACTACCTGCAGAGCGAACGTCATTCCAGAGCAGGGCCGGACGCACGACCTCGCGATCCTCGTCGAGCAGCACCATGCCGTGTTGCTGCCCCGCAACGGACAGGGCAGAAACCTCGTCCAGCCCACCCGCCTGATCTATGGCAACTCGTAGGGCCTGCTCCCAAGCAACGGGCGCCACCTCCGTGCCTTCGGGATGGGACGCTCGTCCCTGACGTACAAGTTGACCGGTATCCGCATCACGGATCACGACCTTGCACGACTGCGTTGATGAGTCAACGCCCGCTACCAGCCGTCGTGAGGTCATCTCAGGCGGTACCAAGCAGGTGTTCGAGGCCAATCTGATCCAGGTGTGAGTAGTGGAACCCGCGACGTCCAGCAGCCTCGACATCAAAGTTGGCGTCAACATCGGCCATGAGGTCAGCGAACGACTCCCCTGGCGCAATCGTGGGGATCGCAGACTCGGGAACCCGGGACGCTGCCAACGCCTCCTGTACACGCGGGTCGGCCCGGAAGGCACGAGCCTTCTCACGCAGGATCAGGTAGGTGCGCATGTTGGCCGCGGCCGACACCCAGACATCCTCCGGATTCTCGGTGCGCGAAGGTTTGTAGTCGAAGTGACGTGGCCCTTCATAGCCAGATGATTCGAGCAGATCCACCAGGAAGAATGCGCTGATCAGGTCACCATGTCCGAAGACGAGATCCTGATCGAACTTGGGACCATGCTGGCCGTTGAGATCGATATGGAACAGCTTTCCATGCCACAGCGCCTGTGCGATGCCATGGACGAAGTTCAGGCCCGCCATCTGCTCATGGCCAACCTCAGGATTGAGTCCAACCATCTCGGAATGCTCGAGCTCATTGATGAACGCAAGTGCGTGACCAATGGTCGGAAGGAAGATATCGCCTCGAGGCTCATTCGGCTTTGGCTCAATGGCGAACTTGATTCCATAGCCCTGCTCGATCACGTAACTGCAGAGGAAATCCAGGCCCTCTTTGTAACGATCAAGGCTGGCCGCGAGATCCTTCGCCGAATCCACTTCCGCACCTTCACGTCCGCCCCAGAAGACGTACGTGTGAGCGCCCAGTTCAGCGGCCAGATCAAGGTTTCGCATCACCTTGCGAATTCCATAGCGACGGACGTCGCGATCATTGCTCGTCAGAGCGCCATCCTTGAACACGGGATGGGAGAAGGTGTTCGTCGTCATCATCGGAACCTTCATTCCGGTGGACTCCAACGCCCCGGTGAAGCGCTTGATGATGGCCGCCCGGGTGGCCGGATCACTTCCCGGTGGGATCAGATCATCATCGTGGAAGGTGACCCCGTACGCCCCCAGATCGGCGAGGCGATCAACTGCCTCAACTGGATCCAGAGGTCCCCGGGTGGCATCCCCGAAGGTGTCACGGGCCTGCCAACCGACGGTCCACAATCCGAAGGTGAACTTATCGGCCGGGGTGGGAGCGGGGATTGTCACGTGAGTCTCCAGGGGTCCGGTGTGCACAGGTCATGCGTCGAAATCACTTCACTTGCAGCGAGGATGTGACAGTCTGAACATAGTTTGTTTTCAGCGTCAACATACTCAACCCAATAGTACCCACGAACCCGGGAGTTACGTCATGCGTTACGCCGTTGTCGGCTATGGACTCAGCGGCAGTGTCTTTCACACTCCGCTGATCAGCGCGTGCCCGGATTCCGAACTGGTAGCCATCGTTGCTCAGAGTGCCGAGAAGCAGCAGTCCGCAGGGGCCGCCTATCCGCACACCAGAATCTTCGCGACTGTCGATGAGCTGCTCCAGAGCTCGTCTACGGTAGATGTGCTGGTGGTGGCCACCACCAATGCGCTGCATGTTCCACTTACCCTGCGCGCGCTCGATCATGGCCTTCATGTTGTTCTCGAGAAGCCGATGTGTGGAACACGAGCCGAGGCAGAGCGAATCTTTGACCATGCGCAGGCTGTCGGCCGACAGGTCCACGTATTTCAGAACCGTCGATGGGACTCAGACTTCCTCACCGTCGAGCGGCTACTGGGCTCAGGCACCCTGGGTGAGGTTCACCGCTTCCAATCTGCGTTCGAGAGATTCCGACCGCAGACGCAGGATCGGTGGCGTGACACTGGATCCCCAGACCAACTGGCGGGCCTGCTCTACGACCTGGGCAGCCATCTGGCCGATCAGGCACTCGTGCTCTTCGGGCCGGCAAGTCGGGTTTACGCCTCAGCCCGCGCCCTGCGTTCACCACACATAGCCGATGACGACACCCTGATCCTGATCGAGCACAGCAGTGGTGTGATCAGTGAACTCTCGGTATCAGCCCTCGCCCCCCACCTTGCACCGCGGTTTCGGATACTCGGGAACGAGGCGGGTCTGGTGATCCACGGTCTCGACGAGCAGGAGTCCGAGCTCAGACAGGGACGGATTCCCCACGATGATCACTGGGGGGTGTCTCAGCGCCTCGCCGAGATCCACCGCGGTGATGCACCACCTGTTCAACATGTGCTCGACAGGGGGCGCTGGGACACCTTCTACCCAGCAGTCAACGCAGCGATCAGGGCGGACGCGGAGCCGCCCGTCAGCCCGGCGAGTGCCATTGCCACGATCGATCTTCTCGAACGTGCCACGATCAGTGCTCGTCGGGGCGAGTGGATCACCTGCACCTGAGCGAGTCCAGGTGTGCGGGGTGCACCTAGACTCCGGCGAACTGCTTGGCTGCTGCCCGCTCACTGGGCAGGGTGAACCGTGACACCACACCGGCCATATCCTCGGCCAGGTGGGACAGGCTCTCGGACGCTGAGATCACTTGAGTCGTACCTGCGGCCGCTTCAGCCGCAGCCTCCAGCACCTCGGCCGAGGCCGCTGAGATCTGCAGTGACTCACTCGTTGTCGAGCTCACACCTTCATTCACGGTCGCAATAACCGCAGACTGCTCTTCAACTGCGGCGGCCACTGTGGCCTGGGTCTCGGTCACCTGCTGAATGGAATCAGCAACTCCGGCGAGCTGCTGCTGGACGGTTTCTGCCTGAGCACGATTCTCCATGGAGATCCGAACGATCTCATCCGCGGTGATCGTGCTGGTCTCGGCGAGTTGCTTCACCTCATCAGCCACCACAGCGAATCCTCGACCCGCTTCACCCGCCCGCGCGGCCTCAATCGAGGCATTCAGGGCGAGCATGCGCGTCTGTGCTGCGATCTCGGTGATCTGTCCTGCAGCCTCAACCACGGCTGCGGCAGAGGCGGCCACTGAATTGGCCAGATCAGCAGACAGGCGGGTGCGCTCACTTGCTTCATCAGCAATCGAGGTCACTGCCGAGGCGTTGCGGGAGATCTCAGCAACGGCCTCTCGAAGCTGACTGATCGACTCGTTTACATATGACATCGAGCCGTTCACCGATCCAGAGCGCTGCTCAGCATCAACAGCACGAACACGCGTGGTCGTTGTCGAGGCTTCGAGCGAGGCAGCAGTTGCGTTGAGTTCTGCGGCAGCGGCAGCGACCAATTGACTGCCTTCGGCAACTCGACTGATCGTATTGGCCAGGCTTACTCGAGATCGCTCGACGGCAGTGCCGATCTCACGGAAATCCTGCAGGGCGGACGCGTCGACCGGCTCGTCCAGCTGACCGTCCGCAATCCGCTCGAGGGAGCGCAGTGTGCCGGCCATACCCCGACGCAGTGACTTCATGAATGCGTATGCAAGGTAGAGCACAAGGGCCATGACGATGGCGCTCACAGCGAAGACGATCGCCCGTGACTTCTCAAGTCCTGCGATACGTGCAGCGAGCAGGGTGTTCAGGGCATCGAGGGTGGCCGGTGATTGCGCTCCAACCGCAGCCGCGATACCTGGGACGGCACCATTGGGGAGGGGCTTTGTCAGGCCCGGCTTCGCCGCCTTGCTGAACTTCTCGACCTGAACCGAGATCACATCATTGGCTGACTTCATTGCGGCGGCTACCTCTGCGTTGGTGGTGGCAGGCACAGCTGTGGCCACATCGGACGCAAGGCCATCCCCCGCTGCCACGAAGGCACCCAACTCAACCGCGACGTTGGCCGTGCGATCGGTGGATTCCTTACCGGAGGTGGCAACTTCTGCCGTGATCGCGGCGCCATCCAGGAGAGTCGGGATGCGCACCACGGCAGCGTCCATTACGTAGAACGAGTCAAGATCGGGATCGAGAATCAGATTGGAGTTGTTGGCCGCAGCCGTCGTGACGGCCATGACCGCGTCCGAGGCTGCGGGCCATCGAGGATCCGATGACGGCACCTTTCCATCCCCGAGAGCTTCAACCGCCCGCACAGCGGCGGCAGCTGCATCGGACGTCTTGAGCTCGGACCCGTACTGAGCCTCGGCCTGCTTGAAGGCGCTAAGAGCACCGGCAAGGTCTGATCCCTGAGTACCTAGTCGTACCGCATCCCACGATGAGTCCACGGCAGTCAGCAGACCGATTGCCGGACGCTCGTAGGCAACACCCGCCTGTTCCTCCCTGGCGAAATTGATGCGCTCACCCTGCGTGCTGGCATAGGCAGCCACTGTCCACACCAGTGGGATCAGGGGTAGAAGGACGAGAAGCAGGATTCGAACCTGAAGGGGCAGTCGCCCCAGGACGAGATCCGCAGGCTTGAGGAACCAACTCACGTCTTCACTCCGATTCGTCAGCGAGGGCGGATTGACGCGTGCGGCAATCCACAGCGCGAGCCGGGAGGTGGCCCACACTGGACTATCGGACGAACGGGTGACGACCTGAGCCATACTGTGATCAATTCAACTGCACCTCGCAGGGGTTCGGTGATCTGATCACGGTTGGGACACGAAGGGGAACGGACGTGAGCAGGCATTCGTCATAGGGTCATGACTTCACTTCTGGCCAACCATCGAGCTCGAGTACTCTCGGGCGCACTCCTTATGGGAGCGTTGCTCGTCACCACCGCATGTGGAACGGCAGCCAACTCCACCAGTGGCACCACCAGTGCCAGCCAGAGCTCCACCCAGCAGACAGGAACCTCGCAGATGCTCCCGCCGATTATGGTGACTCCGGGTGAGACGGACGTCTCGGTCCCCGTGGGGCGCTACATCGTCTTCAACGTTAACGATCCTGCACACAGTACGGTCAGCACCGACCAACCAGATCTGTTGGAACTGAACCAGGGCCATGATGACGGATCTGCTGTATTCAACCCCGGGGGCAAAGCGCTCGCCGCGGGTACCGCAGTAGTCACGTTAACGGAGGCCGACGGCACGACAACTTCTCAGATCACGGTGCACATAACGTCCGATTGACGGAAGACTAATAAAAGCACAGTGCACTTTTTACGTTTGGGAACTCTGCCTCGGGGTATTCCGGTCGGGATCGTGTTCGTTCACTTCCCAAGGAGTTGCCATGTGGGTTAACCCCCAACCCGCCGCCGTCGACCTTACTGACCTGCCCTACTCCCATCTGACCTATCTGTTGGTCCATCCGAAGGAGCAGTTCTTTAAGGTCGGAGTTGCACACCGCGCATCTGCAGAGATCCGCAATTATGTGATGGCCGGCTGTCAGATCGCCCAACTGGTCTTCCTGAGCCGAAATGATGCCCATCAACTCGCCACGATCGTTTTGGATTCGATCCCCGAACAGACAAAAACGATCAGTGCTCAGCACCCCATCCTCGGCGAGGAGGCACTGTGTGGATACTCCGATTCATGGACCGCAGATGGCGGCTACTGTGATCTGGTCCAGATGGCTGAGTCGATGCATATGCCACACCTGAATGCATTCGCGGAACTGCCATACGAGGTTGTTCGCACAATGCTGGGTGTCCCCCGCCTGCCGTGGGTGAACTGGCGAATCGGCGATGTGGCCCGCGACTACACCGAGCCCCAATACCCCGCGCGCACCGGTGTGGAGCGGGGCTCTGTGGCTCACCTCTAGCCTAATGACGGATGCCCAAAGTTCTTTAGCTACATCGTTGATGAACAGGACAGGGACCGACTCCCCCCGGGTCGGCCCCTGTCTGTCTGTTCGGTGAATCTACCGCCAGGATAGATCCACTCGACGATTCGACTGAGCCCCGATTCCAGGATTACCCAATCGGCTCAGGCCCGCCTGCATCGTGACCGTTACTCCACGGCCGCCCAGATAGTCAGCGACAGCCTTGGCACGTGCCTTCGACAGTGTTGCTGACGCCTGTCCGCCGGGGCCTGGGTTACTGGCCGTGGTGAAGCCGACAGCCAGCACCGTATGCGCCTTGCGCAGAACGGGAAGCAGTGACGTAAGCGTCTTGATCGATGCCGGTGTCAACACCGGCGAGTCCGGGGCGAAGTACAGCGATACACGTCCCATACCAACTGCCCCACCGCTCTTGGGAGCGTCCTTATCGACCACCACACTGTAGGTCGCCACTGTTGTCGCACCCTGCTTGACCGTGATCCGGCAAGTGCCCGCATAGGCGAAGTAGACGTACGTCCCCGTCACCGCACATGGTCCGGTGACAGTGACTACTGCCTCAGGCAGGCTCTGGGTCGCCACAACATTCCAGCCATGACTGGGCTTGACCGAGGCCGGTGGTCGACTCAGCCGAAGTGCCGGAATCACCGTCACATGGATGATCTGCTTCACGACGCTGTCCTGCGTCACCGTGATCGTGCATGGCCCAGGGGTCGTGAAGTTGACATTCACACCAGCAGCCGTGCAGTGACCCGTGACGCTGATGGTTGATACCGGTAGACCCTCGTGCACAAGCACCTGAATATGGGTGTGCTCAACCTGGCGGGAGTTCAGGGTGGCGATCGTCGGATCATCATTGGTCAGAACGATGTCAGGCATCGAGGTGGCTCCTGAATCCACGAACGGGATCGCCGTCTGAACCGTAGACACGCCATTTGACTCGGTGACGTAGTCGTTCGGGTAGATGTTGCTGAAGTGGTACGTGCCACCGGAATCGGTTACCGCAGTGGCGATCTGATGACCATGTGAGTCATACAGCCGCACCGTGATACCAACCACAGGCCCAGGACTGCCGCCCTGCTGGACAACATTTCCACTGATCCCCGTCAGACATTCAACTGCTCCGAGCACGCGGGTGGCCGTTGCAGAGCTCTGCGAGGTGACGGGAGACGATGAACCCGTGGTGATCTCGACGGTGCTTGCACCTGCGAGGTTCGATTCGGCGTATGGGAAATCCGTGGTGCCCACGCCGATTCCGGTCGGACACGGGTCCGCTACCGTCTTTACCGACGCGCACAACTGCGGTGCCACCGCCGAGTACGTGAATGTGCCTGTGGTACCAGTTGGGTCAGAGGCATCCTGGTAGTAGACCTCGTAGGTCGGATGAAGACCCGTCTGCGCAACGGTGAGGCTATGCAGATCAATGACTCCCTGCGCATCGGGAACAATGTCTGTCCAACCGCTGATCGCGGCACCAGCACTGTCCTGCACCGTGACTCGAGCCTGTGTCACCGGTTCAGTCCCCGGCGGGGTGATCGTCAGGCTGCCCCACGACACCACTCGCCCTGCGTCCGTACACGCCATGCGGGGAACCGCCTGAGCGTAGGGGACGATGACGGCTGGACGAGGTGGAACACATGGTGAGGCACCAGACTGTGGGCTGAACGTGACAATTGCGCCGTCATCGGAATTCGACCACAGACACCAGTTGTTCGAGGGATCCTGACGGATCGTGTAGGCATAGCCACCGAGCCGTGGTGGTGTGTAGTTGGCACAATCTGCGTTCGTCGCAAAATCAAAGCAGGCCGCGTTATCGCCGTTCAGGTAGTACAGGTGGGTGTTCTCGTTGTAAAAGATTCCCCACCCATCGACGGCCGACGAACTGATGCCCGTGGCCAAGCCTGAGGGCCAGGTACCAGCCGTGCCATCGAACAGCCAGCACGTGCCTGCGTTATAGCCGCAGAACTGATTCGGGGTGCCCTGGGCATCAGTTGTGTAGAAGAGAGCACCGGTGCTCGTCCCCGGCAGGGAGATAAGCGCCCCTGAGTTGAAGCCGGCGCACAGCCCATCTGTCACGGTGTCGAAGCAGCCGACGTAATCACCGGTATTGAAGTAGATGTTGGTATCCAGCAGCATGAGCCGGTTGTCACCGAACTGGCCGTCACCAGAGGGTTGCCCAAGGCTGTACGGCTGGTTTGTACAGGCTGCGGCGGTGCTGAGATCGAAGCAGAGCATGTCCATGCCGGTTCCGAATCCGCGAGCGAACACCTTCGTGCCGATCTGGACAGCATCTGCCGCACCATTGGAACTCCGCGAATCTGCCGCTCCAACACCAGCAGCCAGCGGTGTGAAGGGGGTGGTGCAGTCGACCGGTGCACTCGTGGAAACTGACTTGACACAGTAGATGCCGAGATCACCATTTCCGTTGGCCACGAAGCTGTAGATGCTGTCTCGGGACGCCACATAGAAACCGGTGGAGTGGGCCGAGGTGTAGTACGTCGTGGCCGAGTCAACCCGGTTGGCTACGAACAGCGAACTCCAGCAGGGTGTTCCGTCACGCAGATGGCAGTCCATGGTGAAGTCGCCACCCGAGTGATGGAAGATGTTGAACACCCGACCGGCTGCCGGCCCCGTGCCAAAGAAGACATCCCAACCATCTCCACCAGAGGTGCCCTGGAAGGTTGAGCCGACTTCAGCGGTGGAGGTTGCAGTACGCGAGACCTGCTCGAGACCGTTTGAGTAACCCGTCACGGTGAGGTTTCCGGTCGCCCGCACACCCTGCACACTTGGGAAGGTATTGGTGTCACTGTCGAGGGTTGGGGTCGTTGTCGACCATGAAGTGCCGTCGTAGTACTCCACCGTGTAGCCCTCAGGTGCAGTCACTGCAGGGACTTGCACTGTGTTTCCGTTGTTGTCGATCTCGGGGCGAGATGCCAGCGGTGCACGGGTTGGATCGATCACCTGGGAAATGACCTGGGCCGAACTTCCGGCCACCGTCACCGGGGCATTGGTACGCACGAGCGCCTGGGACCCGGTGGGCAACTGTGCGGCCGCAGTTCCCTGAGAGTTGAGGATGACCGTGGTGCTGGTCGGAGGTGGGGTAGCCGCCGCCGTACCAACCCCGATGGCCGAGGTGGCCAGTGCGAGTGAAATGATGCCAATCGCGAAGCGCTTCATGGGTACTCCTTGACTCGAGGTGAAGGGAGTTCACGAGCCCAGTGAGGTTGTGTCTCTGTTTTTACTCAATAACCTCTCTATTGACTCAAGATGATGGCGCAGGAAACGCCATGAAGGGCTGTTATGAGCCAAACGAGTGATGAAACGCCGCAGCGGGCGACAGGTAACAACCCGCTCAGGAGATGGCAGGCACCGGATTTGATGCGGGCACTGGCGGTGGAGTGAGGCAGGTGCGTCCCGCCGGAACATCGTGGAAGCGATCATTGATCCACGGGATCACGCCGGGGCCGGCAACGTTGGCCGCGGTCATGTGGTTGACCCCACCCATCCAAAGGGCCGTGATCGTCGACCCCGCCGCACACCATTCGTTCTGAAGTAGCGCATTCGGGCCGGGAAGAACCACATCATCGGCGGTGCCCTGGGCAAGCATGAAGGGCATCGAGGCTGGGAGCGGCTTTGGTGATTGAGCGGCGGCGATACTGGCCCAGGCCGGGACCGTCGATGGATTGACCGCGAAGTACTGCTGCCCCGCCTTATCTCGAACAATGGCCTCGATTGCGGCTTCGGTGATGCAGGCGGCCTGAATTCTGGATGTGTTGTTCATACCCGCCTGGCTGATCACTCCGTCCTTGGGCAAGTTCGGATTGATCAGCGGCCACGAGCTCGCAACCGCGGGTCCGATCACCCAGCCGATCGGGGTGTTCCACTGAGCCTGGACGATAACGGGTAGTTCGGCCGCTGGAGCCGCAGCTGCCACCCCGAGCAGATGTAGTTCAGGAGCAAGTGAAGCAGCAAGCTCTCCCGTCCAGATAGCCGCATGGCCCCCTTGGGAGTGGCCCCAGACCACCCAGCGATCACCTGCCTGAGCAGAGGCAATGGAGCGGGCGGCACGCACGGAGTTCACAACGTCACGTGCCTCATCCTGACCGATCAGATACGCCTCAGTACCCGGAGTTCCCAAACCCACGTAGTCGGTGGCTGTAACGACCCAGCCGAGGCTCAACATCTGCGGAAGCCACCCGTGTAGTGGCTGGGTCGGATTGTCAGAGCGAGAGGGTGCGCACTGAACGCCTCCGCCAACCGTTCCATGTGCCCAGGCGACCACGGGACGCCCGCCGGCAGGCGCCGGAGTTGTGGGGATGAAGACCATGCCACCGGCAACAGCTGGTGTTCCATCTGATCTCTGCGTGACGTAGAGGATGCGCAACGCCGTAGCGCCGGGAACAGTGATGCCCAGCGGCTCCTGCCTGATGATGGTTCCCGGTGCACCCGTGATCTGAGCGGGAGGGGTGTAGAACGGCTGCAATGCCGCCTGTCGATCGACCTCATTGGTGTTGTCGATGCGCAACTTCACTATCAGGCCCACAACCAGGGACAGCACAAGCAGCACCGACACCAGGGCAACAATCCGACCTCGACTCACGTGCCAAGACTGACGCAGATCAGTGGCCGATGTCGCGTCGCAACTCCGAATGGGGAGTATTTAGTCGCCGAGGATGGCCCGAGCATCAAGGGCCACACAACCCACCGCAGACGCGAGGACCGGATTCACCTCAAGTTCGGCGATCTCCGGATGTACCTCCGCGACCCTGGATACCGAGACCACTACTTCGGCGAGAGCGTCCAGATCCACCGGACTGCGTCCGCGGGCGCCCATCAGGAGTGGGGCGCCTCGCAATGACGTAAGGAGTGCCTTGGCAGTGTCAGCGCTGACAGGTGCCAGCGCAAAAGCGACATCGGCCAGAACCTCAGTGAACACTCCGCCAAGACCCACGAGCACCACAGGACCGAACCGGGGATCCTGCTGGCTTCCGACTATCACCTCAACTCCAGCTGACAGATCACACATCGCTTCGACCGTGACGGCTGGTGGACTCAATCGGGAGGTCAGGTAACGGTACGCCGCGATCAGCTCTTCCTCAGTGCGGAGATTGAGCACAACTCCCCCGGCGTCAGACTTGTGGAGCAGGCCCATTGCCTTGAGAACGACGGGGAATGAGGGCTTTCCAGCGATCACAGCTTCCATCAACTGATCCTCTGAGGTGACCACGGCCAAATCAGGGAACGTGATTCCGGCGCCTGCGAACAACTGCCTGGTGGCTAGATAGTCGGTATCGGTCAAGGGCTGCGCCGGCTCCGACAGGGCAACAGGATCGGTGAACGCGGGAGAGGTAACGGGCGTAAGCGCAGCGATCGCACCCGCCGCATCCCCGATTCCACGGTAGACCGGAATCCCACCATCACGCAGGATCTTGATACTTGGAGCCTCCGGAAACATCGTGGCCACAACCAACGGCTTGGACTGAGCCTTCACCGTCTCAACGACGGCACGCGCCGCTTCGCACTCTCCGTCGTACAGGGCTCCCTTGTGATACGAGTACCCGCCGAAGTATCCGATCCAGAGAACTGAATCCACTTCATCGGAGGCGAGCAGACGAGCAACACCGCGGTGATACGACATGGGATCCTGCTCGCCCATTCCAGCCAGATCGACCGGGTTGTAGACCGGGGA